>JBBIQJ010000110.1:0-8690 GCA_037442385.1 Armatimonadota bacterium
TCGGACTCACGCACCAGTCCCAAAAGGAGATGCTCGGTGCTGACCTGAGACTCCCCCAGCCGCTGCGCTTCCTCCTGCGCATAGAAGATAACCTTGCGCGCACGGTCTGTAAACCGTTGCCACATCATGCTCGACCCTCCAGCACGGCGTTTTTGCCGTATTGATAGGTTGTTTCCATATAACCTCCGTGATTTCACAGGGGAAACCCATCTCTATTATCGGTAGCGACAGGGACAGGTTTCACCCTGCCTAAATTGTAGCACAATTCGCCTTCTGGATTCAAGGGGGAAGGTAACGGCGGGCACGGGAACTTGCGCCCCCACTTTTTCGTACCGACCTCCCCTGAACCCCATCGGGTAAGACCATACTTAAAAACGAAAAAGTTCCACAAAGAGTTTCCTTTGCAGGGTAAACTGAAAGGTATGCGGGTGGAACGGCACGCACGGGGCTGGCTCGTGCTTTCCATGCGCGAGTCGAGAGGACTCGATGCTTTCTTGATGGTGCTGGGCTGGTTTTTTGTGGTGTGGATTGGCTGCTGGTGGACGGTGAGGCAGTTTTTGGAGCCGCGCACACTCTGGCATGCCGCCGCAGGCATACTGTTTATCTGGTATCCTGTGGCGGAGGTGCGGCGTGCGCTCTACTGGCTTCCCCTGATGCGCTCTTATGAAAGGTTTTCCATCTCTGCGTTTCATCGATATCTGGCATCGTTTGGGCTGATTCAGGGGCTGTTTTACACGGCAGTCGCGCTCTACGCCTTCTGGGGCGGGGAAGGCGTTCGCAAAGCGCTGGCGGTTCCTGTGGTCGTCAACAACGGATTGCTCTTTTTGCTGGTGGTGCTGCTGGTGACCCCGCTCTTCTGGTAGCGGCTGCGTTGGGCGATTGTCGCGCACATCGATCTCCCATCACGACGGATCTTGCGTTTGTCGGGCAGAGCGATTGCCACCGTAGACTGCGTGCGCTTTGACTCGATTCAGGAGGTTCGGCTTGAACCCAAAGACGCGCTCTACACCGTTGTTGTCAAAGACGAACTGGGGGAGGTGTATGAGATTGGGCGCGACTCTTCTCAGGAACAGGCGCAGGCATTGGAGGCAGTCCTGCAAAGATTGGCGCTGAAATCGCCCAATTCCCCAGAGAATTGGCAGGAAAAATCGGAAAATGGTGTATAATTAAGGTCAGAAGGAAGGTGAACACCTCACACACAAGGTTGGGGAGTAGGCGTCCAAGCCCGTCTACTCCTCTTTTTTGTTGGGGGTACAATAGGGGTCTATGCAGAGGCAAGGCGGCTTGGTTCCAACGCTTCGATGGCAGATTGTTCCTCCCAGCGAGTCTCCTTTTTTGATTCATGCGGAGCGTTCACGCATTGAGGGGCGGGCACGCCTGATAGGTTCGCGTGGGCGTGCGGTGTATGAGTTTCGCGTATTGAGCGGGATGGCGGTCTCGGTGGTGGTGCAGGCAAGCGGCGCAGGGCGGATCCGGCTGCGCACAGAAGTGGGTGATCTGGCAGTACGGAGCCTTGTGCGTGGGAATCAGAGCTATCGGTTCACTGTGCGCATTCCTCTCCAGCCAGCCATTCAGAGTTTGCAGGTCGTGGTGGAGTCGTTGCGTCGAACGCAGGTGCGCATCTTCTCGGTGGAGGTGGCAGCAACCGACAGGGATGAGGACAGCGACGGCATCGGTGATGGCGTGGAGCGGCTTCTGAGCGCTTCGGCGGGAGTCTTGAAGCCGCGTCCTGCAATAACGCTCCGTTTCGCCGCAGAGGGTGAAGGCATTCCCCATTCGCCTCAGGATGTGATGGGGCAGGTGGGAGCCGCGTGTGCGCCCATCCTGTTTCGGGGGGAGGCGCAGTCGCTGCCCTTTGCGTGCGCCTACCTGCAGTATGCGTCGCTGGCAGGGCTAACACGCCAGAGCAACAGCTCACTCTGGCTTCGGATGAACCCTTTTTCGGAAGAGGCAACCGCTGGGCGTCAGTCGGTCTTCCTGATGAGCGCAGTTGCGTCGGCGATGTTCCCGGAGGTGCAGGGTTATGAGATGCCCCCTTTTCCTGAGCGCGTTCCCAACACGATGTCGCCTGAAGACGCCAGCGTGCGGTTGAGCCTTGTGCAGGCGATAGAATCGCTAGCCGCACAACGCACCGTGAGCATCGATGCGGGCGTGCAGGGGATAGCGGCGCTCTTCAGCGAAGCGTCTGACGATTTGATGGCGCTGATGGCGCCGTTGATTCATGCGGGCGTGCCCGTTCAGATGATTCCGATTCAGCGGGCGGGGGAGCCGAACTTTCTGCGGGATGTGCGCCTGATAGTGTGGACACCTGAGAGGGTTAAACCCCAGCGGGAGGCGGAGGTGGACACGCTGGTGCGATGGGTGCGTCAGGGTGGCTGGCTGGTGGTGGTCGGCGGCACGAGCGACTCGGACGCGCTTGCCGCGTCCCCATGGCAGCAGGCAGGGTTCGCTTCGCCGCTTCACTGGCTGCTGGCGAAGTGCGATGTTTCAGCGCAGATTCATACTGAGCCTGCCCAGCCTGCACCCCCCGAGGCGTGGCGCGAGCTGGGGCGTCATGGCGACCAGCCTCAGCCGGGCACACTCAACCGCCGTTGGGCGGAGTTTGACCTGAGCGCCTACGCGGGGCAAACGGTCTATGTGCGCTTTCGGGACAGTTTGCCCGAAACGGGCTGGGGAGCGCTGGTACGTCGGGTGCGATTGGAAGCCGACGGGCGCACCCTTGCCGCGTTCTCGCCAGGAACACCTGCAGAGCCGCTTTTCCTTTATCACGAGCAGGGAAGCCAGCGGAACGCAAGCGGGGAGCGTTTCGCCGATGGAAATGCTTCGTTCACCTACCGATTTCCCCTTCCGCAGGCACAGCGCATCACGCTTCGCGCGGAGATAGCGCAAGAGTGGCTGCTAGAAATCAGCGCCATACCCCCCTATCCTGAGCGCGTGCTGAGTCCCACACGCCCCGACTTGCCCCCAATACCTGTACGACGCGACGAGAGCCTGACGCGCTACGCGGTGGCGGAAGGCGAGCCGTTTTATCTGTGGCAGGATGCGCCTGTGGGCGTTATCAGGCGCGTCGGGCGGGGTGGGATTGCGTTTCTGGGGGTCTCGGGGCGCGCGCTTGGTAACCTGACGCGGGGCGACGAGATATGGCGCGCCGTGCTACGCTATCTGTGTGCCTGGGCAGGGATTCGCTACCGCGAACGCGCCCGGATCCTTGCCAGGCGCGGCGACTGGGTAGCCATCTGGGGCACCTATCGCACAACCACCCTCCGCGGCACCTATCTGGATGTGCTGCACCCACGCTTGCCTATTCAGAACGATATCCCCATCGAGCCGAACCACGCAGGGTTATTTCTGCAGGTAGACGCTCGCCTTCAGCGGGCGGGGCTGCTACATACCAACGCGCGAGTCGTTTTGCAAAACGAGACCCCACGCGCCCTGAGCTATCTGCTTCAGGGACCGGAGGGCGCGAATGGCGTCGCGCGAATAGCCATCCGCGGGCTGAAGGGGCAGGTAACGCTCACCGATACACTGGGCAACCCCCTGCCTGTGAATACCCAGCGCGAGCGCGACACCCTACTCGTGCGCTGGAACCTTTCGTCCGCAGGGCAGGTCTTAACCGTTCGATAGAGAGAAATGGCAGGAAACGGCGTGCTGCAGGAGAATAAGCCTCCTGCACCCGATATGCCATAATATTCGGGAACCTTTGGAAACTCGCCTCTGTCAAAGACACAGAGGCGAACAGGGGGCAACGATGACGATGAGAAAAACGGGCTTTACGCTGGTTGAATTGCTGACAGTGATCGCGATAATCGCGATTCTGGCGGCGATTATTTTCCCAATTGCGGGCACAGTTCGGGAAAATGCACGCCGCAGCCGATGCATTTCGAATCTCAGCCAGATTTATGTGGCGCTCCAGAACTATAAGGACGATTACCGCGCGTACCCTCCGGTGTTGGGCGCGTATGCGGTCGATGCCAACGGCGCGCTGACTTGCAACCAGCAGGCGGCGGTTCCGTTTAATCTGGCGCCGAAACCGCTCGGCTCGTACCTGAGAAACGATGAGATTTTCCTCTGTCCTAACAATCCTGTAGACGACAAACGCCTGATTACGCGCGCGGTGTACCCCCAAGGGCACGCGCTGGCAGGGCAGAACGCTCGCCTGAACCCTGCAGACCCCAGCAGCCCCGAAGTCTGCTTTTATCGCTACGACAGCTACTCCATCGGGAAGGTGGGCAACACCAGCGTCTACGAGGTGCATTACACGCTTTTCTGGACCAACGCGCAGCTAAACCAACGGGAGACCCCCCAGTATGGGGCAGGGTTTTTCGACAGCCCTGTGGGTCCCAAAGCCATAGACAACCCGCGCCAGTTGGGTTATCGCAATCCTGATACAACCGCTGTGGTAACCTGGTGTTCTTATCATCGCTCTTATCAGGGGAATCAGCCTGTCAAAGCCAAAAACGATATCGTGCTGTTCCTGACGGGGAATGTGAAGGTGATGGATTCGGAGTTTATGTTCAATACTCCGTACCTGGCACGTCCCTAACGGGAACGTGTGTTTGATAGGATGCACAGCGTTGTATGAGGTGGATAACCAATGACTGGCAGGGATAGAATACGGGCAGGCGCCTCGTTAGTGGAGGTGCTGGTGGCGATTGGCGTGTTGACCATCGCCATTCTGGCGTTTATACGGCTCTATCCGAGCGGCTTTCTGGCGCTGAAGCGTTCGGGGCAGAGCGAGGCGGCGACACGGCTGGCGCAGCGCGAGATGGAACGCCTCAAGATGCGTCGGGAGAGCCTCCCCTACGCGATTGCGCCCATCCGCTATCAGGTTGTGAACGGCGATGTGCTGATTGAGTTAGACCCCACCGTCTCGCCTGATGACCTCGGCGTGCAGCCCGACTTGCCGAACGGTGTGCCCCCCGAGTATGCTTCGGGGGTCAATCGGGTGCGGCGCGTGATTGGCGAGCGTGCGACGCTGGGACTGCCCGGCGCCCTGCCCGGCTCGATGAACCAGATTAGCGAAGGAATCCTCTACACCACCACCTTCGCCCCGATAGCCCTGCCCCCTGAGCCTCTGCGCAACAATCCCAACATCATGGCGAACTATCTGCAGGTGTACGGCAACCCGATGCGCCGATTTGTGCTGGACTCCGACTACCAGTGGCGCAACCTGCGGGTGTTTGATTACGGAATTGACTACGAGAACGGTTTGATTCTGCTGCGTCCCCTGCGCAATCGCGCCATCAGTTATAAGGTGGACTATACCTATCTCGTGGTGCATGGGGATCACTACGACGTGCGTCAGGTGTCTACCGTGATTCGCCTCGCGCCCACCGCGCCGAACGCGCCTTACGCGATATGGGTGCCGCTCACCGTACCTGTGGCAGGCGAGCCGCCAGAGAACTACCAGCCCGTGAACCAGATTGCGGGGTTCGCCGGGATTGTACCCGACTCCGACTCCTGCGCGCGCCTGTTCGAAATGCTGAACGCAAACGCCCCATGGGATCCGGAATACCCCTATCAATACAAGGTGATGAACCTCTTACTGGGCACGCTGATGTTCAGCCCTTATGCATCGGGGGCCTATGAGCGCTACTGGCGCGGCGAACGCCCCCTGAACGCCAATATCGACTACACGGTGCAGGACTGGTCTATCATCTCCGAGGAGTTGACTGTGCCCAGCAACCTCCGCTTGCGGCTGGTGTTCACCGACCTCAAGCAGTTCGGCGACCTGCAAAACGATCAGACACTCTACCCCGGGCTTCGACTGGGAGGCGACCTGACGCCCCTGCCATCCCCTGACCAGATGGAGGGCAACCCTGCTTATGCCGATGTGGTGGTCATTGACCTCATCAGCGGGCAGTCGCTCTTCGTTCAGAAGGGGGAGCCTATTGGCGACTTCAGGACGCCTGTGTCAGTGGACTACGGCGCGGGAATTATTGAGTTTGGCGACCGCGCATGGACAGGACGCAAGGTGCGCGTGCTTTACAAAGTGCATGACAACTGGGCGATGTCAGTGCAAAAAGCGGCGCAACGCTACTTTGTCAGCGCGGCGCTGGTGGGTATGCCCGTAGACGCCTGCTGGTACGACTTCGAAGGAGCTTACGAGGGCGACAGGACTCCGCGCCAGCGACGCCTCTACTTCAATAGGAGCGAAGCAGGCAAGACGATCCAGATTCGTGAATACTGGTACCAGACAGGGGATGGCGCGATACGGCATGGCACGAACGGGGTGTTCCGCATCTCTGACGCGCCAGATGATACAGGCTATGTCTATGCCGATTTGACCCAGCTTCATCCAGACGCGGTGCGCTGGGCGCCTGAGGTAACAGGAGCCGCCCTGCGCGGCGTGCAGGGGTTGTCGCTCAAAGTGCGCCTGACTTACGAAGTAACAGGCTCTGGTCGCCCAGTGCGCCTGGACTTTGATCAGGTTCTCTCGAGGGCAGAGTGAGGAACCTGAATCTCTGTTGAGCGAGTCTAACAAGGGAGAATGACGATGCGGGATAGGCAGGCGATGCGGACGAGAGGGTTTACCCTGGTGGAGCTGCTGGTGGTGATTGCGATTACGGCAATCCTGCTGGGGCTGCTGCTGGTGCCCCTGGTGCAGGGGTTCCGCTACACACGGCAGGGGCAGGCACAAGCGCAAGCGCAGGATACCGTGCGCCTCGCCATGAACCAGATTCAGAACGACCTCAAGCGCGCGGCGTATGTCTTTGACACCGCAGGGCGCGAACTCTACTTCTATGTGGAAGATGCCAACGGCAACCCCCAGCGCTTCACGCTCGAAGGCGCGATTATAGACCTCGTACCGCCTGCCTACGGCGATCCCGGACAGCCCTCCAACGACCCGACCTCCGATATCCCGTTCGGGGTCAACGAACTGGCGGTGCCGATTGCGCCCGGGCGTGTGGTGGTGCGTTACTTCATCGGAACGATGGACAACACCAGCCCCTATTTCAACCCGGAAGAACGGCGCAATGTGCTGGCAGCCGCCAAAGAAAACCTGGCGGTGCTGTACCGCGCCGAGTTCCCCCTCTATGTACGCGTGGGCAATCAGTGGCGCCTGAACCCCGAACTGTTCGACAGACCTGAAGATTTTTATGACCCCAACTTCTTCTACGGTTCCAAGCGCGACGGCTGGCGCAGGGTAGCCAAGCCGATTGTACCACTGGGCATAGTGGACATGGTTCAGGTTACCTACGACAACAACGGCAACCCCGTTTCGGTGCAGCCGCTGTTTCAGCTGAAACCTGGGCAGGTGGTTAACCAGATGGGCGCGCCCGTGGGGACGGAGAGTCTGGATAGCGAGTCGCCCAAGCATCCGCCCGTGCGGGTGCGGTTCCCCCATGGCTTGTGGCAGATGACGCCAGGCGAGTTTCGGCTGGTGGTGTTCCGCAGTCGCCCCGACGCCCTCCAGAACAATCAACCGCTGGAGTATTTCTATGTGGATCTGGACAACCAGCCACCGGGGGTTCCTGTCCGCCCACCGTACTGGGGACTTTACTGGTACTGGTTCGACGGCAACCGCGTGATTCAGCGGAAGGTGGCTTCGATCAGCGAAATTAACTACCGCATTTTGTATCAGGAGCCGCCTGCGAACCCGCCCACTCCGACCTCGCCGCCTGACCTGGGCGACTCTCAGCAGACAGCGCTGAGCTTTATGATCGATACCGAGTCGGGCACGCTGAACTTCGCGATGCCGTACTGGCTGGCGTATCCTCGTGAAGGATTGGTCTACAGCACAGGCGATTTCTACACGCCCTTCAACGACCCAGGACCGCCGTATGCGACGACCATTAATTCGCGCTTCAACGCCGAGTATCGCGCGGCGCTTCAGGATGGCACGCAGAATAATGTCAAACGCGCCATCTCACTGATGGACACCAACAACAACGGGCGCATCGACGACACAGCCATCTACGGACCGCTCAATCTGCTGGATTGCGCCATCGTGCCCGGCTCCGAAATCGTGATTGGTCCGGACCAGCGCCCCGGACCAAACTACGGACGCCCTATCCGCTATCAGCGGGTCTCTTCGGCAACCTCGCCCGTGGGACCGAATCAGTACCGGATTCTCTATCAGGATGTGGTGCCCCTGCGCCAGTTGATTGCCACCTACGGCGAGGCGGAAATCACGCAGAATTTTTACAAGTATGCGCCCCTGCTACGCGGCTATATTGAGTTCTATTCCGATCCGCAGATGCCCCTGCCAGCCGGACAGAATAATGTGATCGTGACTTTCGCCTATCAAAACAACTTGTCGACCGATTCGTATGTGGCGGACTATCAGACGCGGCGGCTGATGGAACTGGTGGTGGGCGTGCGATTCTATGGCGCCGACCGCGCGGTGAATATCACCCAGAAAACGCAGGTGGAACTACCGAACATCGTGCGCGCTCGCGCACAGTAAAGAGGTGACCGACGATGAGACGAACGCATTCAGGACAGACTCTGGTGATTGCCCTGCTGGTCAGCTTTGTGCTGCTGGTGCTGGGCGCGGTGTTCATCTCGGTCATCGCGCGGAACCTGTTGAATGTGCGCACCGCGCGCGAGCGGCTCAGCGCCGATTATTTCGCCGAGGCGGGCATCCGCTACGCGATAGACCAGCTGGTCAACAGCGAATTCGGCGCGGACTGGCGCCCCGTTCCCAACAACGCTACTAACCCCAGAAGTAGTCGGGGTCTCTGGGG
>JBBIQJ010000111.1:0-8637 GCA_037442385.1 Armatimonadota bacterium
AATTGCATACCCGTAATTATGCCTCACACACGCGGCAGCTGAGCAATAGCTCGCGATTGAACTCCTGCGCCGCGTTCACGCTATGCTGGTAGTAAAGCGATTTCAAACCCAGTTCCGCCGCCCGAAGCATCAGCAGGTTAATATCACGCACGGGCGTTTCGGGATGAATCATCAGGTTGAGCGACTGTCCCTGATCGATAAACGCCTGTCGCTGAGCAGCTTGCTGGAGCAGGGTCATCTGCGAAATCTCGCTGAAGGTCTTGAAAGTGTCGCGTTCTTCATCGCTCAGGAAGTCCAGATGTTGCACTGAGCCGTCATGCTCCGCAATGCTTTGCCAGACGGCATCAGTATCCTTGCCTCGTGCGCGGAGCACTTCCTGCAGGTACGGGTTTTTGAAGGTGGTTTTGACTTTCGCGAGGTCTTTCACATAGTAGTTGCTCATGTACGGCTCGATGGAAGGCGACACCTGTCCCAGAATAAACGACGAGGACTTGGTAGGAGCGATTGCAAGCAGGGTGGTGTTGCGCCTGCCGTAGCCCTTGAGGTATTCTGGCTCACCGAAGCGGCGTGCCAGCTCCATTGAGGCGTCATAAGCGCGGTCATAAATCGTGCGGAAAATCTCCACATTCAGGCGGTAGGCGTCCATGCTCTCTATCGGGATGCGTTTGGATTGGAGCAGCGAGTGCCATCCCAGCACGCCCAGCCCCAGCGCCCGGTGGCGCACTGCGAAGTTGTACGCACGCTGCATAAACGGGATGTCGCGCACGCGGCGGATAAAGTCCTCCATCACCGCGTCGAGGAAGAAGACCATCGTTTCCACAGCGTCGGTGTTTTTCCACTCGTCGTAGTGGAGCAGATTGAGCGAGGAGAGGCAGCACACGAAACTCTCATCGGGCGAGGCAGGGAGCATAATCTCGGTGCAGAGGTTGGAGGCGTAAATACGTTTGCCGAGCTGCTTGTAGACCTCAGGCGCGCCAGCGTTCGCGTTGTCCTTGAAGAAGATATAGGGGATACCCACCTCGGCGCGCGATTCCAGCACTTTCGCCCACAGGCGTCGCTTTTCGGTGTCGCCGTCGCGCATCTGCTGGAGCCAGTCGTTGCCCACGCATACGCCCCAGTAGAGCAGCTGAATTTCGCCTCCTTCGCGCTGAATCCAGAGCCACTCTTCCGCATCCGGGTGTTCGATATCGATGTAGGCGGCGCACTGCCCGCGGCGCGTGCTGCCCTGACTGAAGACTTCAATCATACGGTCAAACAGTTTGGCAAACGAGAAGCTGCCGTTGCTGTAGCCGTTATCGCGAATGGGGGCGCCGCGCGGGCGCAGTTTCCCAAAGTACGCTGAAGTACCGCCGCCCAGCTTGGTCATCATCCCGACTTCCGACGCCGTGAACAGAATCGATGCCGAGTCGTCCTCAATAAAGCTCCCGTAGCAGGAGATAGGCAGTCCCCGTCGCAGCCCGAAGTTCGTCCAGATTGGGGTAGCCAGCGAGTACCATCCCCGCGCCATGTAGCTGTAAAACTTGTCGCCGAAGCCGTCAATTTCCAACAGCGCCTCCGCATAATCGGCAACCTGGCGGATGCGCTCTTCGGGGCTGCCCCCCGGCAATAGATAATCGCGCGAGAGAAATCGGCGGCTCTCTTCGTTGAGCCAGTAAAAAGGCGGTCTTTCAGAGGTGGTTCTCATACGGACCTCCTTGAGCGCGCGTGAGGGAGTTGCCCCCACGCGCATGGTGTGTTCAGAAAAGTGCATCTTCGCTGAAGCTTTTCATCTTCTTGGAGTAGGTGATGCTCCGCTTGTTGAAGAAGTCGTTCTCTTTGGTGGCGAGCAGTTCTTCGTCAAACCACCGTGCGGCAGCCAGCGCGGTCTCATCTACAGTGAATGCTGGGCGAATCCCCACATTTCGCAGCGAGTTGTTGAAACGGTTTCTCAAGAAGGCGTCCACCTGAGCGTAGGTCAGGTATTCCAGCTCGCCGCGTTCAAAAATCCAGTCCAGAATGCGTTGCTCTGCGGTGTAGGCACGCTCTACCGCTTGCAGGACGGCTTCCGCCATTTCCGCGCCAAACCATTCCGGGTACTCCTGCTGGAGAAGGCGTACCAGCTCCACGCCAAACATGCCATGAATCTGCTCCTCTTTGCTGGTTGCCTCCACGATGTTCGAGACGCCCTTGAATGCCGCGCGATACTTGTTGAACGCCATGATAATCAGAAACTGGGAGAAAAGCGAGATGTGCTCCACGAAAGCCGAGAACAGCAACAGGGTGAGCGCGAACTGGCGGTTGTCGCTGCTGCGAAGCCCCTCCTGCGCCAGCTGCAGATACTGGACACGCTCCATAAGGGCGGGGACGCTGTAGATTTTCTCGAACTCGCTGCTCAAGCCGAGAATATCCAGCAGGTGCGAGTAGGCGTTCGCGTGGCGCACTTCACTCTCGGCGAAGGTCATGCCGACCTCGGCGATTTCGGGTTTGGGCATGCGGTCGTAGATGCGCGCCCAAAAGGTCTTGACCGAAACTTCAATCTGGGAGATGGCGAGCAGGGTGTTTTTGAGCGCGTTGCGTTCATGCGGTTCCGTGCGAGCGTACCAGTCCTGAACATCGCCTGAGAGGGCAAACTCGGTGTGCAGCCAGTAAGAGTGACGGATGGCGTCCCGGAACTTCAACAGGTCGGGATACTCATATGGCTTCAGATGCACCCGTTTCTCGAACAGCGCCATCGCCATAACCCTCCATATGTTGTAGTTTGTTATGCTTGTTTGCGACTTTCGCGTCCTCAACCCACAACTTGTAGCGATACACGGTGTTGTGGTTGCAAGGAGAGTATACCCTACCCGTTGACAGGCTTGTCAAGGGTTCAGGGGGGTGAATTGTTAAATTCGCCCCTAAATCTGGGGGCGTTTGGTGAAAGGGGGCGTACATGTAGGGGGGAATTGCGCCGAGGAGCCGGGTGAGGAGGTAGAGGGACTGAGGTTCTCATGCGAGCTTGGTTCCCCCAAAGAGGGGGAACCAAGCTGGGGACGGCTTTAGTTCGGGCTGCGGCAGTGGTTGGGCTGACCTGTGTAGCCCTGATTGGGCTGGACAGGCGCATAGTGGCATGGTTGCCCCGCGCGCGGGTGTCCTGTCGGGAACTGGCTGACCACGCCGCTCATGCCGTAGTAGATAAAGTTGCCCATGGTTCGGAACGGACTGTTGGGCTGCTCGACGGCATAGAGCGGACGAGTTTTGCTTGCCTGTTCCCGAACGCGCACGGTTCCCCCCTGTATAAGGCGCGTTTTGGCGTTGCCGGAGTGCCCATCCACATAGCCCACTGAAGCAACACCGTTGTGGCGCCCCTGCGTGTAGCTGCCCAGACCGCCCGCGTTCCCCAGATGGTCGCCCAACACCCCGTCGTAAAGGACGGTTGTCTTAACTACATCGTCAATCATCGCCAGCTTCACGCTGTAGGGAAAGCCAGGCCAGGGGAAGTTGGGAAGTGGTAGGCTGCCGCGTTCGACAATCTCCCAGTTCGCGATGTAGGCAGTGGTCTTGAACGGAGAGGTCGCGTTATTGGGGCACATCTCCAGGGGCAGGAACGCGGTGCGCACATCCCACGCTTCACGGTCGGAAGGGCATCCCGACAGGTCGGCGTTTTTAAGATAGGGATAGATGGCATGGTAGACCGTGAATGCGCAGTACGCATTGTTCGGTCCCAGCGGAGCCATGTAGATGCTGAACGGGAACCCCTCGTCATAGTCCTGGACATACTGAAGCATGCCCAGCGTAATCTGCTTCGTGTTATTGACGCAGAAGGTCTGGCGCGCCTTCTCGCGTGCCTGGGCGAACACAGGGAACAAAATCGCCGCCAGAATGGCGATAATCGCGATAACGACCAACAGCTCAATCAGTGTAAAGCCGCGTCGCTTCATCGTCATACCTCCTCGACCAAGTTTCAGGTTTGCACCGTTCTCGAACGAACGGTTAATGAGTATTATACACCACTGACAGGCATCCTCCTGCCGACAAATTGTTAAACTGTCTGAATTTCGGGGAGGTTCCAGGCGAGGTATACTTAGGATGTGCAAGCGCGACCGCATGTGCAACAGATGCAGCCTTACAGGGCGGGCAAGCCTCTGGAACAGCTCCAGCAGGAGCTGGGGCTGAGCGAGATTGTCAAACTTTCGGCGAACGAGAATCCGCTGGGGGCGTCGCCCCTCGTTGCGCAGGCAATTCAGGCGCACCTCAATCAGGTTCACCTCTATCCTGACGGCGGCTGCCTAGCGCTTCGAGAAGCGCTCAGCCTGTTCTATGGGCTACCCACAGCCTACTTCCTGTGTGCCAACGGCTCCGATGAGATTATCCACCTGCTGGGAATCGCCTATCTGGAGCCGGGCGATGGCTTGATTATGGGCGACCCCTCGTTTGTGCGCTACGAGGCGTCCGCCCAGCTTAATCAGGCAGTGCTGCACAAAGTACCGCTCACGCCTGATTTCCGATACGACCTGCCTGCCATGTTGGAGCGCGTCGATTCCCGAACGAAGCTCTTCTACCTTGCGAACCCGAACAATCCCACGGGCACGCTGGCGACCCGCGCCGAGGTGGACTGGCTGCTGGAACGCCTGCCCCCCCATGTGTTGCTGGTACTGGATGAGGCTTATTATGAGTATGTGGATCACCCCGACTACCCGAACGGGCTGGACTATGTGCACGCGGGGCGTAATGTGCTGGTGATGCGCACTTTCTCCAAAGCCTATGGGCTGGCGGGATTGCGTATCGGCTATGCGGTTGCGCGCCCTGAGATTTTAGACCCGCTGGAGCGCGTGCGCGAGCCGTTCAATGTGAACCGCCTGGCACAGGTCGCCGCGATAGCCGCGCTTCAGGATCAGGCGCATGTGGCACGCACACGGGCGCTCAATCGGGAAGGGCTGGACTATTTTCAAGCGGAGTGCGCCCGGCTGGGGTTGCGTACGGTCCCCTCATGGGCGAATTTCATTCTGATAGAGGTCGGCGCAGGCGCGGAGCAGGTGGCGCAGGCGCTTTTGCGCGAGCATGGTGTGCTGGTGCGCACAGGCGCTGTTTTCGGCTTGCCCACCTACCTGCGCGTGAACACGGGCACGAGGGAGCAGAATCACCGATTCATTCAGGCTCTGGAGAGCGTGCTAACCGCCTCGCCCACCAGCGTCTGAATCGGTTCCACTTCAAACGCTTGGGCTTCCAGGGCAATCAGCAGCGCCCATGCGGTGTCCAGCGAGGTCAAACACGGGATTCCCTGCTCCACCGCCGCACGCCGAATCAGAAGTCCCTGCTGTTCCGCCTTATGGTCAGGACTCGGCGTGTTGATGAGGAGCTGTATGTGCTTCTCGGTGATATAGGTCAGCAGGTCAGGCTTACCCTGCCCGATTTTGGGCACGACCTGCACAGGCAAGCCTGCCTTTTGCAGGGCGCGCGCCGTGCCCAGCGTGGCGTAAAGTTTGAACCCCCTCCGGTGGAACGCTTCCGCCAATCGGACACCTTCCGCCTTATCGGTGTCGGCTAAAGTGAGCAGCACATTCCCCCTGCGAGGGGGCACGGTGCCGCTGGCGACCAGCGCTTTGTAGAGCGCGGGCGCGTAGGCGCGGTCTATGCCCATCACTTCGCCAGTGGAACGCATTTCGGGACCCAGCGCTACCTCCACCTTTCTCAATTTGAGCGAGGAGAACACAGGCGCTTTCACGGCGACCCATCGTGGCGGGGGCGCGACACCCGTATACTCCAGCCGTTCGCCCAGCTGCGTGCGTACCGCCAGCGAGACCATCGGAATCCCCGTGATTTTGGAGAGGTAAGGCACAGTTCGGCTCGCGCGCGGGTTCACCTCAATCACATACACATTCCTATCCTGCACCACAAACTGGATGTTCATTAACCCACACACTTTGAGCGCACGCCCCAGCCGCAGGGCATAGTCTACAATCTGTGCCTGCTCCGAATCCGTGAGAGTTTGCGGCGGCACCACCGTCATGCTGTCGCCCGAATGCACGCCGGCACGCTCAATATGCTCCATAATCGCGGGAATCAGCACGCGCTCGCCATCGCCAATCAGGTCCACTTCCGCCTCTTTGCCCTCGATATATTTGTCCACCAGCACAGGCGCGTCGGGAAACGCCAGCACCGCAGAGTGCCAGTAGGTTTCCAGCTCGGTATCGGAGCGCACAATCTGCATCGCGCGTCCGCCCAGCACATAGGAGGGGCGCACCAGCACGGGGTAGCCCACGGCATGCGTCGTTGCCAGTGCGTCCTCCAGCGTCGTTACGGCGCGTCCCGGCGGGCGGGGAATGCCCAGCTCTTGCAGCAGCGCATCGAACCGATAGCGGTCTTCCGCAATATCCACCGACTCGGCGGGCGTGCCCAGAATCGGCACGCCGAACTCCTGAAGGCGTTTCACCAGATTGATTGCCGTCTGCCCGCCGAACTGTACCATTACGCCCTCCACATTCCCCTCATACTCCAGCAGGTTCAGCACATCCTCCAGCGTGATGGGGTCAAAGTAGAGCGCGCTGGAAATATCGAAATCGGTGGAGACGGTTTCGGGGTTATTGTTAAGAATGAGGGCGTAGTATCCGCGCTCGCGCAGGGTTTTAACCGCATGCACGGCGGAATAGTCAAACTCGATTCCCTGCCCGATTCGGATGGGACCTGACCCCAGCACCAGCACTTTGCGTGGGGCATCGGCAGGAGGGCGGTCGTTCTCACCGTGATAGGTGGCGTAGAAGTAGGGGGTGTACGCCTCAAACTCGCCAGCGCAGGTGTCCACCATTTTATAGGCAGGCAGGATGCCCCAGCGTTTGCGCGCCGCGCGTACTTCACGCTCGTGCAAGCCTGTAATCTGGGCCAAGAATCGGTCGGGGAACTGCCACTCTTTTGCCTTGCGCACCAGAGCGATAAGCGACTCGTCGTTTTTGCCCAGAAACGCCTCGCGCAGCGGCTTGCTCTGACGCATCAGCTCCTGTTCCAGCTCCACCACCTGACGGATTTTGTGCAAAAACCATGGATCTATTTTGCTGAGCGCGTGAACTTCTTCCACCAGCCAGCCGCGCCGAAACGCCTCGGCGATGTAAAATAGACGCAGGTCGTTCGGCGTTTCGATGCGAGTTTCCAGCTCCATCGTGCTGAGCCTGGAAGCGCCCGGATAGCGTAGGTCAAAAACGCCGATTTCCAGCCCACGCACCGCCTTCATGAGCGCGCCCTCGAAGGTGCGGTCTATCGCCATCACCTCGCCTGTGGCTTTCATCTGTGTGCCCAGCGTGCGGTCGCCCGTGGGGAACTTGTCGAAGGGGAATCGGGGGATTTTCAGCACACAATAGTCCAGTGCAGGTTCAAACGCCGCGGAGGTCTGCGTGATGGGGTTGCGAATTTCGTCCAGTCGCAGTCCAATCGCAATCTTGGCGGCGATGCGGGCAATCGGATAGCCTGTGGCTTTGGAAGCCAGCGCGGAGGAGCGGCTCACGCGCGGGTTGACTTCGATCACATAGTAGTCCGCGCCGTTCGGGTTCAGTGCCAGCTGCACATTGCACCCGCCCTGAATGCCTAGCGCCCGAATGATTTTGAGCGACGCTGTGCGCAACAGCTGATACTCAAAATCCGAAAGCGTTTGCGACGGCGCGACCACGATGGAGTCGCCTGTGTGGACGCCCATCGGGTCTACATTCTCCATGTTGCAGACGACAATCGCGTTATCGGCGCCGTCGCGCATCACCTCGTACTCGATCTCTTTCCAGCCGAGCAGCGAACGCTCCACCAATATCTGATGGCGCATCGAGAGTTCCAGACCGCGCGCGCCGATCTCCATCAACTCGTCGGGGTTGTGGGCGATCCCGCCGCCTGTGCCTCCCAGGGTGTAGGCAGGGCGCACGATGCAGGGGTAGGGGGCGATTTCGGCGACTTTGCGCAGCTCGCCGAGGCTCTCCACAATCCATGATTCCGGCACTGGCTCGCCAATCTGGCGCATCAGTTCGCGGAACCGCTCGCGGTCTTCCGCCGCCTGAATGGCGCTCAGGGGTGTGCCCAGCAGGCGCACGCCGTACCTGTCCAGAATGCCGCGCACTGCCAGCTCGGTCGCCAGATTCAGCCCTGTCTGTCCTCCCAGCGTGGGCAAGAGTCCATCGGGGCGCTCGCGGGCAATGACGCGCTCGGCGAACTCTACTGTGAGCGGCTCAACATACACGCGGTCAGCCGTTTCGGGATCGGTCATAATGGTGGCGGGATTGGAGTTAATCAACACAACTTCCAGACCTTCCTCTTTGAGGGAGCGGCATGCCTGCGTGCCTGAATAGTCAAATTCGGCGGCTTGCCCAATAATAATCGGACCAGAGCCGATAACCAGCACCTTCCTCAGTGAGCGATCGATTGGCATTGTTTCCTCCCTTGTCGCCTCACGGGGCAGACTTAAAGGGTCGCGGTATTATACCCGAACAGGGGCGTTTGGCTGCCTGCTATCAAGGTGCGGTTTACAATAAAATCCTGCGGGAGCACCAGCTCCCGCAGGAGGGTAGTCAGTGTGTTCACTCTCTGCCTACATCGGCTCGGTCTGCTGTCCGCCAGTGGCTGGCGCCTGGGGAGCGCCTTGAGGCTGTTGCCCCGACGCAGGAGGCGCCACGGGTGGCATGGCGGGCGGCATCATTTGCTGACCAG
>JBBIQJ010000112.1:0-8450 GCA_037442385.1 Armatimonadota bacterium
GTACGACAGACTCAACGCCGACGCCATCAGCTGATTCAACAGCGTTGTTTCCGGAAGCGTGATGCCGAACCCCTGCAAAAATCGGTCCAGAAACTCCGCCGGCGCAAGGATGATTGTCAACAAAAAAATGACCAGCGCCCATAGCAGAGGGTCTAAGGCAAACGGCGAGGTGTTTTCCAGCGGGCGTGCGGGCAAGCGTGGCGGGTTCACCAGCACCCACAGCAGCACCCCCAGCCCTATCACCACCCCGAAGCATACCCCCATGAAAATAGCAAACAGTACCGCCACTCCCAGCACGCTGCGTTTGCGTAGCGAGTCGCGTATCTGGCTGGTTTTTGCCGCCTCCCCCGCTTTTTGTGCCATGACTGCTTCGGCAAGGCGCAAATAAAAAGGCGAAACCGTCGGCTCCAGAGCGTGAAGAATCGCGGGAATCTGCTCAGGCGTATGCGTCTCTGTCAGCGCCCATGTCCAGAGAGCCGTGTACCACCGTCGTTCTACGGGCGTCAATGCCTCGGCAGGCAGCTGCGCGGCGCGCTGGAGCGTCTCCACATATGCCTGCTTGCCTGAATACGCCTGCACAATCGCTTTGCGCACCTGCTGTTCCCAAACGGGGCTTTCCAGCTCCGACAGCGCCTGACTCAGAAGCGGATTGGAGGCAGGATCCGAGCCAAACGCGAACGCCAATTTGAGCGAAATCTCCGCGCCCTCTATCGACCTGTCCGCCGATTGACTCGGCTGACTCAGCATCCAGCCAAACAGGGCAAAGTTGAGGGTGATGACGAGAGAGAAAAGGAGAACGAGAAGCCACCATGCGTACCGACTTGACTCGCGCATTGTAGTAGGCTGGCGGAGGGTCTGGGATTCGAACCCAGGGTAGGGAGCTTAACCTCCCTACAACCGCTTAGCAGGCGGCCCCTTTCGACCACTCAGGCAACCCTCCGCCTTGCGCCTCTATTATACCCCATTTTCGGCGGATGTCAAGAGAAATCGAGGGGGTTCGAAAAATCGCCTTCGAACAGGACGGGTGAACCTGCTCTGCTGCAAAAAAGAGGATTCGGGAACAGGACGCAGGAACCGCGTCCGTGCGGGCAGCCGTGGGGGCGCGGTCGCCGCGCCCCCACGCGGCGAAATTAACCGTGTCACGAGATGGAATACACATCCTTGCGACAGAGCAGGCGAAGGTCGGCTTTGTCTTATGGGAACGGCTTCAGCCGTCGAGCAAAAAAGGATTTTTCGAACACTCTCAGGGAAATCGAGGGGGTTGCCAATAATATGCACTAGCAATTCCCTGCCCTCTCAGGTACAATTCGGGCGTAAGGAGGCACGAAATGAATTACGATGTGAAAGACTTGGCTCTTGCAGAACAGGGCGCCCTGCGCATGGAATGGGCAGATAATGAGATGCCCGTATTGCGTCTGATTCGCCAGCGTTTTGAGCAGGAGAAACCCCTCAAAGGCGTGCGGATTGCCGCCTGCCTGCATGTAACCACCGAGACAGGCAACCTGATGCGTACGCTCAAAGCGGGCGGCGCGGAGATTGCCCTCTGCGCCTCAAATCCCCTTTCCACGCAGGACGACCTCGCCGCCGCACTGGTCAAATACGAAGGTATCGCTGTGTTCGCTATCAAAGGTGAAGATAAAGAGACCTATTACCGACACATCCATCAGGCGATTGACACCCAGCCCCACATCACGATGGACGACGGCTGCGACCTCGTAACGGTGCTTCACAGCGAGCGCCGCGAGCATCTGAGCGGCGTTCTGGGCGGTACGGAAGAGACCACCACAGGCGTGATCCGTCTGCGAGCGATGGCGAAAGACGGCGTTCTCCAGTACCCCGTGATTGCGATTAACGACGCCTACACCAAGCATCTGTTCGACAATCGCTATGGCACAGGTCAAAGCACTGTGGACGCGATTATGCGGGCGACCAATTTGCTGCTCGCGGGGCGCAAGTTTGTGGTGGTTGGCTACGGCTGGTGCGGGCGTGGCGTCGCAATGCGCGCGCGCGGCATGGGCGCCCATGTGATTGTGTGCGAGGTAGACCCTCTCAAAGCGCTGGAAGCCCTTATGGACGGCTATCAGGTGATGCCCCTCATGGAGGCAGCCGCGATTGGCGATATTTTCGTGACCGTCACGGGCAACTACCATGTGATTCGCGAGGAGCATTTCCTCGTGATGAAACCGGGCACGATTGTGTGCAACACAGGGCACTTCAATGTGGAGATAGATATCCCCGCGCTGGAACGGCTCTCTGTTGGCAAGCGCATCATCCGCCCCTTCGTAGAAGAGTATCAACTGCACGATGGACGGCGCATCTTCCTGCTTGGCGAGGGACGCCTGATCAATCTTGCGGCTGCCGAGGGACACCCCGCGGCGGTGATGGACATGAGCTTCGCCAATCAGGCGCTCAGCGTGGAGTATCTGGTCAAAAATCAGGGGGCGCTGCCGAAAGGGGTTTTCCCCGTGCCTGACGAGATCGACGCGCAGGTCGCGCGACTTAAACTGCAGGCGCTCGGCGTCGCGATTGACAACCTCACCCCCGAACAGGAGAAATACCTCAACTCGTGGCAGGAAGGGACATAGCCTTCCCCACCTCCTGGCGAGGGATTGTCTTCTCGCCAGGAGGTGTCCTTTTCGGGTATCCTTAAAGTGTGGGCATAAGCAAGGCTTCCCATGCCAGCGCCTCTTCCGGTAAGCCGCATGTAGTGATTGTGGGGGGCGGTTTCGGTGGGCTACAAACCGCCAGGGCGCTTCGAAACGCGCCTGTTGAGGTTACCCTGATAGACAAGCGAAACTTTCACCTCTTTCAGCCCCTGCTTTACCAGGTTGCGACGGGAGGATTGGGACCCGCCGAAATTGCCGCGCCCATCCGCGCCCTCCTGAAACGGCAGCCTAACACGCGCGTGTGGAACGCCGAAGTGGTCGATATTGACCCGCAAACGCAAACCGTCTCTCTCCAAGAAGGAGACAAAGTGTCCTACGATTTTCTCGTGCTGGCGGCAGGCTCCATGTACCACCATTTCGGTCATCACGAGTGGAACGCCTACGCTCCTGGGCTAAAAACCGTAGAAGATGCCCGGGAGATTCGACGGCGTGTTTTGCTCGCTCTGGAGCATGCCGAGCGTGAAACCAATGCAGAGCGCAAGCAGGCGTGGTTGACCTTCGTGATTGTAGGCGGTGGTCCAACGGGCGTCGAGCTGGCAGGCGCCCTGGCAGAACTGGTGCGCGTTACGGTGCGGGGCGAGTACCGTAACTTTGATTCCGCGTCGACACACCTTGTGCTGCTGGAAGGAGGTCTCCGCCTCTTACCGACCTATTCCCCAGAGCTAAGCGAATACGCTCTCAAGGCGCTCCATCGATTGGGCGTTGAAGTGTACACCGGGGCGATGGTGACTCAGGTGGACGCTCATCAGGTTGTTTATCAATATCGTGGTGAGACCGTTCACCTGAACACGCGCACGGTGCTATGGGCAGCGGGGGTGCGCTCTGTGCCGTTAGCCGAACGACTTGCCGAGCGGACTTCGCTCCCGACCGATAAGGGCGGACGCCTGATTGTCAACCCCGACCTTTCGGTGCCAGGGTATCCGAACCTGTTTGTAATTGGCGATATAGCACATTATGCCCATCAGGGAAATGTGCCGCTGCCGGGAGTGGCACCTGTCGCGATTCAGCAGGGCGCCTATGTGGCGCGAGTGATACGCAATCGCCTTCAAGGTCGCCCTACACCACCGTTCCGCTACCGCAGTAAAGGCGATATGGCGGTCATTGGGCGCAAAGCCGCTGTAGCCCAAATTGGGCGCATGAAACTAAAGGGTTTCATCGCCTGGCTGGCATGGCTCTTTGTGCATCTCCTTTACCTTGTTGGCTTCGAGAACAAGCTGCTGGTGCTGATTCAGTGGGCATGGAACTATTTCACGCGCAATCGTCGCGCACGGCTTATTCTCTACTGTTCCGACCCCAATCTGCCGGAGAAGTAGTCTCCCGCCAGAGATAGAAGTGACTGATTTCTTCGCCGCGGGAGCTGTAAAAAACATACGCCTTACAGCAATAGCTTAACGCCTAAGCCCTATGAGGTTGCTCCTCGCTGCATGCCCCAGACGCGGCTGCCTGACTCCACCAATTTACCCTGCCCAATCCAATACTTTCCAAAAAGTAAGTACCCCACTTTTAGGAAACCTCTTGACAGAATGTTTTCTGTACAGGTAATTAATGTATGGAGGTGCGTCATGCGTTTTTGGCGAGCCTACTTGCTTGTAGCAGCGCTGTTGCTTTCAAGCGCTTGGCTGGTGTCGTGCGGGCGTCAAGAAGAGTCGGGCACATCCGTCAAGGGCGAAAACTCACCTAAGACCGTTGCCCAAGCGGACACGGCTCCCGATGATCCTATGGTGAAAAAAGGCAAGGTTCTTTTCTACCAGCTGGGATGCAACACCTGCCATATGAACCCCACTACAGGCAAAGACTACCCCGACCTGCGCGGCTTGTACGGCAAAACTATTCGCCTCTCCGATGACTCGACTGTGAAAGTAGACGACGAGTACCTCTACGAGTCCATCAAGGAATCGAACAAGCGGATCGTGAAGGGTTATACCCCCGCGATGCCCTCCTTCGCGCATCTGAAGGACGACCAGGTAAAGGCGCTCATTGCGTACATCAAATCCCTCAAGGACGAGAAACCCGTCTTTGTGAAGCCCGAATCCGTCGTGGATTGACCTAACTCAAGGGTGGTGAAATTCATGGAACCGATCGCAATTTTTTACCTGTGGCTGTCGGTCGGTGCGCTGGTGATTTTGATTTATGTCGCCTTCGCGCTGAGTACACGCGGTGCAAGCGGCGATGAGGCGGCATATCAGGCAATAGGACGACTGCGCCGCCCCCTCTTTATTCTAATGCTGGTGATGCTGGGCATTATGCTGGCGTTCACCGTCCCCCGAATGCCCTACCCCAGAAACCAAACTCCCGATGAGGTGGTGCATGTGGTCGCCAGGCAGTTCCAGTTCGCTCTCTCTTCGACTCCTGTTCGTTCTCAAGAGGATTTCCTAAAAGCCTCTGCGAACCGCCCACAAATTCCAGTGGGACGCCTGGTGGAGTTCCGTGTCACCAGCCTTGATGTGAACCATGGGGTCGGCATCTATAACCCGGACAATCGGTTGATGGGTCAGGTTCAGGCGATGCCAGGCTATGTCAATCGCCTATTCCTGCGTTTCGACAAGCCAGGTTCTTATAACATTTTCTGCATGGAATATTGTGGTTTGTCACACCATATCATGCGTGCAGGGTTCGATGTGGTGGAAAGCCCGACTTCAGCTGGGCATCCCCCTAACCGCACGCTTTGCTTGCGGAGGTGAACACAATGGCTGAGATGACTGTCAGCGGCAGTGAGGCATACGAGGGTAATCAAGCGCAGATGCGCTCCTTGACAATGGTGTGGGGGGCGCTGTTCCTGGTTTTGCTCCCGATATTGGGACTGCTTGGACTTTTCATGCGAGCCTATCAGTCGCAGGCGCTCCAGGACTTGATGATCGATTCGGGATGGTTCTATGCATCTCTCACGCTGCACGGGTTGGGACTGGTGGGCTTGAGCTATGCGGTGTCGTTTGTGGCGATGCTCTATGCGCTTTCCCAGCATATCCGAATCAACACGGGTGTTTTGTGGTTCAGCACGATTCTGAGTGTAATCGGCGTTGTGCTGCTGGTGGTTAACTTTCTGCTGCGTTTTTCGCCGGGCTGGTACTTCCTGTATCCGTTGCCGTTCAATTCGGCAGGTGGCTGGGCGAGCTACACCGCTGATATCTTCCTCGTTGCGCTGGCGGTGCTGGGCGTGGCGTGGCTCATCTGGGAGCTGGAGCTGTTGCGGGCAATTGCCTCGCGCTACTCGCTCTCCAACGCGCTGGGATGGCACTACCTGAAAGGCGCGATTGCTCCTGAACTGCCCCCTGTAGTGCTGGTGGCGCTCGTATGCGGGATTGCGGGCACCGTCGCCATGCTGGCAGGCGTGGCGATGCTCATCTTCTTGTTTGTTCACCGCTTCAGCGGCTCAATGGTAGACCCGCTGGTGGTCAAAAATCTGACCTTCTTCTTTGGGCATACGCTGGTCAACCTCGCGATGTATCATGCAATTGGGGTTCTGTATGCCGTGTTTCCGAGCTACAGCGGGCACGCGTGGAAGGCGAGCGTGCCACTGATAGTCGCTTGGAACTTCGTGCTGTTCCTCGTGCTGTTCGCCTACTTCCATCACCTTTACATGGACTTCGCGCAGCCGCGCTGGGTGCAGATACTGGGGCAAATTGCCTCGTATGGAGTCTCAATTCCAGCCGCGGTCGTCACGATACTGGGCACGCTGGCGCAGGTATATCGGCGCCCCGTGCGATGGACCCTTGCGTCCAGCTTGCTCTTCCTGGGCACACTCGGCTGGGCAGTGGGCGGCGTTGCCGCAGTGCTGGACTCGACAGTTGCGGTGAATTTCCGCTTTCATAACACGCTCTGGGTTCCTGCACACTTCCACACCTACATGCTGGTGGGGCTTGTTTTCCTGCTCCTCGGTTTTGTGGCGCACCTGACTCACGAGCTGTCAGGGATAGCAGAGCGTGTGTGGCTGGTGCGCGCGACTGTCGCCTTGCTTCTGGCGGGCGGCTACGGCTTCGTGCTGATGTTCTATTTGGGTGGTGCGCATTCGGTTCCGCGCCGATATGCGATTTACCCCCCAGAAGTTGAGGTGGGCGCGACGCTGGCGATGGCAGCGTTGCCTTTCGTTGTGCTCATCGTGCTGGGCCTCCTTCTGTATCTCATTGAGGTGAGCCGTCGATGGTTCGCTGCCTATGCCTCCTTGCGAGCTTCCTGATCAGCATGAGTCCCCTCCAGACACAGCCTTTGCTGGAAGGGTTTGACCCACTCCTTCCTGACGAGGAGCGGGTTCTCTACCATGCCCTGCCAGAGGCACCCGTGCAGTTGAACAATGGGCAGACAGTCTCGCTGGCGCAATTCAGCTCACAACGCCCCACCTTGCTGGTCTTTGTGTTCACCCGCTGTGCGGGCATCTGCTCGCCTCTGCTCTCCTCGCTTCATGAAACCGCTTCGCTCTTCAACGACTCCCGCTGGGACTACCAGGTGCTGGTACTGAGCTTCGACCCGCACGACACGGTAGACCAGCTGGAACAGTTTGCCCGTAGAGTGGGAATCCCCCCACAAACAAGGTGGTACTTTGGTGTTATGGAGTCGAGCCATCTGAGCCAGTTGATACGCGCTACTGGCTTCTGGTACAAGCCCATCGAGGGAAGCGACCAGTTTGATCACCCCGGCATGATCGTTGCTCTTCGTGCAGGGCGAGTTGTGCGCGTGCACGTGGGAGGCACGATCAGTGCAGTGCAACTGCGCGCGCTTCTGCGCGAAATGAACGGCGACCCCGTGCTTTCCTATCCCCTGCCCGATTCCAACCTGGTCTTTCGCTGCTATCGCTATGACCCCAGCACGGGGCAACTGAAGTGGGATTGGGGCATGCTGGCGTTATTTGCGCCGCCGCTTGTTGGATTTCCCATAGCAATCCTGGGTTTTCAGTTAGGACGCAGGAGCGCCCGTGTCCGATAAGCCATGTATGTACCACCGCATGAGGTACTGGAGCAAGCAACGGAGGTAGGTGAAAAGAAAGCCAACCTCTCCGTGCGTGATATGGCGGTGCGGGGTTTCCTGTCGGCGTCGTTGCTGGGCTACGCCACCGCCCTCGCGTTCTACGCTTCGGCGCTGACCGAAATGCCTCTGGTGGGGGCGCTTGTGTTCCCTGCTGGGTTCGTGATGCTCAGCCTGTTGGGCCTGGAACTGGTAACGGGCAACTTCGCCCTGTTGTTTCTGCCCGCTTTTCAGCGGCGCATCACCGCGGCACAGCTTTTGCGCAACTGGCTTGCCGTCTATCTGGCTCATATCGTTGGGGGGCTTTTTCTGGCGTATCTCGTGTATGTCGCATGGACTCACAACGGCTCTCGTTTGGATGACCCGTGGGTGAAACTGTTAGTGGCAGCAGCGGAGAAGAAGACGCTCGCCTATGCCCAGATGGGCGCACAAGGGCTGTGGGTCGCTTTCGTCAAAGCGATTTTGTGCAACTGGATGGTGACTCTGGCATCGTTTCTGGCGTTCACCTCACGCGACACAACAGGGAAAGTCGTGGCGATGTGGCTTCCCATCTTCACCTTCTTCGCGCTGGGGTTCGAACACTCGGTTGTGAACCTGTTCCTGATTCCTGCAGGGATGTTGATGGGCGCACCTCTGACTGTGGCTGACTGGTGGTTCTGGAACCAGATTCCTGTAACGGTGGGCAACATTGTGGGCGGCGCACTGTTTACTGCAGGCGCACTCTACTGGACATATGGCTCGCCCCAGGGCAAGCCCTGAAAGCAAGCGGAGCGCGTTCCCTGCGCCGTAGACGAGGTTGTTTTTGCTGGTGTAGACCCAAATCATGAA
>JBBIQJ010000113.1:0-8354 GCA_037442385.1 Armatimonadota bacterium
TTCGCCTCACTCTACAGGCGACTGCGGGGCATTAGGGGCTTCCGTAATGTGTTGGTGCATGAGTACCTCCAGGTAGACTTGAACCGTATTGCGCGGTACACACGCCGTGCGCCTGCCCTCTTCCGCGATTTTGCCGGACGAGCTGGCGGCGGGGGGGAATCTCGACTCCGAAGCCAGCTTAAGGAGCGCATCTATAGAGGATCAAGTTGACCAATCCCGCTACCGGGCGGTCTCGAGTGATCCTGCTCTGTCGCAAGGTTTCGCATTCCACCTCTTGGCACGATTCGCTTCGTTGCGTGGGGCGCGGCGACCGCGTCCTGTTCCGCGAATCCCCCGTTCTTTCGCTGGGACGCCATGCCCGATAAAGCAAAAGCCCCCCGCTCCGCAAAACGGGAAGTGGGGGGCTGCACCGACTCTTGAACGCCGAGTCTACTCCTCCAGCTGGGCAATCTCGACAGGCGCGCCGCCGCGCCGCGCCGACTCCCACGCCGCCTCCGTGAACGCGATTACGCGCAGAGCATCTTCCGGACGCGATTGCACCTCCTCGCGCCCCAGAATCGCGTTCACGAAGTTAATCACGGGCTGGGAGCCGGGCGGCAGGTTCTCCACAGGATAGCGATGCCCATGTGCATCGCAGATTTCCAGACGGTCGTGCCTGATGAGATAGGTGCCCTCCGAACCCACAACGGTAATTTCTTCGTGCCAGCCGACGGTCGTACTGCCGATAACGGAGAGGTTGCCAATCGCGCCGTTGGCGTACTGGAACGCCAGCGCAGAGTCGATATCCACGGGGCGGTCGTAATAGTTGATATAGGCGCTGACGCGCACCGCGGGCGCCTCGATAATCCACATCAGGAAGTCCACCAGATGGGAGCCTGTGTCGTTTAGCTGCCCGCCACCCGACAGCGCGGGGTCCTGACGCCACGAGCCAGCCGTTGCCCGCATCCAGTTCTGCAGGTTGATGGCTTGCACGAAGTGGGGCTGCCCTATCTCACCGCGCCGAATGCCCTCATAGACATACCGGTAGGTGGGAATATAGTGGCGCTGATAGGCGACTAGCCCGATTTTGCCCGTCTCGCGGAATCGACGCACCAGCGTGCGAGCATGCTCCACCGTGCAAACCATCGGCTTCTCAATCATCACATGGAGACCCTTATCCAGCGCGTCCATCGCCTGCTGGAAATGGAGCGTGTGCGGTGAGACAATCAGCACCCCGTCCAGCGACTCTTTTTCCAGCATTTCACGATGGTCGCTGTAAAAGGGCACGCCCTGCAGATGGGGAAACCGCTCGAGGGTGCGCTGACGCTGTTCTTCGCTCGGCTCCGTGATAGCGACCAGTGCCGCTTCCGCAACTCCTTGAAGCACATTAATATGGTGGCGTGCCATGCCACCACTGCCAATCAAACCCAATCGTACCTGACTCATCGATTTGCCTCCTGCATCCAGCACTTTACCTGATTCGCAAGCACACTTCCAATTCCTGCAGGAAGTGCGCGAGCAACACGGAATAATTCCCTGCTGATGGACTGGGTGGCTGCGATTCTGCAGAGTGCATCGGGGGGCGTAGGAACTGAGGCGCTGACTCAGTTAATCCGCGCGGTTGCGACGCACACGGGCGCGTGGAACGCGCTGGTGGTCAAACGCGCCCGCGGGGCCCCTGTGATACTCGCGCATGCGCCCCATTCCCCCAGCTTAGTATCGCTCCCGCCAGCGATCCAATACGATACCGCCGACTGGCAACAGGTTGATGGACATGCATGGCGCGTCGTAGATCTACCCGTCCCTGAGCTGTATTATGTGCTTCGGGTATCGCCCGAGCGTCAGGGCGAAGCCGTCTGGAATGTGGTCTGCCACCTGACACGCTTGCTGGGTCAACACGAGCGCTTCCATCGGGAGATGGGGAGCCTGCGGCGGCTCTCGGAGCGCCGACTGGCGGCAGTGGCAAGCCTTTACGAGAACGCGCTCACGCTCGGCGAGGAGCAGCTGGAGTGGTTTCTGTGGAACGCCACCCGGCGCGCCGCGCAGGCGATGGAGGCTCAGGCATGCTCCCTGATGCTGTTAGACCCCGACACACAAACCCTGCGCATCGCCGCCCACTACGGCTTACCTGATGAGCTTGTCCAGGAGGTATCGGTGCCGCTCGGCGAAGGGATTGCGGGCAGAGTGGCGCAAAGCGGCGAGCCAGTGTTGATTACCGACCCGAACCAGGAACCTAGCCTGAAAGGGGTTCCGACGCGCCCTGAAATCAGCGCCTCTATCTGCGTGCCCCTGCGCAACCGCGACAATCAGGTCTTCGGCGTGATGACTCTTCGCCGACTGCATCCCAACCCCCCTTTTGAAATCGAAGACCTGCGTATGTTCACCATCTTCGCCTATCAGGTCGCCCTGGCTATTGAAAACGCCCGCCTCTACGAGCAGCTCCACCGCAATATCCAGCGCCTCACCACGCTGGTGAACCTCGCGCAGGTCATCACGGCGGAGCTCAATCTGGACACGCTTTTCGAGATTGTCGCCCGCCAGATTACGGAAGTGGTGGGTTTTCCGAGAATCGCGCTCTTTTTGCGCAAAGGCGATTCCCACACCTACGAGCCGCGCCTGCTGATTGGCTACCATGCCGAAATGTTCCCCCGCCGCGGTTTCAGCAGAGGGCATGGCGTGGTGGGGATGGTGGCGAAAAAGCGTGTCGCGCTGATTGTGCAGGACGCCCGCCAGGAAAACGCGCTTCTGCGCGGCTTCGGGCGCGCCATCGGGGCAAACCGCTATTGCGTCCTCCCCATTACTGTGCATGGGAAGTGCATCGGCGTGCTACTGGTTGATAACGAAGACAGAGGTCAACCCTTCACCCCCCAACAGGTCGAGCTGCTGGAGGCGTTCGTCAACCAGGTGGGGATTGCCATCGAGAACGCGCGGCTCTACCGCGAGATGGAGAACCGCTATCGCGAAAACCAGAGCCTCGCCGCGTTTCGCAACAATATTCTGAGCAGCCTGGGTTCGGGCATGTTCACGCTCGATACCGAAGGACGCATCTCCACTTGGAACCGGAAAGCGGAGGCAATTACGGGGATTCCTGCCAGGCATATCCAGAACACACCCTACAAAGCGGCGCTCGAAGAGATGGGGATCGAATCGGAAAAACGCACGCAGGTCGCGGAAGCGATTGAAGCGGTGCTTCAAGGCGCGGGGGCGCGTTCGCTTTACAAGGTGCGGATTCACAATCAACAGGGCTTGCGGATCCTGAACTTCACGATTACGCCACTCGTGGTTGGCAAGCACACGATTCAGGGCGCAGTATGCGTGTTTGAAGACATCACCGACTATGTGCGCATGGAGGCGCGTCTGAGCGAGGTGGAGCGCCTCGCCACCGTCGGGCAGCTGACCGCCACGATAGCGCACGAGATTCGCAACCCCCTCACCGCGCTCAAAGGCGCCGTGGATCTGCTCGCACGCGAGACCCTGCCCGACCACCTCGGCATGTATATAGAGGTGATTCAGGAGGAGGTTCAGCGTCTCGCGGCGCTGGCAGACGAGTTTCTGGAGTTTGCACGCCCGTTTCGCATCGAACGCCAGCGTGTGGCGCTTCGCCCCATCGTGGAACGCTCCCTGCGTGCCTTCGCCCCCATGCAAAAAGACAACACGCTTCAGCTCGTCTGCGAAGTGCCTCCAGAACTGACCCTGCAGGTAGACCCCGCTCGCCTCGAACAGGCGCTACGCAACCTTATCCAGAACGCGATTCAGGCGATGCCCGAAGGGGGAAGCGTCATTGTCCGTGCCGTCGAGACCGAGTACGAAGTCGGCATCCAGGTGCAAGATACGGGTCCCGGAATCCCGCCCGAACTGCGGGAACGCATCTTCACGCCCTTCTTCACCACCCGCACACGGGGAACCGGACTGGGGTTAAGCATCGTCCAAAAGATTGTGGAAGGGCACCATGGGCGTGTAATGGTGGAATGCCCCCCTGAAGGAGGCTCTATCTTCACCCTCTGGTTGCCGAAAATAGATATACTTGCTTCAGAGGAGTGAAAGCACTTGCTACCGGATGGGCAGGTGAAGCAAAACGATGGCAAAAATTTTGATCGTGGACGACGAGCAGAACATTCGGCGTGTGCTGGCGCGCGCTTTCGAGAAAAACGGCTATGAGGTGGGCGTGGCAGAGAACGCTCACCAGGGGTTGCGCATGGTGGACGAGTTTCAGCCCGACCTCGTGCTGAGCGATGTGGTGATGCCCGGTCCAACAGGGCTGGAGCTACTCAAAAAACTGCGGGCGAAATATCCCGACCTGCCTGTGGTGATGATGACCGCTTACGGCACCATCCCGATGGCAGTGGAAGCGATTCGAAACGGCGCGTTTGAGTTCCTCACCAAGCCGCTGGATATGGAGTCGCTCTTCAAAGTAGTGCGCCACGCCCTGGAAGAGTCCCGAAAACCGAAGACCCGCGCGAAGCCGAAAGCAGCGACTTCTGCCAAAACGGTGTTCATTGGGCAGAGTCCGGCGGTGCAGGCGGTGCTGGAAATCGTGGAGCGCGTGGCAAACACCCGCGTCACTGTGTTGATTACAGGCGAAAGTGGCACAGGCAAGGAGCTGATTGCCCGCATGCTCCACGAGAAGAGCGATCGCGCCAGCGGTCCGTTTGTGGCTGTCTCGTGCGCTGCCATCCCCGAAACGCTGATTGAGGTGGAACTGTTCGGCGCGGTCAAAGGCGCGTATACGGGCGCCGAAACCGACCGCATCGGCAAGTTCGAAGCGGCAAACGGCGGCACGCTCTTTCTGGACGAAATCGGCGAGGTGCCCCTGCTGGTTCAGGCGAAACTGCTTCGCGTCATTCAAGAGCGCGAAATCCAGCGACTGGGCAGCAACGAAAGCATCCCAATCGATGTGCGCCTGATTACCGCCACCAATCGCGACCTGGAGCAGGAAGTGGCCGCACGCAACTTCCGGGAAGACCTTTACTATCGGCTCAAAGTAGTGCATATTCACCTGCCGCCACTGCGTGAGCGCCCTGAAGACATCCCCCTGCTGGCGGAATACTTCATGAAAAAGTACGCCGCCGAGAACGGGCGCGCTCTTGAGCAAATCAGCCCGGAAACCATCGCGCTCCTGCAGCGCCACTGCTGGAAAGGCAATGTGCGCGAGCTGGAGAATACGATTGAGGCGGCTGTCGCGCTCGCCCCACCTGACGCCGACACTCTGACGCCCGAACACCTCCCACCCCACTTCCACACATCCAGTGGCAAGTAGGGGTGCCCAAAAGGGTACAATTGGGGCGTGGACACACGCATCGCCCTGATCAGCGTCTCCGACAAAAGCGGACTGGAGCCGTTCGCTCGCGGACTGCATGCCATCGGGTTTGAACTGCTCTCCACAGGCGGCACAGCACGCGCCCTGCGTGAGTGGGGCTTGCCCGTGCGCGAGGTTTCCGACTACACAGGCTTCCCCGAAATCCTGGAAGGGCGCGTCAAAACGCTCCATCCGCGCATCCACGCGGGACTGCTGGCAAACCTGAGTCTCGAAACCCACCGCCAGACGCTGGAGCAACTTCAGATTAGCCCGATTGCACTGGTGGTGGTCAATCTCTACCCGTTCGAACAGGCGTTGCGCATGGGCGCCAGCGAAGCAGAGCTGATCGAGCAAATCGATATTGGTGGACCGACGCTGGTGCGCGCCGCCGCGAAAAACTTCGAGCATGTGGCGGTGGTGGTACGCCCTCGCGACTACGAGTGGGTGCTGCAGCGGCTTCAGGGAGGGAGACTGAGCCGCGAAGAGCGCGCCCTGTTAGCCAGCCGCGCGTTCGCCCATGTCGCCGAATACGACGCGCTGATTGCAAACTGGTTCCGCCGATACGACCCCGAAGACGACCTGCCCGAAACGCTCACCCTCGCCTATCGCCGACTTCAGACCCTGCGCTACGGCGAGAACCCCCACCAGCGCGCGGCGTTTTACACAGAACCCTTCGCGCCCGCCAGCACTATCGCAACCGCACGCCAGATTTGGGGCAAGGAACTCTCATACAATAATCTGCTAGATGCCGAAGCGGCGCTGGAGCTGGTACGCGAGTTCGAAGCGCCTGCCTGCGCCATCATCAAGCACACGAACCCCTGCGGCGTCGCGATTGGCTCCCATATTACTGAAGCCTTCCTGCGCGCCCGTGAAGCAGACCCCGTTTCCGCCTACGGGGGTATTGTTGCCGCCAACCGTCTGATAGACCGCGAGGCTGCCGAAGCCATCACCACCCCCGGCAACTTCTTCGAGGTGGTGATTGCCCCAGCATTTGATCCCGAAGCTGTGCAACAGTTTCAGGAGCGCAAAGGTTGGGGTCAGAGCGTGCGCCTGCTGGAAACCGGCGACCTGTTGCCGACCCAGGCGCTTCAGGGAACCTTCACCGTGCGCGGCATAACGGGAGGACTGCTCTACACCGAGCGCGACGCCCTCGACTGGAACCCCGAGCAGCTGCAGGTGGTTACCGAGCGCATCCCCTCTGAAGAAGAGTGGGCAGACTTACATTTCGCGTGGCGTGTGGTCAAGCATGTGAAGTCGAATGCGATTGTGGTTGCCCGCGAGCAGCAGGTATGGGGCGTGGGCGCGGGGCAGATGAATCGGGTGGGCGCAGTGCGGATTGCGCTGGAACAGGCGCAATCGCACGCGCAGGGTGCGGCGCTAGCATCCGATGCCTTCTTCCCCTTCCCCGACAGCGTGGAGCTGGCAGGGCGCGCGGGCATTCGCGCCATCATCCAGCCCGGCGGCTCCAAACGCGACCCCGAAGTAATCGCCGCCGCCAACGAGCTGGGTATCGCGATGGTGTTCACAGGGATACGACACTTCCGACACTAACCGTAATTCCCTTCGCCTTAGAACGCCTGATTAAGTGCCTTTGCACTAGATTCTCGACTGCGCCGCTCTCGGAACGGTATGCGCAGCGTACAACGCTTTTTGGCGTGCTGAAGCGCCCGCTTCAGCACGCGCGGCAGCTCAGCTCCCGCACTCCACACAGTTTGTTGCGAACACAGCGCAAAGACAATTTGGAACGGCTTCAGCCGTCGGGCAAAGAGACACCCCCTATCGCCTCTTATACACACGCATTCCCCAGAACCTATGTTACCCGCACCCGCCGAATCAGTTTGGAGAATAGCCCCGGTGTGAAGCGCTTGAGCCATAATCCTATCCCTTCGGACCCTGCGATTGCGACCTCTTCCTTGCGCTTGTGAACTGCCCGCAGAATGCGTTCGGCGCACCGGTTCGGGTCCATCCCCTTCGCAATTGAGGGGTCGACTTCCCCATGCTCGCCCCCGTCACCGCGCAGGGCGTGCTGGGACACTTCCGTGCGCACCCAGCCCGGACAGATGAGCGTAATGAAAATTCCCTGGTCAGCAACTTCGGCGCGCAAGGCGTCAAAATAGCCGTGTAGCGCGTGCTTGGAGGCGCAATACGCCGAACGTAGCGGCGTGCTGAACTTGCCCAGTAGGCTGCTGATGACCACAATATGCCCTTGCCCCCGCTGGAGCATATACGGCAACACATGCTTGGTGAGCGAGACGACGCTGAAGTAGTTCAACTCCATGATGCGGCGATCCACGCTGAAGTCGGTCTCGATCACCTTAGAGCGCTGGGAGACGCCCGCGTTATTGACCAGAATATCAATCTGCCCGAAATGCTCGATCGCCGCGCCGACCATCGTCGGGTGCAGGTCTAACTGCGTCACATCGAACGGCAGGAGCAGGATTTTGCCCGGTCCCTGACAGGCGTTTTTGACCTGTTCCAGTCGGTCGGCGCGGCGGGCGGTTAGCACGAGGTGGGCGCCCTCGCGGCTGAAGGCGTATGCGAGCGCCTCGCCAATCCCCGACGAGGCGCCCGTAATCCAGACCACCTTCTCTTTGAAGCGCATGGCTCAGATGGCTTGTCGCGCCAGCGCGGTTTCGGGCAACTGCTCGCCCAACCGTGCCGCAATCTCTTCAGGGTTCTGCGCTACGCGATACATCTCCTCGCGCGAGATAATTTTGTGCTGGTACAGAAACAGCAGGTGGTTGTCCAGCGAAATCATGCCCAGCTGCTGCCCCGTCTGAATGGCAGACTCGATGCTGTGGATCTTGCGGTCGCGAATCATGTGCCCAATTGCGGGGGTTACAATCATAATCTCAAACGCGGCGACCCGCCCCGGACGGTCCGCGCGCGGCAGCAACAACTGGGAAATCACCGCCACAAGGTTCGTGCTGAGCTGGACGCGAATCTGCTCTTGCTGGTCAGTGGGGAACACATCGACGATGCGCTCCACCGTTCGTGCGGCGCCTGTCGTGTGGACCGTTGAGAACACGAGGTGTCCCGTCTCGGCTGCCGTAATCGCCGCCTGAATCGTTTTCAGGTC
>JBBIQJ010000114.1:0-8353 GCA_037442385.1 Armatimonadota bacterium
CTGGAAATCCTGACCGTGCGTCTCAAACACCGCGCTGAACTGCTTGCCCAACGACTCCGCTCCGCCTACAAATATCGCAGTATCTCGGTGCTGACTCTGCTCTCGGGCGCACGCAACCTGCAGGAGCTCAGCAGCCGCAGCTACGCTCTCCGCCAGATTGTGAAGACCGACCGCGAACTGCTGGATCAGGTACATGCCGACCAGCAAGCCGTCGTCGAAGCGAAAGCGGAAATGGACGCGGTCGTGCGACGCATCAGTCGATTGGAAGCGAACTTGCGGGCGCAGGAGCAGGAGCTCAAAGACGCCCAGCAGGAGAAGAAAGAGACCCTCGAGGCGATTTCCAGAGAGCGTGCTCTCTATGAGCGCCAGCTGGCGATCCTGGAAGCCGAGTCGCAGGCGATTGCCCGACGCCTGCGTGCGCTGATGGAGACAGGTGCCGGACGTGCCCGCGCCGATAAACGCTGGACAGGGCGCTTCATCCGCCCGGTGAACGGTCCGGTTACTTCTGGCTACGGCATGCGCGTGCATCCCCTCTTCAAAGTGCGCAAAATGCACACGGGTATCGACATTTCCGCTCCGCACGGAACCCCAATCGTTGCGGCGGACGACGGCGTGGTGGTGGGCGCGGGCTACATCCGCGGCTACGGCTACACCGTGATTATTGACCACGGCGGCGGCGTGGCGACGCTCTATGCCCACTGTTCTGCGCTGCTGGTGAGCGAGGGGCAGGAGGTCAAACGCGGTCAGACGATTGCCCGCGTCGGCAGCACAGGCTACGCCACAGGACCCCACCTCCACTTCGAGGTGCGCATCAACGGCGACCCCGTGAACCCCAGAGAGTATGGGTTTTAGCGATGAAAATCCGCAAGCCGAATAACGGTGAGGACCTGACAGCGTGGCGGGCGTTCTTTGAGGTATGCAGACGCCTGCGGCTGGAGTTTCTGGGGTTTGACCACAACCCGTGGTTTGAGGTGCGCTGCAAGGAACGACACTGGCACACGAAGCCAGCGGTAGACCGCAGGCTACCCCCCATTCCGCAGTAGTATCGGGAGGTTTGAAGAAGAAACGAACCCATCGCGAATTCGTCCAAAGTGCAGAGGAGGAAGCGAAGGAGATGCGTCGCTGGCAAACATGGATGTGCTGGGCAATGCTTGTCGCGCTTGCGGGATGCGGCGGCGCTACGAGCCATAGTGTGATTACCGACTATCAGGGCAGTCTGCAAGGGCTGGTGATTGCGCCTCCGAACGGCGCGCGTGATGTGGACACGCGCGTCAAGCCGAGAATCGCATGGACCGGCGATGCAAAACCGCCTGCAGTATTCTCGGTCTCGCTCAAGTATCAGCGTCAGGGCGGCGATTTTGACCCCGTGCGCACTCGCATCGAGCGCGTCGGCGAAAAGGAATGGCAGTTAGTGCCCACCTTCCCGCTGGCGTCAGGTACGCTCCATGCGGTTGTGGTGACAACCGCTAACGAGCGCGTCGAATCATGGTTCATAACAGAAGGCGTTCGAATAGAGTTCCGTTCCGCTCCCCAGGCAGATTCGGACGAAGGGGCTTTTGAGCATGTAGTCCATTACCAGCCCGTGCCCACTCCCTAAGCGAATGTTTTGGGTGAACGCCCCATATCTTTGACGCCCGCGCCCATCGGGTACAATTGATTGCGATGAGTACGCCGATCGGACGCGAGGTGCGCCAAGTTCCTGTCGAGGAGGAGATGAAACGCTCCTACCTCGACTATGCGATGAGCGTGATTATTGCCCGTGCGCTCCCCGATGTAAGGGACGGTCTCAAACCCGTTCAGCGCCGAATCCTCTATGTGATGCGCCAGCTGGGCTTGACGCCCGACTCGGCGCACACTAAATCTGCCAAAGTGTGTGGCGAGACCACCGCGAACTATCACCCTCACGGGCAGGAGGTGGTCTATCCCACGCTGGTGCGCATGGCGCAGGATTTCAACATGCGCTACCCCCTGGTGGACGGTCAGGGGAACTTTGGGAGTATTGATGGCGACCCGCCCGCCGCGATGCGTTACTGCGTTACGGGCGAAACGCTGGTGCGCACGCCACAGGGTCTTATCCCGATAGCGAATCTGGCGCCGTCGGAAGCGATCGACCTGCCTGTACGCTCGGTGGGGGGGCGTGTAAATCGCGCAACGCGCTGGTTTGACTGTGGAGAACATCCAACGATTCGTGTGCGCACGCGCTACGGTTATGAGATTCAGGGCACGCCTAACCATCCCGTGCTGGTCTGTATCGCCGACTCAGAAGGCAAACCCCGACTGGCATGGAAAACGCTTGACAGCCTGCAGGTGGGCGATTACCTTGTGATTGACAGGGGCGAAAGTGAAGACGCCGCCGAGCCAGTAGACCTGACGCCCTATCACCCGACTTTCCCCAAAGGCTCGCGCGTGCGCCAGCACCAGCTCCCCAAGCAACTGGATGAGGCGCTCGCCACCGTGATGGGCGCGCTGATTGCTGCAGGCACGCTCAGCACAGACCGTACGGAATTCACCTGCACGCCGGGCGAGTTTGCGACTGAGTTTGTACGGTGCTGGCAACAAAGCTTCCCCGACTGTCGCCTGCACCAGTGGCTGCGTGAGCCTACAGGGTTTGGCAAGCGCCCCTTCTGGCAGATGCATGTGGTGAGCCAGCAGGTGGTACGGTTTCTGAACAATCTGGGGTTGCAGGGGCGCTCGTCAGAGCGGGCAGTGCCGGAAGTGATACTGCGGGCGCCGCGGACGATTCAGGCTGCCTTCCTGCGGGCGCTGTTTGAGGGCGACGGTGCTGTAGAACGCTCCGGACAGAGTCTGATGCGTGTCAGCCTCGTCTCCAGCAGCCGCCGCCTGCTCGTGCAGGTACAGGTGATGCTCCTCGCTTTCGGCATCGTGGCGCGCCTGCATAAAAAGACGCGCGGTCGCACCTATCGGCTCATCATCGCTGGCGCAGATAATCTGCAGCACTACTATCGCCATATCGGCTTCCTCTCACAGGCGAAAAGCAAGGCGCTCACAGAGGTGATCGAATCGCTATCGGGGAAGGTGCTTTCCAAGAGCGATAAAGTGCCCTTCCTGAGCGCATATGTACGAAGGGTCGCCCGACGCCATCGCGAATGGCTCGGCAAGCACAATTTTGACCGCTTCAGCCGCCTGACCCACGCGCTCCCGAAGCTGATGGAGGCGCTCAGCCCCGAAGATGCCGAGTTCCTCTGCGCCATTGCGGAAAATCGCTACTTCTTTGACCCCGTTGCCGTCCTCGAAGAGGCGGGCATCCAGCGAGTCTACTCCATCCGCGTGGATAGCGAGTGCCACTCGTTTGTTGCGAACGGGTTTATCAACCACAATACCGAGGTGCGCCTCACCCCGATTGCGATGGAGATGCTCGCCGACATAGAGAAAGAGACCGTCGACTGGATGCCCAACTACCTGCAGAGTACCGAGGAGCCGACGGTGCTGCCCGCGCGGTTCCCGAACCTGCTGTGCAACGGCGGGAGCGGAATCGCCGTTGGGATGGCGACCAACATTCCCCCACACAATCTGAGCGAGGTGGTGGATGCACTCATCTATCGGCTGGAGCATCCCAACTGCTCGCTGGACGCGATTATGAAGTTGTTGCCCGGACCCGACTTCCCCACCGGGGGGCTGATTCTGGGCACGCGGGGCATCCGTCAGGCGTATGAAACAGGGCGCGGCAGCATCGTGATGCAGGCGAAAACCCAGATTGAACCGCTGGACGGAGGCAAAAGCGCGATTGTGATTACCGAAGTGCCCTATCAGGTGAGCAAGGCGCGCCTGATTGAACAGATTGCGCAACTGGTCAAGTCGGGCAAGGTGGAGGGCATCACCGATATCGCCGACTACTCTGACCGCACAGGGATGCGTGTGGTGATCGAACTGCGCCGCGATGTGAACCCGAACCGCATGCTCAACACGCTGCTGAAGCACACGGCGCTCCGTACCACTTTCGGCGCGATTCTGCTGGCGCTGGTGGATAATGTGCCCCGCGTGATGAGCCTGCTGGATTTGATGGATCACTACCTCCAGCATCGGCGTACGGTGATTGAGCGGCGCACGCGCTATGAGCTTTACCGCGCCAAGTCGCGTGCCCACATTCTGGAAGGCTTGCAAATCGCGCTCAACTTTCTGGACGAGATTATTCGCCTGATTCGCAGTTCCGAGACCGCCGAAATCGCGCGGCGCGAAATGATTCGCCGCTTCGGGCTGACCGCGTTGCAGGCGGACGCGATTCTGGCGATGCAACTGCGCCAGCTGGCGCGGCTGGAACAGGAAAAAGTCGCCGAGGAGTATCGGGGACTGCTCCGCGAAATCACGCGACTGGAGCATATCCTTTCCGACCCGCGCATGGTGGAGAACATTATGAAGGATGAGCTGCGCGCGCTCAAAGAGAAGCACGGCGACGCGCGGCGCACCCGCATCGTCGCCCGCGAGGCGGAAGACATCTCCGAAGAAGACCTCATCCCCGAAGAGGAGACCCTCGTGTTGATTACGCGCGACGGCTACATCAAGCGCGTCTCGCTGGACGCCTACCGCTCGCAGAAGCGCGGCGGCAAGGGCGTGATTGCCACCACTGCCCGCGAAGAGGATGAGGTGGAACACCTGTTCCAGGTCAGCACGCACCACTACATTCTGTTCTTCACCGATCGCGGGCGCGTGTATCGGCTCAAGGCTTACGAGATTCCCGAAACCTCGCGCCAGGCGAAAGGGACGGCGGTGATTAACTATATCAGCATCCAGCCCGATGAGAAGGTCACGGCGACAGTCTCCATCCGCGATTTTGACGCGCCCGGCTACCTCACGATGATTACGCGTGGGGGCGAAATCAAGCGCACCCCCCTCAGCGAGTTCGCTAACTTGCGTAGCAACGGGCTGAACGCCTTTGATTTGGAGCCGGGCGACTCGCTCGGCTGGGTGTTGCACACCACAGGCAACGACGACATCCTGCTGGTAACGCGCGACGGGTTTGCAATTCGCTTCCCGGAAACCGATGTGCCGGTGCGCTCTCGTGCGGCGGGCGGCGTGATTGCCATCCGGCTGGGCAAAGGCGATGCACTGGTGGCGGCGTGTCGCGTTGTGCCCCACGCCTACCTGCTGGTGGCCTCCGAGAACGGCTTCGGCAAATGCACGCCGCTTAAAGAGTACCGTGTGCAGTCGCGTGGAGGCAAGGGCATCCTCACGATGAATATCACGCGCAAGACGGGCAAAGTCGTCGCCGCCGAAGTGGTGGAGCGCGATGATAAACTCATCCTCGTTACTGCCAACGCCAAAGGCATCCGCCTGCGGGTGAGCGACCTGCGCGTTACAGGACGAATCGCGCAGGGGGTGAAATTAATTAACCTGGCGCCGGGGGATAGCGTGGCAGCGGTGACGCGGATTGTGCTGGGTAAACGCCTGCAAGAAGCCGAAGCAAGCGTTAGTGCGAACGCCTGAGACCTGCAACGCCAACTCCCTCTGAGCGTCCAACTCAGGAGGGAACCATGAGAACAGGATGGCTGCTCATAACAGGGCTGTGCATGGCGACGGCACTGGCGCAGGTGGACCTGCCCGTCTCGCGGGTGGTGCTATATCGTAGCGGCGTTGGCTACATCGAGCGAACAGGAACTGTCGATGGCAACGCGCGCATCCAGCTCAGCCTGCGCGAACCCCAGATGAACGACATTCTCAAGTCGCTGGTGCTTGTCGACTTCGACGGCGGACGGATTGAACCCGTGCAATACACCACGCGCGACCCGTTGAACCGTGTGCTGAGCTCCTACGCGGTTAATATCGCAGACAACCCCTCCCGCGCGGAGTTGCTCAAACGCCTGCGCGGCGTGCCTGTGGAGGTTTTCACCCAGAGTCCCCTCAAAGGAACCGTTTTGAGCGTGGAGGAGCGTGCCGTCCGCGACGAGAAGAGCGGTCAAACTCGCACCGAACCGATGCTCCACCTGCTCACGAACGAGGGTATCACGACGGTGGCTCTGAGCGAAGTGTCGCGCTTTCGCGTGCTGGATGAGCGCCTGCAGAAGGAGATGGAGAACGCCCTTTCGGCGCTGGCAAGCGGGTTGGACACCAACCGCAAAGTGCTGGAACTGGCTTTTACAGGCAGGGGTCAGCGGCGTGTGCTGATTGGCTACATTACCGAGATGCCCCTCTGGAAAATGAGTTATCGGCTCGTGATTCCGCGCGAGGGCAACCCCCTGCTACAGGGCTGGGCGATTGTGGAGAACACCACCGACGAAGATTGGGAGAATGTGCAGATTACGGTAGTGTCGGGCAAGCCGGTGAGCTTTATCCAGAATCTGTATGAGCCGATATACATCAAGCGCCCGGAGTACCGCCCGCGCCTGGATGTGGGGATTATGCCCGAAGTGCCTCAGGCGCCTCTGGAGAGGGATGCGGAGGAGATGAAAACAAGAGCGGCACCTGCCCCGGGCGCCTTCGGGGGTGCCGCAGGGCGTCCGCTGGCGCTAGGCGAGGCGCGTGAGGCGATGGCAGAGAGCCTGGAGCCGATGGCGGAAGGGCAAGTCGCGGGCGCGCTGTTTGAGTATCGCGTGCAGACCCCTGTCTCCGTCCGACGCCAACAGTCGGCGATGCTTCCCGTCATCAACCAGACTATAGAGGCGGAACCCGTGTCGCTTTATAACCCAGGACGCAATGCCCAGCACCCCCTTTTCGGCGTGCGACTCACCAACACTACCCCTCTCACCCTGATGGAGGGACCCGTTACGGTTTACTACGACGACGCCTACGGGGGCGACGCACTGCTGGATACGGTGGAGCCAAAAGACACGCGCGTTATCACTTACGCGCTGGACACCAATGTGGAGGTAAGCGTGGACGCAGGCGGAATCATCCGCGAAGTGCTGACCGCTCGCATCGTGCGGGGTGTGCTGGAGCAGCGCACAAAACTCCTGCGCACCACGCGCTACACCCTGCGCAATCGTGGCACACAGCCGCGCACTGTGCTGGTGGAGCAACCCTATGACGGCGAATGGACGCTTCTGTTGCCTTCCGCCGAAGAGCGCACACGCGACTTCTACCGCTTCAGGCGCGCCCTCACGGCGAACCAGACCGACACCTTCGAAGTGCGCGAGGAGCGCGTGGTCTCGGAGACCTACGCCCTGCTGACCGCCGATATCGATAGCCTACAACTCGTGCTGCGCAACGCACGCCCTTCGGAAGCGATGCGCAAGGCGATTGAGGAAATCATCGAACGGCGACGCCAGATGGCGCTCCTGCAATCCGAAGTGCGGCGCGAGCAGCAGAAGATAGAGTCGATCGAGCGCGATCAGGAACGCATCCGCCAGAACATGGCACAGCTGGACCGCGCCTCCGACCTCTATAAGCAGTATGTGCAGAAGTTGACCCAGCAAGAGCGCGAGATTGAAGGGGCGCGCGAGCGCATCGAGCGCCTGCAGAAACAGATCAGCGACGCACAGCAAGCGCTCAACGATTATATTCAGGGGCTGAACATCGAGTAGCGGGCGAACCCGGTGGCGAGGGGTCGAGTTTCACCGCGCCATCGGGTATCATGTACCCCAATATGTTAACCCCTTCGGCGCCCGCAGGCGTACGCGAACAGGTGGTGATACTGGACTTTGGCGGTCAGTACACCCAGCTGATAGCGCGGCGCGTGCGCGAGTGCCATGTCTTCTGCGAGATTTTGCCGTATGATACGCCCTTACCTGCCCTGAAAAGCCGCCAGCCGAAGGGGATTATTCTGTCGGGCGGACCCGCGAGCGTGTATGAGCCAAACGCGCCGCGTGTGGATCCCGAACTCTTCACGCTGGGTGTCCCCGTGCTGGGAATCTGCTACGGGCAGCAGCTGATGGCGTACTTGCTGGGCGGTGAGGTACAACCCTCTCAGGAGCGCGAGTATGGACGAACCCTGCTCACGGTGGTGCAGAGCGAACCCCTCTTCACGGGGCTGGACTATCATCTGACCTGCTGGATGAGCCATGGGGATATGGTGTTGCAGCCTCCGCCTGGCTTTGAGGTGCTGGCGGAGACGGAAAGCACGCCTGTGGCGGCGATGGGCGACCGCCGACGCCACCTCTACGGGGTGCAGTTCCATCCTGAGGTGGCGCATACGCCCTTCGGGATGAACCTGCTCCACAACTTCCTGTACGGCGTGTGTGGGTGTAGCCCTTCGTGGACGCCGGCGAACTTCGTGCAGGAGAGTATCGAAGCCATCCGTCGGCAAGTGGGGCAGGAGAAGGTGCTGTGCGCAGTCAGTGGGGGCGTGGATTCCTGCACGGTTGCCGCGCTGGTGCAGCGCGCTGTGGGGGAGCAACTGACCTGTATCTTTGTAGACCACGGGCTGCTGCGCCAGGGTGAGGCAGAGCAGGTGCGCGAGCTG
>JBBIQJ010000115.1:0-8308 GCA_037442385.1 Armatimonadota bacterium
GCTCCCCTTGAGACGCTGGGGGTGCTGGGCGCCTCGCGCAGGCTGGGGGTAGCCCCCGAAACCGCTGGCTCGCCTGAATGGGGCGGGGAAATCGCGGGCGAAACGGCGGGGGTCTCGTTGCTGGGTGGGGCGGTTCCCCCCTCCGAACTCACAGGGATGTCGGGGGGCACGCCCCCAGTCTGGGGCAGATTTACGGCGGGTTCCGTGCTGGCAGGCGCCGCTGGCTCCGATGCGGCAGGCGGTGTCGTGCGATCTGGAACCTGTAATTTCGCATCAATCGCCAGCACCTGTTCCATCAGGTCGGCCCAGATACGGGCGCACACCGTGCCGCCGAATACCCGATTCATCGGGCGATACTCCCACTGGTGGGTCTGCGGATTATAATGTTCGCTGGCAACCCACACAACAGCGAGGTAGTGGTCTGTGTAGCCCACAAACCATGCGTCGCGATGGTCGCTGGTGGTGCCGGTTTTGCCGCGAGCGTTCGGGATTCGCGCCGCCGCTTTGCCCGTACCGCGCACCACCGCTTCCCGAAGAATCTGGTCAATCCACTCCGCGCTTTGCTCGGAAAGCACCTGGGGCACAACCCGCGCTTGCTGTTCCAGCAATACCACATGATTGCGGTCCTCCACGCGCCTGATTAAGACGGGTTCGATACGGTTGCCCTTCGTGGCGAACACGGTGTAGGCTTTTGCCAGTTCAATCGGGCGTACCGCCGAGGCGCCAAGCGCCAGGGGTAGCACAGGCTCCAGCGGCGACTCAATGCCAAATCGTTCGTGGGCAAACTCGGCAAGCGTTTTTGCCCCGACGAGCTGCGCAGCTCGCACCGCGGGGATGTTGATGGAATACGCCAGCGCACGCGTCACTGTTACCGTCCCACGAAACTTGCCGTCAGCGTTCTGGGGACGCCAGTATTTGCCGCGCACGCCAGTGGGCAGGCTGAGCGGGCTATCTTGCAGAACGCTTTCTGGAGTCAGTTTCCCCAACTCGAACGCCGTCGCGTACACGATGGGCTTGAACGCAGAGCCAGGCTGGCGGCGTCCCTGAGTAATGATGTTAAACTGCGACCTGCGAAAGTCCACGCCGCCCACCATCGCGCGGATATAGCCTGTGCGCAGGTCTATCAATAGGATGGCACCCTGAGTGACACCCCGCCCAGAAAAGGCTTTGACGCCGTTTTGCAGGGCGCGCTCCGCCGCCTGCTGCATGCCCGTATGAATGGTGGTCTGTACCTGCAACCCCCCTTGCAGGATAAGTTCCTTGCCGTAGAGTCGCTCCAGCTCCCGCATGGTGTCCATCACAGCGTAGGGGGCAAGGAACCGCGTGCGAGGACGGTTGCGCGCGAGGCGCAGGGGTTCGGCTTTAGCGGTGTCGCGCTGTTCGGGCGTGATGTAGCCTTCCCGCGCCATCAGCGCCAGCACCAGATTGCGCTGCTCGATGGCTTCGTCGGGATTCCCGAACGGCTCATAAGCGGACGGGCGTTGCGGCAACGCCGCGAGCAGAGCGCACTCCGCCAGAGTCAGCTTGTCCAGCGGCTTGTTGAAGTAGACCTTTGCCGCGGCTTTGACCCCATACGCCCCGTTGCCGTAATAGACCTGGTTGAGATAAAGCTCCAGGATGCGTTCCTTGCTCAGGCGACGCTCCATCTCCTGCGCCAGAATAATCTCCTGAATCTTGCGCGAGAAAGTACGCTGCTGGGTCAGAAACGCATTCCGCGCTAGCTGCTGCGTGATGGTGCTTCCTCCCTGACGGATATCGCCCTCCGTGAGATTGACCCAGAGCGCCCGCAACACCCCGCGCCAGTCTACCCCCCGATGCTGCCAGAATCGGCGATCTTCTTTGGCGATGGTGGCGTTAATCAGATGTTTGGGAATCTGTTCCAGAGGCACGGGTTCGCGGTACTCTTCGGCAATCCGTGCCAGCTGCACCCCATCTGCTGACAGAATAAAGCTGGCGTCGCGCGGCTGATAGTTTTCAATCACGCTCACCGAGGGCATCATCTGCACGACCTGATAGTACAGCACCACCACAAAGGTGATTCCCCCCAGCATCATCAACAGAAAAAGCAGGGTCAGATACGCAAGGAGCCGTTTCCACAAGCGGCGTCGCCCGCGTTTCGGAGTCTGCCTTCCTGAACGAGCCTGCGTTCGCATGGATACATTAGTATACCCTGTTCAGATGGGTTTTTTCTGGGGCGATGGGTTCAGCTGCTCTGTCGCAAAGAACGAGGAATTCAGTAAACAGCACGCGGGAACCACGTCCGTACGGGCATGGCGAGGGGCACGGTTCCCGTGTCCATGCTCCAAACAGGGCGCGGTCGCCGCGCCCCACATGGCGAAATGAATCGTGCCACGAGGTGGAGTGCGCATCCTTGCGACAGAGCAGGTTCAGCCGTTTGAGAGAACCGCCCGGCGCGTTTTTTGCCTGTTCATTTTCCTGAATCACCTCTTAGCCACCTGGCTCATTTAGCAGGAAACCGCTGCTCCGTGCTGAAAAACGATAACCGCATGGTATACTGAACAGTCAGTAGAGAGGTGAAGGCGATGGCGGCGAACTATCTCAAGGGCGAGCCTTTAATCCTGAACTGGAAGAGCGCATGGTGCGAACACGAAGCGAAGACCATTCCCCAGCTGTTTCGCGCGCAGGTGGAGCAGTTAGGTGACTCCACGCTCTATCATGTCAAGCGCGAGGGGGTCTATCAGCCTGTCGCGTGGCGTCAGGTGCATCAGGCAGTGCAATCGCTTGCGGTGGGCTTGATTGCACGGGGGATTCAGCCAGGCGATCGGGTGGCAATTCTGGCAGAAAACTCCTACAACTGGGTGATAACCGATCTGGCGATTCTGCATGCGGGCGCGATTTCCGTAACGCTCCATTTTCCGCTCACGCCCGCCCAGGTGGAGGAGCAGTTGCGCGACTCGGAGGCGGTCGCTATCTTTGTGTCCAGCGCCATGCAGGCGCAAAAAGTGGAACAGGTGCGCGAGCGCCTGCCCGCGTTGAAGCACTTTTTCAGTTTTGAGCCGCTTTCGGGCTGGGTCGCGCTGGGAGAACTGCAGGAGGAAGGAAGGCGACTTCTCCGTGATAAGCCACACCTCGTGGATGAAACGGCTGAAACGCTGAACTGGGACAGCCTCGCGACCATCATCTACACTTCGGGCACGACGGGTGAGAGCAAAGGGGTCATGCTCTCGCACGGCAACCTGCTCTCCAGCGTCTACGCCGCGATACGGGTGTTCCCGCCCCCCGACCGCAACTATATGATGCTGAACTTCCTGCCGCTTAGCCATATCTACGCCCGCACATGCGACTATCTGGCGAGCATGGCGCTGGGTGTGGAGCTAGCGTTCGCAGAGAGTATCGACACCCTGCGCGAGGATTTGCAGGTGATTCGCCCTCACGCAATTAATGGCGTGCCCCGTTTTTACGAAAAGGTGCGCGAGCGCGTGCTGGAAGTGACGCAGAGCAAGCCCCTGCTACGCATGCTGGGCAAGTTCGCCCGCAAGAAAGGGCTTCAGCGTGCGTTCGGGGGACGGCTCCTCTGGGCAGTGAGCGGCGGCGCAGCGCTGGACCCGCAGGTCGCGGAATTCTACTGGGAACACGGTGTGGAACTCTATCAGGGCTACGGGCTGACCGAAGCCTCGCCCGTGATAGCTTCTAACGCGCCAGGACACAACCGCATTGGCACGGTGGGGCGTCCCTTTCCAGGGGTGGAGGTACGCATCGCCGACGATGGCGAAATTCTGGCGCGCGGTCCCAACATCATGAAGGGCTATTGGCGCAAACCCGAAGCCACCGCCGAGGCGATTGACCCCGACGGCTGGCTCCACACGGGCGATGTGGGCACGATTGTGGACGGGCAATTCCTGCAGATTACCGATCGCAAGAAAGATATTTTCGTGCTGGCGGGGGGCAAGAACATCGCGCCCGTCGCGATTGAGACCGCGCTGGTGCGCAATCCCTATATCGAGCAGGCGGTGGTGTATGGCGATAAGAAGAAGTTCGTCTCGGCGCTGGTTGTGCCCGACTTTTACGCACTGGAGAACTGGGCGAATCAGAAGGGCATCGTCTACGCCAGCCGCGAGGAGCTGGTGAACCACCCCGAAGTTTACGCGTGGATGGAGAAACAGGTGCAGGAGTCGCTTCAGGGGTTCGCGCCCTACGAGCGGGTGAAACGCTTTATTCTGTTGCCGGAGGCGTTCACCTTTGAGGCGGGCGATGTCACGATTACGCTCAAGATGCGTCGGGCGCGGATTATTGAGCGCTACCGCGAGCGGCTGGATGCGCTGTATGAGTCATAGCCGTTCCAGTGCCTCCTGCGCGGCGCGCTCGCCCGATTCAATCGCGCCGTCGATATAGCCCATCCAGCGCGTGGCGGTCTCTGTGCCTGCCCACAGGATGCGTCCGACGGGCGCGCGCAGGGCGTGTCCGTACTGGGTCCAAGCGCCGGGCGGGAAGTGCGCGCCGTAGCAGCCGCGTGTCCACACCTCAGCGCTCCAGTCGTGGTCTAAATACTGCTCTGGCTGGCGCGCGCGTTCCCCAAAGTAGCGGGCGAACGCTCCCAACACCACCTCGCGTCGCGCTTCGGGAGCAACGCCGCTCAGTTGCCGCGCCGCACGCCCCTCAATGAAGCCCAGCAGAATGCCCACCGAGCCATCGGGCGGCGAGTTGTCAAACACCAGATGCACGGGCGCCACATCGCTGGTTACGAAACCGTTCAACCCCTGCTCACGCCAGAAGGGGCGGTCGTAGACCGCAAAACATTTTATCACGGAACCCTGTGGCAGGCGCTGGGTGAGCTGGTCGCGAGCGGAGGGCAGGGGCGGGTCGTACTCAATTCGGGCAGCCAGTGCGGGCGGGATGGCGACAATCACCACCCTGGCTTCGTAAACGCTCATCGGCGCATCGGGGTGAGGTTGGCAGTAGACGCGCACACGGTCGGGTTCCTGGTGAATCGCGCGTACGGGGCTGTTGAACTTAATGCGCTCCGCGCCGAGTTGCTGCGCCAGTCCCTCTGCGAGCGTTTGTGCGCCCAGCACGAACCGATCCTGCTGAGCGCCGCCGCGAGTTGCCGTGAGGCGCTCAAAGCCGCCTCCCGAACGCAGGTAAAACAGCGCGTGCAACAGCGAGAAGTCGCTCGGCTCTGCGGCGAAGACCGCCTCCGCAAACAATCCCATACCCCAGCGCCCCACGCGCGTGCGGAGCGTCTGCTGAATCCATGTCGCGAAGGTGATGGAGTCCCACGCTTCAGCGTTCGGGGCGCGCCATGGCGCTTCCAGCGGCACCTGCTGCGCCATTCTGTCCAGCAGGCTCACCCCACGCCCGAAATCGAGCAGGTTCCACAGCCCCAGATTCGGCACGATACCCCTGTAGCGCTTCTGCTTCCCACCAAAGTCCACGAGGCTTTCGCCCTCGGTGTAGGTCGGGAACAGGGCTGCCTCCACCTTCTGCGCCAATCGGTAGGCGCGCTCCTGAGTCGGGCCCAGCCACTGCGCCCCTAAATCGATTACCACGCCCGGTGCGAGCGTGTGGCTGTAGACTCGTCCCCCGACGCGCGAGCGCGCTTCCAGCACCCGCACCTCTTTGCCCGCCTGCGCCAGCCCCCAGGCGCAGGTCAAACCCGCAACTCCCGCACCGACCACGATTGCGTCCATAACATCCTGATTCCTGCAACGCGCCTGGTATTCCTGCATATGAAGAAGCGATCCAGAAAGACAAGCGGTTATTTCTGTCGCAAAGAACCGGGGATTCGCGGAACAGGGCGCGTAGGGGCGCGGCGACATTAATCGTACCACGAGGTGGAATGCGCCTCCTTGCGACAGAGCAGCTGAACCCGTTCCTGATAAACGAAGCCAGCCTGCGCTGGCTCTATTAGCCGACACAGGTCGGCTTCGTTGGGCGGGAGCAGGACAGGTAAACCCGTTCCTAATACACAAAGCCAGCCTCCACTGGCTACTTCAGCCGACGCAGGTCGGCTTCGTATCGTAGGAACGGCTTTAGCCGTCTGGGGTTGGCATGAATACCTTTGATTCCGCGTCTTGCTGGTCTTTCTGAGTCGCCTCTTAGCAGGAATGCCTGCTTGAAACGCGAATCTGTTTCGCGGAGGGATGAACACAATGCAACCAACGGCAATTGACGCACTGCTGCAGGAGACTCGTATCTTTCCGCCTTCGGAGGAGTTCAAAAAGCAAGCGAATATCAATGACCCGAATATTTATGAGGAGGCGGAACGGGACTACCTCGCCTTCTGGGCGCGATGCGCTGAGATGCTGGACTGGTTCGAAAAGTGGCACACGGTGCTGGAGTGGGACCCGCCCTATGCGAAGTGGTTTGTTGGGGGCAAGCTGAACGCCTGCTACAACTGTGTGGATCGGCATGTGCGAACCTGGCGGCGCAATAAAGCCGCGCTCATCTGGGAAGGCGAGCCGGGCGAGGAGCGTGTGCTGACCTACAGCGACCTGCATCGCGAGGTTCAAAAGTTCGCGAATGTGTTGAAGTCGCTGGGAGTGCGTAAGGGCGATCGCGTGTGTATCTATATGCCGTTGATTCCTGAAGTGGTGATTGCGATGCTGGCGTGCGCCCGAATCGGGGCGCCGCACTCGGTGGTGTTTGGCGGGTTCAGCGCGGAGGCGCTCGCCGACCGCATCAACGACGCGCAGGCGAAAGTGCTGGTTACCGTCGATGGCGGCTACCGACGAGGGAACATCGTGCCCCTCAAGCGCAACGCTGACAAGGCGCTCAAGAACGCGCCCTCCATCGAGAAGGTGGTGGTCTATCAGCGGCTCGGTGCAGACTACAACGCTCCGATGACCCCAGGGCGCGACCTGTGGTGGCACGAACTGATGGCGAACGCGCCGCTCGTCTGCGAACCCGAACCGATGGACAGCGAAGACCTGCTTTATCTGCTCTACACTTCTGGCTCTACAGGCAAGCCGAAGGGCATCATGCACACCACCGGCGGCTACATGACGGGCGTCACAGTGACGACGAAGTGGGTATTTGACCTCAAGGACGAAGATGTCTTCTGGTGTACCGCTGATGTGGGCTGGGTCACGGGGCACAGTTATATCGTATATGGACCGCTTGCCAACGGAGCGACCTGCGTGATTTATGAAGGCGCGCCCGACTATCCCGACCGCGACCGCTTCTGGGCGATTGTGGAGAAGTATCGCGTGACGATTCTCTACACCGCGCCGACCGCCATTCGCGCCTTCATGAAGTGGGGCGAGCAGTATCCCCAAAAACATGACCTCTCCAGTCTGCGCCTGCTCGGCTCCGTCGGCGAGCCGATTAACCCAGAGGCGTGGATGTGGTATCACGAGCATATCGGCGGCGGGCGCTGCCCGATTGTGGATACATGGTGGCAAACCGAGACGGGCGCTATTCTGATTACGCCCCTGCCCGGCATCGTCGCCACGAAGCCCGGCTCGGCGACGCGACCCTTCCCCGGGATCTTCCCCGATATCCTGGACGAAGCAGGCAACCCTGTCGGCACAGACCGCGGCGGTTACCTCGTGATTACAAAGCCGTGGCCCTCCATGACGCGCGGGCTATGGGGCGACCCCGAACGCTTCAAGCAAACCTACTGGAGCAAATACGAGGGCATCTACTTGACGGGCGATGGCGCACGGCGCGACAGCGACGGCTACTTCTGGCTGCTGGGGCGCGTGGACGATGTGATTAATGTGTCGGGGCACCGCCTCAGCACCATGGAGATAGAGAGCGCGCTGGTGGATCACCCCGCAGTCGCCGAAGCGGCGGCGATCGGCATTCACCACGAAATCAAAGGGCAGGGCATCGCTGGGTTCGTGATTATCAAGGAGGGCTACACCCCCGATGAGAGCCTCAAAGACGCCCTCAAGCAGCATGTGGCGCAGAAAATCGGCGCAATTGCCCGACCCGACCAAATCTTCTTCACGGCAGACCTGCCCAAGACGCGCAGTGGCAAAATCATGCGCCGCCTGCTCCGTGATATTGCCGAAGGGCGCGCCCTCGGCGATACCACCACACTCGCTGACCCTGCCGTAATTCAGGCACTCAAGGAGAAATACGAGGGTCAGGAAGAGTAGGCTTGGGGTATACTCCCCTGCATGCGTCGCATGCAGGTTGTGTACGGGCTGCTGATGCTCTGTCTCGTGGGCGCGGGCGGGCTGACCTTACGCGCACAGCAAACGCCCCCTGCGCCCTCGGAAGTGGACCAACTGCTCCTCGCGCTCGCCGACATCACATGGTTCCATAACATCCGCCCTCTGAACCTCACTCGTGAGCAAATTGACCGACTCCTCAAAGCCCACGAACGCGCTTACAAGCAACT
>JBBIQJ010000116.1:0-8288 GCA_037442385.1 Armatimonadota bacterium
GTGTGTCCAGTCGATGAGTCGGTAAAGTTCGGGGAAGAAGAGGGCGAGGCAGTCGGGGAGGAGGGTCTCCACGGCAAACTTCCACGCCGTGTCAAAATCCATCCGTACACGCAGTCCACGCATGGACAAAAAATTCACTGCCCTCATAGCGTTTCCTGCTATGAGGGCAGCGCAAAATGTGCAGAGTCTTACCTGCTACGGCTTATTCAATATCTCCAGCGCCTTATCCAGCTGGCGGTCGCGCTGCTCCATCAGGTCTTCGGGCATATCCTCCACCAGGTAATCGGGCTGGGCGCCGTTACCTTCCAGGTTGATGTGTTTGTCAATGGTGTACCAGCCTCGTCCTGGTGTGCTGATGCGGCTGCCGTCCATCAGCGTTGCCTGCCCTGTGCTGATGACGCCTCCCGCCGTTGGCATGCCCACCAGCGGACCGCGCTTGAGCGTCTTAATGGCGTGTGAAAAGATTTCGGCGTTGCTGAAACTGCGCTCGTTGCATAGCACCGCAATCGGTCTTGTCCACGGTACTAGCGGGAGCCGATCGATCGGGTAGCCCGGCTTGCCGTTACGTCCCACTGTATAGGCATGCCGCGGCACATGGAGCATACCGAGCAGGTAGTCCGCCGTGCGCCCGCCCCCGTTGAAGCGCACATCGATAATCAACGCCTCTTTACCTGCGGCGACGGCGTAGAGGTCGCGCTCAAACTCGCGTAGGCTCTGCTCGCCCATCGCCTGAATATGCACATAGCCGATACGCCCGCCGCTGCGCTCTTCCACATACCGGCGGTTCTGCTGAACCCACTCTTGATAGCGCGCGTTATTGAATGCGGATAACGAGATAGGACGCAGAAACACCGTGCGCTCCGTGCCATCAGGTTGGCGCACCAGCAACTGCACGCGCTCCCCTACCGTGTTGTCCAGCAGTTGCCAGATGTTGGTGGTGGGGTTCAGGCGCGTGCCGTTGACCGCCAGAATGCGCTCGCCAGGTTGCAGGTTTACATCCTTGCGCGATGCCGGCGTGTTGGGGATGACCCGCTCGATCAACAAACCCTCGCTGTCGCGCTGGTTGCTGAAAACGACCCCCAGCATGCCCGTGTTGGAGACAACTGCATCGCCCTCCACGATTCCCGCTTTGGAGAAACTTACATGCGACGAACGCAGTTCACCCAGCATTAACAGCACCACTGTCGTAAAGTCGCGATCGCTCTGCGCGTAGGGCAGGTAAGCGCGGTATTTTGCGCGCATCGCCTGCCAGTCCACGCCGTGAAACTTGGGGTCGTAGAAGGTTTCGTTCAGCACACGCCATGCCGATTCATAGATGTAAGCGCGCTCCGCAGGCTCGTTAATCGTGATGCGGACATCCGTTCGGGTTGCCTGCGGCGCACCTCCTGTCGCTGCCACTCGCTGGATCCGTCCCCGACTGAGGAAATAGAGCGTCTTGCCGTCCTTACTCCAGCGGATTGCCGTCGGGGCGACGCCGCCTGTGGTCAGGCGACGCTCGTCAGTGCCATCCCACTTAATCACATACAGGTCCGACTGCCCCTGATACGCCGAGCGGAACGCTATCTGCTCGCCATCCGGAGAAACCACCGCCTCCTGCACGCCCGCAGGATAGCGCGTAACGAGCCGAACCCGCAAGTGAATGTCGTCAAAATCTATTTGCACGCTGGTCTCCTCTTTTTTCTCCTCTGGCTTTTTGGGGGCGTCGTAGCGCTCGTCTTCCTCGTCGTCGCGATCCGCGCGAGTCTTCTCGTAGTCCTCGCGCCGCAGGTAGAGATGGCAGATATTCAGCACATCCGTCTCACGCTCCGAAAGGAACACCAGCACGCGCCCGTCCGCTGACCACGAGGGGGCATAGTCGTTTCGCGGATGTCGGCTCACATTCACAGGGGCGCCGCCTTCCACCGACACGATGTAGATGTCCGAGTTGTAGTTTTCATCGCTCATGTCAAACGCCAGCCACTTGCTATCAGGCGACCACACGAAGGTGCCGAGGTTCCACGACTCCACCAGCGTGCGCTCCTCGCCTGTCTCCAGATGGCGCACCACCAGATTCCCGCTCCCGCGCTGGAAGGCGAGCCATTTCCCGTCGGGCGACACCTTCGGACTACTCTCGCTTTCGGGTGTCTGGGTCAGGCGCTCGGTCTTAAGGCGCGTTGTGCGTCGCAGGCGCGGCTCATTCTCGTCTTCCGAATAGACGCAGAACAAATCAAACTGTCCCTCCACCTCCCGCGCGAAGTAGAGCCGCTTGCCGTCCTTACTCCAGCTCAAACCTGTCTCCTGAACTACCGTGTTGGTGAGATTTTGCGTTACGCCTCCTTCTGGGAAGCGCGTCGCAAACACCTCGCCTCGCACAACAAATGCAACCTCCTTGCCTTCAGGCGCTATCTCAAACTCCGAAACATTGCCCGAAAAGGTACGCGCGACTTCCGGATTGAGCCGCGCATCATGCGCCGGCGCGAACAGTGAGATAGGGTGCAGTGTCCCGCTCTTCAGGTCCAGACGCCAGACCTCCATCCCCTGCTCGAAAGTGATGACCGCGCCCTTCGCGTTAATCTGGGGGAAGCGCACACCGTCGTCTTTAAAATGGGTCAGCTGGCGCACGCGTCTGGAGTTCACCTCCATCGCATAGAGATTAAAAGTGCCGTCGCGCTCCGACACGAAATAGAGCGTGCGCCCGTCGGCAGACCACATCGGCCATGTGTCGGGCGTATCGGTCTGAGTCAGGCGCGTGAACTGCTTTGTGCCCAACACACCAAGCCACAGATCGCCCTGCGCACTGCCTTTGTAGCCCTTCCGCCACCATACGCCGTCGCGGCGCACGAACACCACGCGCTTGCTATCAGGCGCAATCGCCACGGGTGTGCCCGCCACATCCCAGAGCCGATGGGGCGTGCCCCCCTTGAGCAAAGCAACATACGCAACCCACTGCACGCTGTAGGGTTCCCAATCGCGCCGCGACTCAAACACCACTCCCGACCCATCGGGCAACCACCCAAGCGCCCGGTCGCGCCCCGAAAAATAGGTCAGGCGCTGAATCGTGCCCGAATCGAGGTGCAACACGAACACATCGTCGTTGCCGTAGCGGTCCGAAGTGAACGCAATCTTTGTGCCGTCTGGCGACCAAATGGGACCAAAATCGTAGCCCGGGTGAACCGTGAGCCGTCGCGCCAGCCCGCCTTCAATCGGCGCTACCCATAAATCGCCCTGCCACGAAAACGCCACCTGCTTTCCATCAGGCGAGGGCGCAGGGAACCGCGCGAACTTAATCGCCGCCTGTGCATAGGTGCAAACAATTGCTCCAACCAGCCATCCGATAAACCCGATTCGGAGAACGCTTCGCATAAACCCCCTTTTCGCCATAACAGGAGAGGGTTCCTGTTATGGCGAGGCGACGAGGCGCACAAAATCGGCAGCGCTGACGATAGCAATTCCCTGATAACTTTTTAGCGGCAATAGGTGGCGACGGTCGCCTGTTACAATATGCGTTGCACCTCCTACTACCGCGCATTCCAGCACTTTGTGGTCATCAGTATCTGCCACAATACCCGAAAGGGTGTTCGATATGCGAACGACTCTTGAAAAAGCCACGATCTCGCCTATGGCTCTAACAATATCTTCTTCAGACATTTTTCGCTTTGTTCGAAGCACGCATTGTAGCTCATCCAGTATTTCGCGGCAAGTTACGGACTCCACCATTCCTTGACGGGTAAGCTGGAGGCAGTGGTTCGCTGTTCCTGACCCCCCTAAGCCAGAAAAGAGAACTTTGTGTCTGTCAAATACCGCTACTGGGCGCACGCGCGATCCTCATGAATCAGGTCGTCAATAAACGCTTCGCGCTCTTCCTCGGTCATCAGGTCCCAGTCCAGTCCGCGTTCGGCGCAGAGGCGGCGCATCTGCTGCTCACCTTCCGCCGCGATGCGTGCCCACCACTCGTCGCGCTTAGCGTTCAATATCTGCAGCACTGCTTTGAGGCGCTCTGGCGGCAGCTGTAAAATCAGTTCCACAACCTGCTCATCCGTCAGTTCGAGCTTCGGCACGGGTCTCACCCGACTCTACTGTACCTCATTAGCGCGGGCCAGTGCCTGCCATCTTGGTGGCAAGGACAGGTATCGGCGACGCCTTTCGCGGCGCCCGACGGATGCGAAAGATGAGCTCAGCGCGTGAACACGCCTATCTCAGCACCCCTGCCCAAAGTTGAACAGGATAATCAGCAGGTCGGCGTCGTCCACCACGCCGTCGCCGTTGATATCCTCTGGCAGGTCGGCGCCCGTCTGCCCGAAGGCGAACAGCACCTGGAGTAGGTCAGCGTCATCCACACACCCATCACCGTTGATGTCGCCCTCGACGCGCAGAACCAGCAAATCCAGATAGCGCCCGCCGCCTGAGTAGACCAGCGTTGAAGCGCCTGCCGCAGGATCGTAGACATGAGCGTCGCTGCCGTTCGTCCAGAGAATGTTCCCGTTTCGCAACTGGAACACACCTCGCGCCCCTGAAGCAGGAAAGCTGCTCAGAATAGCGCCCGTGTTGCGATCCAGCACCACCACATTGTTTGACGAGAATCCAGCGGCCAGAATGCTCCCATCCGCATCGAACGCCATCTGCTCCACAAAGTTCAGCGAGGTGCTGTTATGGAAAGTGCCCAGTGAGTTGCCATTCAGATCAAAACGATGAATATCGTCATTTGCCGAGGCAGAACTCACCAGTATCGTCTCCCCATCCCGCAGGATTCCGAAAGGGCTGGGGGCTGCACCTGCAGTGGGAAAGAACCCCAGCGGCGCCCCTGTGCTGGCGTCAAACTTAACAATCGCCGCGCCAGGCGCACCGTTCATCGTGCCTGCGTTGGTGACATACAGCACGCCGTCAATGAGCGCCATGCCTCGAATATTATCCAACCCTGAGGGACCAAACGCGCCCAGAAAATCGCCCGTGAGCGACCAGCGCGAAACCCGATCACCAAGCTGCTCAGAAACCCAGATTTCGTTGCCCACCTGCAGAGCATGCAACGGGGTGCCGCCTGCTAAGCCAAACAGGTTATTGCTCACCACACTGCCAGTCTCCGGGTCAAACAACACCAGAGATTGTTCGTGCTATCGGGCATCATCACATAGGTTTGCCCAAAAGCGCCTGTAAATGCCAGAAGCAGGCCTGAAAGCCAAATTAAACGCAAACAGAAACTTCTCCACAGCATCATTTCAAAAACCTCCTGACCAGATTTGAAGTTAGCGAAAGGACACCCCTATTCTTCTAAAAGATGCAAACACCCGCAAACTCCGATCAGGTTATTCGAGAGCAGAGGTAGAGATTCCTACATGATCCACAGCGTTGCTCAGGCGATTCGCTCGGAATACCCTACACCATTGAGTTGAGGTATACTCTCACCAGGTGAGACGATGACCCGCACGGCGACGCGCAGGATTGGGTGGGAAGAGTACCTACAGCTGCCACTAACGCGCTACGAGATTATTGACGGTGAGGTGAAAGAGTTGCCGACGCCTCTTTTCAAGCATCAGATGATTGTATCAGAGCTTATGTTGCGTCTGGGAGCGCAGATTCGTAGCAATCACAAGGGCTATCTCTTACCAGCGCCCTACGATGTGGTCATCCGACGCTCGCCGTTGCGCACACGCCAGCCAGACCTACTCTTCATCTCCCACGAACGCGCCCAGACCATCCCTGACCTGCCTGACCAACCCCGCCTGGAGATTGCCCCCGACCTCGTGATAGAGGTCCTCTCGCCTTCCGACACCGCTTCCGAATGGCTGGAAAAACTGCGCGACTATCACCAGATTGGTGTGCGTGAAGTGTGGGTCGTAGACCCCCAGTCGGCGTCGGTGGAGGTGCTGGGCTGGAGCGAGGCAGGCTGGCGCTCGCTGGGGGTGTTCACCAACGACCAGCCCATCCGCTCCGAAATGCTGGGTGAGATCTCCATCCAGCCTGCCACTCTGTTTGAATGAACATAGAGCAAGCACTCAGGCTCGCCCGAGAGCAGCTGTTTGCAGCGGGGGTTCCCGACGCCGAGCGCGAGGCTTGGGTTCTGCTCGGTGCTCTTCTTAATCAGTCCCGCGCATGGGTAATGGCGCACTCCGAGTTTGTGCTGTCTCCTGCCCTTCAGCGCAAGCTTGCGCACTGGCTTCGGCGTCGCGCCCGACGCGAGCCGCTGGCATATATCACCCACCGACGCTGGTTTTATGGGCTGGAGCTGGAGATACGCCGCGGCATGCTGGTACCCCGCCCCGAAACCGAGCTGTTGGTGGAGCGATTCGTGCAGTGGGCGACCTCCATCGAGTGTTCCCTGCCCCGCAATCAGGGCGGTGTGCTGGTCGACGCAGGCATCGGTTCAGGAGCAATCGCCGTCGCATGTCTGGTTCATCTGCCCTACTGGCAGGGCATCGGCACGGATTATAACATAAGGGCGCTTCGAATCGCGCAGCGGAACCGTGCCCGATTCGGGCTGACAGAACGCCTGCTACTCGCCCGCATGCACTGGCTGTCGGGTCTGCGTCCCCACTCCGCGCACGCCGTGCTGAGCAACCCGCCTTATGTGCTGCCCGACGAGTGGGACGCGCTGGAACCGGAGATTCGCTGCTGGGAGCCGCGCTCCGCCCTGCTGGTTCCCGCGAAAGACCCCCTCCGCCCCTATCGCGAACTGGCAGTTCAGGCAACTCAGGTGCTGGCAGCAGGCGGCTTGCTACTGGTGGAAACCAGCCCGCGCCTTGCCCCCAAAGTGCAGACGCTGCTGGAACACACAGGCTATCGTCAGGTACGAACTTACAACGATCTGGCGGGACATCTGAGATTTGTGGAAGGCGTCTGGTATCCCTGAGTGGGAGTGTGCAGGGGATGGTTCGCAAAGACCGAAAATATTCCCCGATGATACTCATTATCGGTGGCGCGGGCTACATCGGCTCGCATATGGTCAAATACCTACTCCAGCGAGGCGAATCGGTCATCGTGCTGGATAACTTCTCGACAGGACATCGCGCGGCAGTGCGCGGGGCAACTGTCGTGGAAGGCGATATCCGCGACATGGAAACCCTTCAGCGCGTCTTCGCACAATACCCCATCGAGTGCGTGATGCATTTCGCGGCGTTTATTTTCGCCGGCGAGTCGGTGCGTCATCCCGCGAAGTATTACGATAACAATGTGCTAGGCTGTCTTCGTCTGCTGGAAACGATGCGCACCTGCGGCGTCTCACAGATTATCTTCTCTTCAACTGCCGCCGTTTACGGCGAACCCCAGCAAATTCCCATTCCCGAAACACATCCCCTGCAGCCCACCAACGCCTACGGCGAGACCAAGCGCGTCATGGAGGGCATGCTCCACTGGTACGGTCAAGCCTACGGTTTTCGTTCCATCGCGCTCCGCTACTTCAACGCCGCAGGCGCCGACCCCGAAGGCGAACTGGGCGAAGACCATCGTCCCGAAGAGCATCTCATCCCGCTGGTGCTGTTTGCTGGCTTGGGCAAACGCCCCCATGTGTCTGTGTTGGGTACCGATTACGATACGCCCGACGGAACCTGCATTCGCGACTACATCCATGTGTGGGATTTGTGTGAAGCGCACTATCTTGCGCTCCAGCGCCTGCGTTCAGGCGCGCCCAGCACCGTCTATAATCTCGGCAACGGGCAGGGCTACTCGGTGCTGGAGGTTATCCGCACCGCCGAGCAGGTCATGGGCAAGCCGATTCCCGTAGTCTACGCTGAGCGCCGTGCGGGCGACCCCGTGCGCCTTGTCGCCTCCGCCGAAAAAGCGCAACGCGAACTCGGCTGGAAACCCCAATACCCCGACTTAGCCACGATGATAGAGCATGCCTACCGCTGGTTCCTGAAACATCCCAAAGGCTACGACTCATAACAATCGCCTCCGAGCCTGGTTTGTGATACATATCACAGATTCGGCTCCCTGCCAAAAGGCATAATTGCATCATCACTCTATAAGGAGGCGACTATGCCAACGATTGTGGATGTTGCGGTTTTCGCAGGAAAGTTCAACACACTGGTACAGGCTGTTCAGGCGGCAGGACTCGTGGAAGCACTCAGCGGTGAAGGACCGTTCACCGTGTTCGCCCCGACGGATGAAGCGTTCGCCCAGATCCCCGCAGACACCCTGCAAGCGGTGCTGAACAATAAAGAGCAGCTCACCGCCATCCTAACCTACCATGTGGTGCCGGGCAAGCTGATGGCAGCCGATGTGGTGCGCAGCAGCCAGCTCCAAACGCTTCAGGGTCAAAGCATCACCGTCAGCACCGAGGGCGGCGTAAAAGTGGACGACGCCAGCGTAATTCAGCC
>JBBIQJ010000117.1:0-8238 GCA_037442385.1 Armatimonadota bacterium
GGACTATGAGTCGGATGTGTGCAGTCGCGTGAGTTGGTTATATGTGCGTTTGATAGTGTTGGCGTTGCGTCGTTTATGTCAGTTGGGGGTGAGGCAAGTATGAAAACTTACTTCCCGTATACGCTCTGAGAGTCTGTCACAGCCGCGCCAAAGCACGAGACCTGTGCGTTGGGAATGGGGTTGCCCGAAATCAGGTCGCGTACAACGCCCATGATGCGCCCCACCACCTGATTAGAGCGCGTCAGAGAGAAACTAATGTTCCACCATGTATCGTAAGGAACCTGCTGATTCAGCCAGGTAACCGACCGATACCCAGGCGCTGTAACGGTGAAGTCGTAGGTCTGCCAGGCAGGGAGGCCAGAGAGACGGTCGCCATAGCCGTCTGGCAACGCAATACGACTGGTGTGCCCGCTGGGAATGCGAATCTGAAGCGTTGCGGGGATGTTATTACCTGTTGTCTGATCATACACATAGAATTCGCGCCCTCCCGCAGGCACGCCGTCAGAGCGGATGAACAGGTCATTATTCGTGCTGCTTGAGGTGAGCGTTTCAAGGAGGTAGCCGTAAGAAACCCAGCCTGGCTTGCCGATTTCTATCGCCAATCCGCTGTACCCTAGAGGCAGGTTGCCAAAGCTATAGCGCCCCTGCGAGTCGGTGTACATAGAGTAGAGCCACCTGTTGCCATACCGGATGCCAACCCATGCATTTGCGACTGGAGCGCCCCCAACAAAGTTCCGTACAACCCCAGAGAGCGTGCCCACAGCCACATCGCCCGGCACTAGGTAAAAGCTATAGGAGACATAAGTCCCCGACACAAGAGTAAACCCCACGCGAGTTGATGGATAGTAGACATCAGGTGTGTTGCGATAAGATACGGTTACATTATATCGCAGGTTTGCGGGCAAGCGTTCCAGCCGGTCTCCGCTCCAGAAGGAATACCGCAGATTCCAACCCGCTTCGCTCTGAAGCACAGCGTCCAGCCCGCGCAGTTCGCTGCCGTTCAGCGCATCGTAGACCCCATAGATTTCAAAGTCTCCTATTGGAGTGCCATGCGGAGTGCAGGGCAGCACCACATCGCTAATCGTGTTAGACGCCGCAACCACGAAGCTGGGCGAATCGTAGTAGCCTACTTTTGAGGCATACAGGTAATACTCGCCCGGGATGCAGTGTGGTATGCTAAACCGCCCCTGTGAGTCCGCAATGGTATCCACCCGTCGATAAGATTGATTACTTGCAGTGCGGTAGGCTACGATGTAGGCGTTCGGAATGGGCTGGTTCGTGAGCGCATCCACCACACGCCCACTGATGCTGAACAGCGCGGGAACTCCGCTGGTTGGAGTCAGTGCGAGGTTGAAGTTGCGGGTGTAACCAGCAGAAACAACAATCCCGGGAATCGAACGGCTATAATAGCCATCCTTTGTCACGGTGAGGGTATAAATCTCGTTGGTGGGGAGATTATTGAAGCGCGCGTAGTTCGTGTTGCCCACGGTCTGTGAAAGGTCAGTGCCACGGCTGCCCACGATGCGTACTATATAGGCGCGCACCTCGCCTCCGGTCTTCAGGTCGTATACATAGACGCCCACATTTCCTACACCTGCAAATGCAGACGCTCCTATCAGGCTAAAAGCCCACAATCCACCAAGGTTGACACGCCATAGCCTTCGCATAGACACACCTCCTTTCCGAGTTAAAATGTATCCCAGAAGTCTTCCGAGGGAGTAGGGACCTAGGTCCTAATTTGGGGTCTATCCGCACGGGTTTTGCCTCTGATTTCCATCACCAGCGCTTCGCGGCGGGGCGATTCGTTAAGCGGCGCCAGCGAGAGTTCCACATGCCAGCCTGCCTGCAACAGGCGCTCGGCGAACTCCCAGCCCGAATCGCGTCCGGGGTCTACCAGAATCGCCTCCCCATCGGGCGCAAGCGCCTGCTCCAACACCTGGATGAGCGGCGTGTGCAGGTCGCGATCGTACACTACATCGGCGCCCAGCACAAGGTCGTATGGCTCCCGATGCATCCACTCGCGCCAGTCCATCAGCAGCGGTTCAGGCGGCGCGATCCCGTTCTGGCGTGCGTTCTGGGCAGACAGCACCAGCGCGGGGGGATGGTTGTCGTTCTGCACCACGTGCGCCGCACCCAACATCTGCGCCACGATTCCCACGAGTCCGACGCCACAGCCTAGCTCCAGCACGCGCTTACCCCAAACCCGATGGGGGTTCGCCCAGAGCCAGCGTCCCAGGCAGAGCGCCGAATCCCACAAAATTGCCCAGTAGGGAATCTCGCTATCGGGCGGGAGCGCGCTCAGCAGGTCGTCCACCGAGCGCACCGTCCACAGGCGCAGGCCATGCTCCCCAATCTGTACTATCTCCTCGTGGAGCCATTCGGGGTGGACGCCAGCGTTCTGGAGAGCGACGCGCCAGTCTGCCATCGACACAAAAGTGAGGGGGAGGCAAAGCGCCTCCCCGTGTTCTCAGCGCTTTTCCAGCTGGCCCATCAGCACTTCAATTGCCTTATCCAGCTGCGGGTCGCGCTCGTTGACCCAATCGTCGGGCGACATCCAGACGGCAATATCGGGCGCTTCGCCGTTGTTTTCCATGTTGGAGCCGTCCTTGCGGTAGACGCCCAGCTGGGGCATGCGTGCGCCTGTGCCGTCCACGAGGTTCAGGCTCCATGTCGCAATCACATAGCCGGGCGTGCGCCAGCCGACCAGCGTACCCAGTTTCTTGGCGCGGATGGAGTAGGGGAACATCTCGGCGTTGCTGAAACTGCGCTCGTTCATCATCACCACCAGCGGCAGTTCCATCGCGTCCGATGGCCAGGGGTAGGGCTGCCAATCGCGCGGGCGGTAGTAGCCATACTGCGTGCGCTCCAGCCAGTCAATCAGTGTGTCGGCAATGTTGCCTCCGCCGTTGAAGCGCACATCGATAATCATCGCCTGCTTGTCCCGCGCGTACTCATAATATTCGCGCTCGAAGCGAGTTAGGTCGAAGCCGCCCATCCCGCGGATATGCACATAGCCGATTCTGCCGCCACTGCGCTCTTCCACATAGCGGCGCAAACGGTTCACGCGATTCCGGTAGTGCAGCTCGCTCCACTCACCCGCGCTGAGCGGCTTGTATTTCACCACCCGTGCGCCCTCTTCAAAGGGACCGCTGTTGACGAGAAACTCGAAGGTGCGGTCGCCCCTGTCGTTGATGAGCTGCCAGAGTTTCTGGTTGGCTTCCGCGGGTTCGCCGTTGATTTTGAGGATGTATTCGCCGGGTCGGATTCGGGTTTCAGGGTAGGAGCCAGGCGCGCCTTCAGGCACAGCAGCCACCTTCAGCCCGCGCCCGCGATGACTGTAGTCTATGGTGAAGCCCAGATGAGGAGTGCTGGGGCTGCGCCCGCCGCTGGAGCGCGGCGACACCTCCGAGTGCGAGGCTTCCAGCTCGCCGACCATCATGGAAAGCACCAGCGCGAACTCTTCGGGTACGCCCACACCAGCGAGTAGCGGGCGGTATCGTTCCCGAATCGCCGCCCAGTCGCGCCCGTGAAAGCCAGGGTCGTAGAAGCCGCGCTCATAAGCGCGCCAGAACTGCACAAACGCCGCTTGACGCACTGCCTCGGTGTCAATCTCCATCTCCGCCTTGAACTCCACCTTCTCCACACGGTTATTTGCCTGCAGGTTCATCGTGTAAAGCTCGCCGTTGCGGATGAAGTAGAGTTTTTTGCCGTCGGCGGAGACGCGCAGCGCCGCATGCCCGCCGCCGCTGGTGAGCCGCTTGCTCTCGCTCCCGTCGTAAGAGACCTGCCAGATGTCGCCCTCGGAGAGAAAGTAAATCTTGCCGTCCGCACTCACGGTCAGGTCGCCCTGCGAGGATTGGCTCACGAACCGCCGGATGCGCTGGTCAATCCCGTCAAAATCGATCTTGACCTCCAACGGCTCGCCCTCTTTGGGTTTCTCGAACTTCATCTCGGTGTCTTCGGTGCGGGCGGTCTCGCGCGTGAGCGGCACCACATAGATTCCGCTTCCTGCGCGGTTGCTGTTGAAGAACAGATACTTCCCATCGGGCGACCATGCAGGCTGGTTATGGAAGGCGTTCAGACGCGTGATGTTGACAGGCTGTCCCGAACCATCGGCAGGCAGGATCCAGAGGTTCCAGCTACCGCGTGGGTCACGCCGTTGCACGCACAGCCAGCGCATATCGGGCGACCAGGCAAAATCGCCGCCGCCCAGCCCGTACCAGTGCGTGCCCGGCTCATGGAGCACCTTCTTCACTTCGTTCGTCTCCAGATTGAGCGTGAACAGCCCGCCATCCTCGCCTGAGACCCAGAAGCCCAGATATTTTCCATCGGGCGAGAGCTGCAGGCGCGATACATCGGCAGGCTTGTCCCAGAGGCGCTTCACCTCCAGCGTCTCCACATCCAGCGCATAGACCTGCTGGTAGTAGTTGCGGTCCGAGGTGAAGTAGAGCGTTTTGCCATCTTTAGACCAGTAGAAGTCGGAATCGTCGCCCGCCCAGTCGGTGAGGCGTCGGGCGAACTCGGCGTTGCGCTTTTCGGGTAGGCTCTTGGGTTTTTCGATGTCAATTACCCAGATGTCGCCCCGCAGGCGGAAGGCATAGCGTTTGCCGTCAGGCGAGGGTTCCGCCTCCTCCACGCCGCTTGTGAACACCTCGCGCTGGCGCGTGTTTTGAACCTCATCCTGCACCGCGTAGAAGGTGAGTTTTTGCGGCTCTTTTGCGCCTGCCCGTAGTAGATAAAGATGCCCCTCGTACTCGAACGCAATATCCCCCGACTGCGCCGCGATGGAGGGAAACCGCACCGCGCCGCCCACCATCTGCGTCAGTTGACGCTTGCGCCCCTGAAGGTCCACCAGCCACAGGTTGGGCGTGCGGCGCGGGTTGTCCTGAAACACGGGGAGTTTCTCTCCCAACCGGGGCGAGTCGGGGGTCTTCTCGCCAATCGTGACGGTCAGCAGATGCTTCCCATCGGGCATCCACTGGGTCCAGAGATGCTGGCGTTGGTCATCGACAAGCGCGCGGCAGGCGCCCGTTTGCATCTCCATCAACCAGATTTGCATCGCGCCCGACCCCATATAGCGCGGACGCCACCACGGGAAACCGCCCCGACCATACGCCAGCAATTTGCCGTCAGGCGAAATCTGGGGGCCACTGAGCGGCTGGTAATCTTCCGTCAAGCGACGGAAACGCCCCGTGGCGACCTCCAGCTCCACCAGCGAGGGGTTGTTGGAATCATACGAGGCGGCATAATACAGATAGCGCCCATCCCGACTCCAGCTGCTGGGGATTTCGGATTGGGAGTGGAAGGTGAGTTGCACGGGCGCGCCGCCTTCTGCTGCGACCAGAAAAATATCCCAGTTGCCGTTGCGCACGCTGGCAAACGCAATCCATTTGCCATCGGGCGACCAGAGCGGGGAGGCGTCGTAAGCCACATGGCGAGTCAGTGGCGTGGCGCGCCCGCCCTCGGCAGGCGCCAGCCAGATGTCTCCGCGATACACGAACGCAATCCGCTTGCCATCGGGACTCAGCGCAGGCATGCGCGCGCCGACAATCGGCTTCGGCTCCGGGAGCGCCATCTGCGCCCAGCCCTGAGCAAGCCACACGCACAGCAACATCCAGAACCATACCCAGCGTCTCATAACGCCTGCCCCTTTCGCGTTCGAGAAAGCGAATCCTGCCCACCATCGGGTACAATCTTGGCGCGAAGGAGACTGGAACGATGGCAATACTCGTGGACGCGAACTCAAAGGTGCTGGTACAGGGAATCACAGGGCGTGAAGGCGAGTTCCACACGCGCCAGATGCTGGAATATGGCACAAAAGTCGTCGCGGGCGTTACGCCGGGCAAAGGAGGTCAGGAAGTCGCAGGCGTGCCCGTGTTCGATACGGTCAAGCAAGCGGTACGCGAAACGGGCGCGAATGTGTCGTGTATCTTCGTACCCGCGCCGTTCGCCCCCGATGCCATCCTCGAAGCAGCAGACGCCGGCATTGAACTGATTGTGTGCATCACCGAAGGCATTCCCGTGCAGGATATGGTGCGCGTGGTGAACTACCTCAAACGCTGTACCCGGAGCCGACTGATCGGTCCTAACTGCCCGGGGCTGACCACCGCCGAAGAGTGCAAGGTGGGCATTATGCCGGGTATGCTGTTTCGCAAAGGCTCCATCGGGCTGGTCTCCCGCAGCGGCACACTGACCTACGAAATCGTCTACGAGCTGACTCAGGCAGGCTTGGGGCAGTCCACCTGCGTGGGAATCGGCGGCGACCCAATTATCGGCACGACCTTCATCGATGTGCTGCCCCTGTTTGAAGCAGACCCCCAGACCGAAGCGGTGGTGCTGGTAGGCGAAATCGGCGGCTCCGACGAGGAGATTGCGGCGGAGTATATCAAAAACCACATGACCAAGCCCGTGGTGGGCTTCATTTCGGGGCGCACCGCACCGCCGGGCAAGCGCATGGGGCACGCAGGGGCAATTATCTCTGGTGGCAAGGGCAGCCCCCAGTCCAAAGTGAAGGCGCTCACGGAGGCGGGCGTGCCGATTGCCGACACCCCCAGCGACATCCCTGCGCTGGTCAAACAGGCGCTGGAACGGCGACGGCAGTAAACGCCCCCCTGAACGCAAACCTACGCCGCCCCACCCCCTGTAATGGGGACACACAGGGTCATGGTCTTTCCCAGATCGCCCGACATAGGGGCGATCTGCTCCAACCCCCCCAATTTTTACCAGTCAGGAAATTTTGCAGGGAACCTGTATTCTTGCAATATCGTCGAGTTTAAACACTGCAGGGACGCCTCATTTACTCCATGCAGGGAGGGCACCGGAGGGTGATGCTCCATGCTAATCAGCGAAACAACTTCACAGGCGGTTGTGCTGGTGGTGGATGATGAACCGCTGACAGTGGAATATATCGCAACGCTGCTTCGTGAAGCAGGGTACAGCCAGATTCTTACAGCTTCCAATCCCCAGGAAGTGCTGAATCGTCTGGCACTGGCTGATCCCGATATTGCGCTGGTGGACTGGCATCTAAAAGATGCAGAGGGAAAAGAGGTCGTCTGTGCCTTGCGTGCGCGTTATTCCAGCGAAGTGCTACCGATTATCGTGCTGACCGCGGACCTTGCGCTGGAGATTAAACTGGAGGCGTTCCGCAGTGGCGCGACCGAGTTTCTGCACAAACCTTTTCAGGCGACGGAGTTTTTGTTGCGTGTGCGTAACCTGCTGGAGATGCGCTGGCTCCATCAGCAGTTAGCGAAACAGAAGTTGCAAATTGAGCGTCTCCTACAGTATCGCGAGCGCGAGCTGGAACTGGCGCGCATAGAGATTCTGGAGCGCCTGGCGCGCGCGGCGGAATATCGCGACGACTTGACAGGCGAGCACATCGTGCGCGTGGGACGCTTGAGCGAAACGATTGGACGGGTGCTGGGGCTTTCGGAAGAAGTGTTGTTCTTATTGCGCCATGCCGCGCCTTTGCACGACCTGGGCAAGATTGCCATCCCCGACGCAATCCTGCGTAAGCCTGGCAAACTCACTCACGAAGAGCGACGCATTATGCGTCAGCACACACTCGTCGGCGCCCAGATTCTGGAAGGTTGTCCCTACCCTGCTGTTCAGATGGCACGCCAGGTTGCGCTGACTCACCACGAACGCTGGGACGGGCGCGGCTACCCCTGCCGGCTGAAAGGCACCGAAATCCCCCTCTGGGGACGGATTGTGGCGCTCGCTGACGCTTACGACGCCATGACCCACGACCGCCCCTATCGCCCTGCAAAATCGTTTGAAGAGGCAGTGGAAGAAATTCGCACACAACGAGGCAAACAGTTTGACCCTATCGTCGTGGACGCCTTTCTGGAGCCTGCGACGTTCGCCGTTATCCAGGGTTCAGGTTCCGTCGCAACTCCCGATGAGGCAACGCCCTAAAACGCCATAGATGCCTGCAGGAATCGGTCGCGCAACAGTGTAGAATTAAAGTCGCTATGCGCAAGGTTTTTACGGCGCTATGGCTGTGGGTGCTGAGTGTGGGGGTGTGGAGCCAGGAGCCGATTGAGATTAAAGCCACGCCGCTGTTTGGGCAACGCGCGACGCTCAACAGCCCCTTTCCGATCGCGGTGGAGGTGTGCTCGAACACGGGCAACCTGCGCGGCGTGCTGACCATCCGAAGCGCAGGGTTCGGCGCGGTGCGCGAATATCGGTATCCGCTGGAGCTGCCCGCAGGCGGGCGCAAAGTGGTGGTGGCAGCCCCCG
>JBBIQJ010000118.1:0-8227 GCA_037442385.1 Armatimonadota bacterium
CAACGCCTGCCCGCTTAGCATACGGCAGGGCGCGCTCCAGCATGCGCACTATCTGCGTCTCGCGCTCTGGAGTGAGGTCGCCCGCACGCCAGAAGGCGAAGATGCGCACCAGCGGTGCCTCAAAAAATCGCGCAATCTCCAGACAGCGTTGTAGCAGCGCCCAGTGCGCCTCTACAGGGCGCTCGGCGGCGGCATGCATGCGCCCGCGCTCCCGTGTGCCGAACAGATCCGCCTTGAACACAGGCGACGCAATACTGCACACGCCCATGCCATACTCGCGGAGAAGCATGCGTGCGCGGTGAAGGACTTCCTCGTCCGCATCGGCAATATTCACCCCCCACAGAGAGCGCAGTTCTACCTGCTCAATAGGGAATTCAGAGGCGACCTGCAGAGCCTTCTGCAGGTCGGAACTAATCTCATCGGTAATCACCGAAAGCTTCATTGCGAGGGGTTCTGAATGGTATGGGCGATAATGATGGCTTCCGCGATTTCGCGCATGCTCTTGCGGGTGTTCATGCTCTGCACCTGGATACGGCGGTATGCTTCCTGCTCGCGTAAGCCATAGGTGTCCATCAGGATGCCTTTGGCGCGCTCGATGATTTTGCGGGTTTCCAGGGCATCCTTCAGGTCGTTGACCTGCTGCTCCAGTTCCAGCGTGTCGTGGTAGCGCGAGAGAGCTATCTCAATTGCGGGCATCAGGTCTGCCTGCTTGAACGGCTTGACGAGGTAGCCGTAAACGCCTGCCTGCTTTGCCCGCTCGATGAGTTCCCTGTCGCTGTAGGCGGTCAGAATTAGCACGGGCGCGAGGCGCTCCTGATGGAGAATGCGCGCCGCCTCTATCCCGTCCATCTCTGGCATTTTGATGTCCAGAATCGCCAGATCGGGCTTAAGCTGGCGCACCTTCTCGACGGCTTGCTTGCCGTCGCTCGCCTCGCCCACCACTGAGACGCCCAACTCCTCCAGCATCTGGCGCAGATCCAGTAGGATAATTGGTTCGTCATCCGCGATTACAACCCTCAGTTTATGCATACGGTTCATCACCTGTGCTTAAGTATACCCCTCGCCCTGAGTCGCTTCGCCCAAAAAAGTTGTCGCTCTGGCAGTAGCAATCGGACGCCCTGCCGCGCCATAATTGGGCTGTCTCAAGGAGGTGGTTCGATGAGAACAAGCGTATACGGGTTGATGTTGCTGTTGATAGCGTCGGCGGGCGCACAGTCGGTGTTTCAAGCCGCTCCGACCGATGATGTGTGGTACTATGATAATGCATTTAATCCGGGATTCACCTCTATTCTGCGCGTATGGGGCACACAGCAGCACGCGGTAGACCCCACTGGTGCGCCCCCTGCTCTCAACTACTCCTACTCGCTGGCGAAGTGGGATGTGTCGGGCATTCGTGCAGGGGTAACTTATCAGGTGCTTTCTGCCGCGATTCGGGTGGTGCAGACCGCACCGCCCGGCTACACTCAGGAGGAAGGCGAGCAGTTCCCGCTGGAGGCACGCACGCTCACCCGCTCCGACTTCAGCGAGCAAACATGGGACTACAACAGCCCTGATAACCCCTACCCCACTGACACCATGCTGGGCGTCAGCTCGATGGAGTTTTACAATCCGAGCAGCACTTTCGTTATCCCGATTCGGCTTGACCCCGCCGCGTTTGAACCGTATTTTAATGAAGCGGTGAATGGCTCAGGCGCGCTGGGAATTGGCTTCGTCTCGCGGATGGACCCTGGCGCCCAGGGCGGCACACGCTTCTACCGCTTCTATTCCCGCAACGACGCAGGCGGTCGGGGTCCCGTGCTGGAAGTGCACTACCGTGTGGCAGGCGATGTGAACGGAGATGGGTGCGTGGACGATGCCGACCTGCTGACTGCCCTCTTCCAGTTCGGCGCTACAGGCGAGTCGCCCGCCGACCTGAATGGCGACAGCGTGGTGGACGACGCGGACCTCCTGACCGTGCTATTCCACTTCGGCAATGGCTGCTGAGACCTGGGGCGAATGGGGCGAGGCGATACGCTTCGCCCCGCTTCTTTCGCGAGGTGAGAGTTTATGCGAAAAGCCTTTACTTTGATCGAACTGCTGGTGGTGATTGCAATTATTGCGATTCTGGGGGCTATTCTGTTTCCTGTGTTTGCGCAAGCGCGGGAGAAGGCACGCCAGAACCAGTGTCTGAGCAACCTGCGCCAGCTCTCGCTTGCGGCGCTGATGTACCTTCAGGACTACGACGAACGCTTCTTCCCCGCCTTTTTCGTTGGACCTGATAACCTCGCCCCCGTGCGCACTTATGGATATTACGGCTGGCCGTGGCTGCTCTACCCCTACACGAAGGTTTATGAGGTCTTCTGGTGCCCTTCGGAGCCAGAGAGCAACTGCCGCAAGTCCGATAGCCCCTACTTCGGGTATGTGTTCGGGCGATTCCCCGCATGGGGCATGAACCAGCTCACCCTCTCCCCCGGAGCGGATGTTTACAACCCAAACGAGATGCCCTATCGGGGGGTCCCGTTATCCAGCATCGAGCGCCCCGCCGAGATTCTGATGTTTGTGGAGAGTGCGACGCTGGAGCGGCGCGGGGGCATCCAGTGTACAGGCTATGAGCGTCTGGGCAACTATCGCGTGGAGCCTCCAGACCGCTGGCTGGGCGCGCCGCCGCTGCAACCACTCAGCTACGGGCATGTCTGGCCTCGCCATCACCTGTCGGTGGACGATAGAGTTCGGGACGGCTTCGCCAGCGTGGTGTTCGTCGACGGGCATGTGAAGGCGTTCCGACTGGACGCCCTGCGCCGTATCGACTACTGGCGTTAGGTTCTGGGGAACACGCGCCAGCCGTAGGGTGTCGTGGTTGCCTGATAGTCCGTGTCGATAAGCAGTTTCTCCAGCGCTTCCTGCAGGGTAGCGTCCTGCGCCTCCAGCACCACTCTGGGGTTGCGCCCGTCTTCTGCAGGAACCCACTCGATAGGGGTCTGATAGGTGGACGCCAGCTGTGCTAGCGCTTCGTGGAGCGATGCATTCAGGCGCACGCTCGCGCGGCGGGCAGGAGGATAGCCTGCAGGCACGAAAAAGGCGCGATGGCGGTCCTCCACGCTCCACCACAGCACAGCGACACGCTCAGAAAGATTCTGCATCAGCGGTGCGAGGGGCAGCTCCAGCGCGCGGTCGGGGTTCAGCTCCCCCTGCCATACAATCTGTCCTTCGCGCGGCGCGGCATTCGGCTCCGTCGTGAACACCAGATGCGCCGCCGCTTTGCGCGGGTAGCCTGCCACCAGCACGGGGATTCGAGTGCCGTTTGCCAGTGTGCGCCATTCCACATGGGCGCCCACGGTTTTCGGCGTCGTGAGTTCGTTCTGCTGGCTAACCGTGCCGCGCCCGAAACCTGCCTGCACGCCGCCGCCCGACTGCGACACGAAGAACACCAGCCCCGTCAACGCCGCGGCGACTGCGCTCACTCCCAGCCAGCGCCAGAACAACACACGCTGCTGCGCCTGACGAGCGCGTGTGTGGGCACGCACATGCGTCATAATGCGTGCGTGCAAATCGACGGGCACCGGTTCGGGGGGCAGACTCGCCAGGTCACGCCACACTGCCGCCAGAAACTGATGCTCACGCCGACACGAATCGCAGACACGCAGGTGCGCCGCGACCGACTCGGCAATCCCCTGATTCAAAGTACCGTCTAAATAGTCGTTCAGTAATCCCCGTACCTGTTCACAACGCATCGCTTGCCTCCTCGAGGTCTTCATCTGTCTGACGGGTGGAATAGCCAAAAAGTTCCCGATGGGGTTCCAGCAGTTCGCGCAGGGCGTTCCGTGCGCGGTTCAAGCGCGACTTAATCGTGCCCAGAGGCAGCCCCGTAATCTGGGCAATCTCCTCGTAGGGGCGCTCCTCAATATGAAACAGGATGAGCACCATGCGCTGGTAGTCGGGTAGCTTCTCGATGGCTTCCATCAGCACGCGCTTGCGCTCTTGTTCCAGCACATGCGCTTCCAGGTCGATGCTCTCATCGGGGATGGGGCGCTCCATCGGCTCCTCGTCGTCCTCGCTCTGGACCTCCAGCGGCAGGTGTTCGTGGCGTTGTTCGCGCTTGCGGAAGTCAAAAAACACATTGCTGACGATACGATAGAGCCATGTGGAGAGCTGGGCGTCGCCCCGAAAGCGTTTGAGCGCGTTATACATGCGCAGGAAAGTCTCGGCGACCACATCGGCGGCGTCATCGGGATTGCGGGTAAGGCGGTAGGCATATTGATAGACTTTCTGCTCGTAGCGCCTCACCAGCATATCGAAGGCGAGGTCATCGCCTTCTTTGAAGCGCTCGATGAGCCGTTCATCGCTCAGTTCGTAGCCGCCGAGCATGCTGTCCCTCTCCCGCTATCGGGCGCGCGCCTCACGCAGTGCGTTCTGCTCCTCCTCCGAAAGTCCAATAGAGGAGGTATAGCCCCTTATTGGCTTGGCGTAAACCCGCATCTCTTGACGGCTGTGGATGCCGCTCAGCACCACACCGTCGCCGTGTTTGTCCACCAGTGCAATCGCAAAACTCTGCTGTCCCCCCATGTCGGGGAACGCATCGTAGCGCAAAACGCCTACCTGCTGCAGGCATCGGTCTGTTTGACTCTGGAGCGCCTGCAGATGGTTCCCGTGCGCTTTAAGAATTTCTTCCAGTTGCGTGACGCGCCGTAAGGTTTCGTAGAGCGCATGCTCCAGCGAGCCGCCCTCGGAATGGGTCAGCAGCTGGTGCCAGCGTTTCTGGAACTTCAGCCAGCGCCATGTCAACCACAGGTTCCAGAGCGTTAGCACGCCCACAGCGCCCAGCAGCACCATCACCCACTCGTTCGGTTGAAGGGTCTCTATCATCGCCTGCTCCGCTCAATTCTACCTGAAGTGGGGGCTGAGCTGAATTCGGTATAATATGCTTGGTAATTAAAATGGCAAGCCAATTCTATGAAGTTTACTTTATGCCCTGAACGCCCTTCGACTGGGATGAGATTGGGGGTGAGCTCCGCGTTGGCAGAACCGTTTTCCGTCCGCTTAGCGACGAGATAGTCAAAGACCTGGGCACACAAGTGGCGGATTTCCTGCGTCCCCTCTATAACCAATACCGTGACTTATATAACAATCCTGTAGAAGCCATCACTGTGTGCCACTACGATCCAGAGCATCGGGGGCTGCTGGAACCTCTGAGCAACGAACAACTCAAGGAACTCGCCTCAACGATAGATGCTCTGATTTTCTGCTGCATCTGGGATGAGCTGCGTAGAGCTTTTGCCTACGGAAGACGCATAGCACCACCACCTAATTCTGAAACCTTCGAGTGGTATGGGCAATCTTTTGCTCCTGACCTTTTTGGCGAGGAGCCGATGGTGACTCTTGTGATTCACGGCTTGTGGCATATTGAAGAATTGAGAAAACCTCATTTTCAAATCCCGATGCCAGCCCACCATCGCGGCAAGATTCAGCCCAACATGGAGCTGCTTGCGCTTCTCAACGAGATGTTCAGCGACACCTTCAGCGCTGACCTGCGGAATCGCTTGCTGCGAAGCCTACGCTGGTTCCGTACCGCTCACAAACGAGTCCAGGATGTCGACGCCGAGATCCAGATTGTGCAGATTGCGACCGCCTTCGAGACACTCCTGAATCTGCAAGAGGAGCGTGGCAAGAAGCGCGCGCTTGTGGAAAGAATCGAGAATTGGGTCCAGAAGACATGGGACGATGAAGTTGAACCCGCCCGCAATCCAAGCAGCGATGCGTACATGACTGCCGCAGGTCAGTGGGCTTGGGAATTTTACGAGTTGCGAAACAAAATTCTCCACGAAGGGGTAGACCCAGAGGAGGAACTTTTGTATCCCACAGTGGACTGTTATGGTAGACCGGTGAAGGTAACCCAGCTGGATGTCGCCTCCCTCGTCTTTGGAGCGCTGCTTATTCGGGAAATAGAGAAAAAAACACCAACATGTTCACTCTGCCGTGCGTAGTCGGAGCGAACTTTCTCAGAAGACCGCGAGTTGATGAACTATTTCTACAAAAAAATGGCTTGGGGAGTACGCGATTGTTTGGAACGCTTGCAATGGGTGCGTCCCTACACTTCACCGCCTGAGCTGACTGAGATTTTGAGAGAAGAGTGGACAGAAATCGACGACGCTCTGGGAGGCATCCTCTCCAGCAAGCAGATTATCGCGGAACGCAGTGAAATGCGATGCGACGCGATTAAACCAGAAACCCATAAGGAATGAAGATCTACATTCTCGACTCCAGCGCATGGATTAAGCGCTACAAGAAAGAAGAGGGTTCTGAAAAGGTAAACCTCTATTCAAAGAAGCAGAGAACGGGAGTTTGGAACTGTTCTTTCTGCCAATGGTTTATTACGAAGTGTTTGCAAAGGTTCAAAAATTCATCGGGCGGTTCAGAATCGTTCTGACCCGAACTCGTTGGGTAGCCTAAGGACGCGCCCCTCACTGCTTCGATCTATGCTGGAGGACGATAGAAGTCGCATGAAATCGATTCGCGAAGCGCTTAGCACGGGGAATAGCCCAGATAGCATTGCAGAAGTCGGTTCCAGAGTGACTTCCGTGATGGAGCAATACGCCGTCGGACAAGCGATGCCATTATTCTGGTTCAGATGACAGAGGTGAAAAGGATTTTGGCTGAACAAGGGCGTCCCCTTGTATTCGTTTGCTCGGACGAAGCACTTGGTGATGCCGTCAAAAGCCTCGTTTTGTGCGAATTCAAAAACCCAGAAACAGATGAGCTGCCCTGAACGCCCAATCTCCCTCCCTTAACCCACCCTTAACCCATCCATCGGGTATCCTTCTCATGGGCGACATGCCCGAAAGGAGGTTATGCGCTATGAGAAACTGGATTGCTTTGGGATTGACGGCAACGCTCATTGCCTCGTTGTCTGCCCAGGTTGTGCTGGGCGACGGCAAGGGCAAGGTGCGCGCAGTGAATGCGCTTGCTCAAATCGCGACAGCAGAGAATGCGCTCGAATGGAGCCGACGCGATTTTCAAGATGCAACGAACTTCTCCAGCTTCGGCTTCTGGCCTGGCTACACTATCCAGGTAGCACAAGACCTGTTCGACGCGCTGGGGAATCAGGTTGGTTTCGGCGACAGCACAACCTCGGTAACCATCACGACCGTTGCCTCACTGGCCAACGCAGGCTGGCCCGCCTCTTTCACCGTGCCAGAGTATCTCTTCCGGCAGGGCGGCGCATATACAAATAACAGCAATGTGGGCGACCACAACCCCGTCGGCACGGTCTGGATTAAGTACGAGCTGGACGATTCCAACCCCGACGGCTGGAATGTGCGAAAAGTGCAGATCTTCGCCTGGGATGTACGCGACCTGATTCATACATCTTCCGCCACCAAGACTCGCTCCTTCTCCGATCCCGCCGCGCCGTACCGAATTGATGTCTATGTCGCCAGCAGCGACCCGAATCCTGCCGCCGACCCCACCACCGACCCCAACTGGACCTTTGTGGGCACGCTGAGCAAAGCCAACGGCGCTATCCCGAATGTCTGCCAGTGGGACCCGAACACAAGCAACACCTTCGGTGAAGTGCCTCAGGCGACTCTCGACTGGTTGAGTGGCAACAACCCGCAGGGAATCGCGTTCCATCAGGACCCGACGAACGAAATCTGGTACTCCACGCTCACCGTTTCGGGGCAGAGCGGCATCAAGTATATCGCGCTGGTGATTCCTGAAGGCAATCAGTACGGCAAAGACCCCGATCTGAACGCCAGCAACCGCACTTCCAGTGGCCTGCGCTACACGAACTTCACCGATGTGCGCGTGATTGCGGGGGCGGCGGTGGATGGCGATGTGAATGGCGATGGCTGCGTGGACGATGCGGATCTGCTCGCCGTGCTGTTCGCCTTCGGGCAGACGGGTTCGGGCTTGGCTGAAGATGTGAACGGCGACGGCGTGGTGGACGATGCCGACCTGCTGACCGTATTGTTCAACTTCGGTACAGGCTGCTAAGAATCACAAAGGGGGCGGCAATACGCCGCCTCCCCCCCCGCACCCTCTCTAAGCCCTTTAAGCGTGAGGCGTCCGTGCCACGACAATAACCCCACCCATCCGACCGTACGCGAACCATCTGCCGTCGGGTGCGAAGCGAATCGCCGTGACCCCGAGTCCCACCTCGCAGGTGTAGATGGGGTTCAGTGTTCTCGTCCGCGTGTTCCAGAACAGCAGGGCACGGTAGGTTCCTATCGTGAGCCACTTGCCGTCCGGTGAG
>JBBIQJ010000119.1:0-8131 GCA_037442385.1 Armatimonadota bacterium
TACAGGCGGGTTCGCTGGTCGCTCCCGATCGCCTGCGATTCGACTTTACACATCCCAAAGCGCTCACCCCTGAAGAGCTGGAGCGTATCGAGTCGCTGGTCAACGAGAAGATTCTGGAAGAGCTGGAAGTTCGCGTCTACAACGATGTGCCGATAGAAGAGGCGCGCCAGCGCGGGGCGATGATGCTCTTTGGCGAGAAGTACGGTAGCCGCGTGCGGATGGTGGAGATTCCGGGCTTTTCGCTGGAGTTGTGCGGAGGCACGCACCTGCGCAACACGGTCGAGGCAGGGCTGTTCAAGATTGTGCATGAGGGGAGCGTCTCGGCAGGCGTGCGGCGCGTGGAAGCGCTCACCGGGCGTGGGCTGTACCAGTGGCTGCTGGAGCGCGAGCACGCCATTCGCGCCGTCTCCGAACTGATGCACACGCCTCTGCCTGAGTTGCCCCGTGCGCTGGAACGCCTCACGCGCCAGCTGAAAGAACTGCAACACGAACTGGAGCGCCTCAAACAGCACAGCGCGGCGCAGGCAGTGAGTGAGATTACCCCCATCTTGGTGGGCGAAACGCCTGTTGTGGCGCATGCCCTGCCCGACGCCGACCCCAAAACGCTCGGCACGCTGGCTGACCGACTGATTCAGAAAGGCGCTGGCGTCGCCGTGCTGGCAACCCACGCGGACGGCAAAGTGGTGCTGATAGCGAAAGTCGCACCCGAATGGGTGCAAAAAGGCTTGCACGCGGGCAACCTGGTGCGAGCGCTGGCACAGCAGGTGGGCGGCTCAGGCGGAGGCAAGCCTGACTTCGCGCAGGCAGGCGGTAAACAGCCCGAAAACCTGCCCCACGCGCTGAGCCTCGTACCGCAACTGGTACAACAGCAACTCTCGGGCGACGGCTAACTCAGAGGCGAATATCGATAATCGCTGAGACGCCCACGCCCTCCACCCGATCCAGATTGCGTCCCGGATTCTTGGTGGAGATAGGGATTAAGCCGCGCACTCGTACTTCACGCCCCATGAAGTCGCCTTCCACCTGAGCCACTGCCTGCACCTTCTGCACCAGCTCGGGCTTGCCCATCACCTGCGCCGCGCCCACATGCGCGCCCTTGCCTACGCTGATAATCGGCACGACCTTGGTGGCGAAATTCTTGTCGGGTTTGGTGTTGGTCAGATTATTGACGAAGCGGTCCATGTCTTTGCCCAATCGGTCTACGACGACAGCAATCCCGCCCGCCTTAAGAATCTTGTCAAGCTGAGTGTAGCCGGACACGCAACCTAAAGTGAGCAGACCTCCCAGAACAAAACCACGCAGTCCCTGTTTCATCGGTGTTGACCTCCTGTAGGGTTAGACGCCCGAAGGGCGAAAGGGTTCCCATCCGATTATTCAAAGCGCTGGAGCGAAGCAACGGCGTTCCAGTGTTCGTGGAACTCTTCTTCCAGGGCGCTTGCGCTGGGGTAGCCGAGGCTGATTGCGACCTGCTCCAGTCGCTCGCCTTCAGGCAGGGTTTCGGGCGCCGGCTCAAAAAGCAGGCTCAGCCGATTGCGCAGATGATAGAAAAACAGCCATGCCTGACGCAGCGCCTCATAATCGGGGCGTGAGAGCCAGCCGCGCCGATAGAGCCACTCCAGCATGCCCAGTGTGCTGGTGGGCAGGGGCGTATCGTCCACTGTCGCAGTGTGAACCACTCCCCACTGAGCCAGAAACTCTATGACCGCAAGTCCTCCTCTGCCCAGTTTCAGGTGGCGTTCTGCCTGTTCAGGGCGCACACGCTCTGTCAGGGCGCGCCATACGAGGCGGCGCATCGCCTCGGACTGCTCTGGGGTGGGCGGCGTTCCATAGCGAAAGGCGTCCAGCATCTCCTGAAACGCTCCAGCCAAGGGGAGCTGCGGGTTCGCCAGTCGTGCGCGGGTCGCCGCGAGGCGTTCCCAGGGTTCGGCGTGGTGGGCGAAATAGTCGGCAAAGCCCGAGATTGTGCGCACCAGTGCGCCCGCTCCCCCTTCGGGACGCAGGCGCGTGTCCACCCGCGCGAAGGCGCCCGTCTCGTGCATCTGCTGGCAGCGTTGTAGCATCTGCTGCACCTCGGCGGTGCGCGCCCCTATGTCGTCGCCATCGGCAATCACAAAACTCACGTCCCAGTCGCTGGCGTAGCCTACTTCTCCTGAACCGAGACTCCCGTACAGGATTAAGCCGACCCCTTCGGGGAGCAGGCTCATCAGCAGCGTCTCGGCGAGCGCAGAGAGGTCTTCGGCGGTCTGAGCGGGGCGCGTTTCGCCCCACAGGTCGCGCGCGCCGATACGGAGCATCTCGCGTCGGGCGTAGGCACGAATGTTGGCAAGTCGGGCGCGCTCCGTTTTGCACGGCGTCAGCCGTGCCTGAAGCGACTGCCTATGTTCCTCAAGGGTCTTGGCATAAGGAGCGACAATCTCCTCACCAAAGAGCATATCCACCAGCTCCAGATGCGCCACCAGACGGCTCCAGAGGGATGACGACGGGGCTAAACCAGCGAGGCGCGTCAGCACTTCGGGGCTATCGGCGAAACTGTGATAGAGCGCGGCGCGGTTCGGCAGAGCGTCCGCCAGCTGCTCTAACGCACGCAGGGCGCGGTCAGGATCGGCAGTCCGAGCGCAGGCAGTGAGCAGTTGGGGGACAACACGCAGAAACGCCCGGCGCACTTCTGGAGGCGACTCGCCATACCGCGTGCCCGAAGCAGGGGTAGAGAGGACGCGGTAGGCTTGTTGTGGCTCCCGAAACCCCAGCGATTCCAGATAGGGCACCCACACCCCCTCGCCTTCGGGCGTGCCCAGAAGCAGCAGGTTTTCCTGTGGGAGAGGGAGCGTGTCGTCCTGCTGCGCTACAGGCGCCAGCACCTGCTCGCGGAACTGGCGTGCGACGGCACGATGGCGCTGCAGGGTGGCTTCAAAGGCGTCCAGGCTGGGAAACCCCATGCGTTTTGTGAGGCGTTCACGCTCGGCTGGGTCTTTCGGCAAAGAGTGCGTCTGGTGCCCGTAGAGCATCTGCAGGCGGTGTTCCATCGTTCGCAGGAAGCAGTATGCTTCTCGGAGTGCCCGCTCGGTTTCGGGGTTCAGCAGGCGCGCCTCCCGGAGCCTTCGGAGCGCGTCAAGGGTGCTGGCGACTCGCACGCGCGGATAGCGCCCGCCGTAGCGCAACTGCAACGCTTGCACAGGGAACTCAATATCCCGAATCCCGCCCCAACCGTTCTTGATATGGGTTTCCCATTCCCCGCGTGCCTGCGTCTGGGCTTCGGTTTTGAGGCGCTGTTCGACGATTGCCTGCAAGTCTTCCGCGCTTAGGTGTCGGCGGTAGATCCACGGCTGAAGTTGCTCCAGAAAGCGCTCGCCCAGCCGGATGTCGCCTGCACACGGGCGTGCCTTAATGAGCGCCTGACGCTCCCACATTTCCGCCCACGCTTCGTAATAGCGCCATGCCGAGGTGAGCGTGCGCACAATCGGACCGAACCGCCCTTCGGGGCGCAGGCGCAGGTCTACACGGAACACAATCCCACGTCGCATCGGCTCGCTGAGCGCTTTGACCACCATCTCACACAGGCGCGTGAGATAGGCAATCGGCTCGCGCGCGCCCTTGAAACCAGGCTCATCCGCACAGAGGAATACGAGGTCAATATCGGAGCTGTAGTTGAGTTCGCGCCCGCCCAGCTTGCCCATCGCCAGCACCACCAGAGGCAGCGCCCCCTCCATCGGGTACTGAGTGCGCAGCTCCAGATCGGCAGACTCCAGCGCTCCCTGAATACACACATCCGCCAGGTCCGAGAGTTGCCGCGCCACTTCGGGCAGGCTGAGCTTGCCCATCACATCCAGCGCGGTGATACGCACCAGCTCCTGATACTTAAACAGGCGAAGGCGATCCAGACGCATCCAGTAAGAGGAACAGGGTTTCAGCAGGCGTCCCAGCTCGCGCTGGAGTTCCGACTTCGTGCGACGGCGATAGAGTAGCCTGGGGTCTAACACAATCTCACTCAGTTCCGGGTTCTGGATGAGCGCATCCGCCATATATTGAGAGCTGTCCATCAGGGTCAGGAGCGGCTCCAGCAAGCGCGGCGTGTCGGCAAACAGGCGATAGGAGGTCAGCCGATTGCCCAGCACCTCAAGCCAGCGATCCAGATTAATCAACAAGCGACTGGGATCGGCAGAGTTCTGGAGTGCGCTCCGTAATGTTTCCTCGAAGCGTTCAAAAAGCTCTGCCTGCATCCCCTCGCCACGCAGGCGTTGAAGCGTATGTTCTGCTCGCACCATGTCTTCGGAAGACATTACTCAGGGTTGCACCACAGAGCGCGCCCAGTCGCCCACCAGGGAGATGCGAAACCATTTGCCGTTGTACGCTTCTATCGCCGCCCAGATGATGTAGACTAGCGCATAGATGGCAAGCGCCAATAAAAGGGGGATAACCAGGACAAGCCCAAACCCGCAGGTGATAACCCCCATCACTACTCCAGCAATAGCGAGGGCGATACAAACAGCCAGCAGGAAAACCTGAAACAACCGTTGCTGCATGGCGTGATAGGCGACGAAGCGTGAGCGCTCACGGTAGACAAGGAAGATAATCAACGGCGCGAGGTACTGCCCTCTCGCCATAGCCCACCCCAACAGTCCCGAAAGGTGCGCCAGCATCGCCCACAGGCGCTCGTCCGAGGAGATTGCGTCAGGATTATTCATCATGGCGCCGATCTGCTTTCAAGTATACCCCATATGGAACATGAGACGCGCAAGACCAGATTTCTGGCAAGAAGCGCGATGCTCATAGGGGTTCCGATTCACTGGAGCGGGTACAATTCACCTATGCCAAAGTTCAAGGACGGCGACCGTGTGCAGATCAAAGTACGCGAAGTGCAGGGCAAGGAGGCGCTGGAAGGGCGCTACGCACCGCATCTGGGAGGCACGCGCGGTACGATTCTGAAAGTCTATTCGCCTCAGGAGATTGCGGTGGACTTAGATATCGACAGCCTTCCCGAAAGCGTTCGGGCGCGCCATGCGGAACAGCAGAGCGCGATGCACGAAAAGTGGCTCAGCAGCCTCTCGGAGGAAGCGCGCAACCGCCTCACTGAGGAGGAAAGAACTTTCCGCCTGCGCTATGTGGTGCTGCTGAGCGAGGCGGACCTGGAACCGCTCAAAGGGTCGGCTCGCAAAGCCGCCGTAACGCCCAGCAAGTCCGAAACGCCTGCACAGCCCGCGCCCAAAACCGCTGAAAAAGCCGCCAGGTCCACACAGCCTGCGAAGGCGTCAGCGCCAGAAGCGCAGGCGTCGTCTGCAAAAGGTCGGGCAAAAGGAGCGAAGCAGGCGGAGTCCACCCCCGCCCCCCCTCGCCCCACGCCCGAACAGTTAGACCATCTGGAAGAGCAGTATCTGAAGGCGCGGCGCAAGCGCTGATTACTGGGTCAAGCTCTGCAAGAACGCCGGGAGGCTTACGAGGCACTCCATGCTAACGCCCGTTTGCCCAAACCACAGGCGCTCCTGCGCCTCGCCGACAGGCTTGGGAAATACCACCGCACACCGCGCCGCGCCCAGATTCAACACGCTCGCCATACGGCGAATCTGGGATACCTCCTCCTCGGTCAGCATGCCTGCGCTCTTGCATTCCAGCGCGGCGAGCCGAAACTCGCTGCCTGCCCACAGCGCAATCAGAATATCCACCTCGAAGCAACCACCCTGCGGCGACTGGAACCGCGCGTTGCGCCATAGCACATGGGAGTGCGCGTTCAGCAATCGCTTGACCTGCTCCGCAACCCCCATCTCAAACCACTGCCCCGACAGAAAGTTCTGGGCGAACGGCTGCTTGCGCACCCGAAACGACACAACCCGCTCCACGCGATTGTATTCATAGTGATCCAGCATATACAGCCGGTGGAGGCGCGTCAGAACATTCGTCACGAGTCCCAGTTGCTCACTGTTGAGATTCGCCACCTTTCGGAGCAACTTGCGAGGCGACGCCAGAGTGCCACGCATTAGTCCCAGCAGCGGCGCCAGCAAGGCATAATGCTCCACCATGAATCGTGCCAGGTGGCGACGCTCACGTTCCACAGCGTTGAGAGGCTGTTCAGGCGCGTGTTCCACCAGTTGAACGCCCCACGCCTCGCAATAGCGTTTCAGTTTTTGTGTCAAGGAGTCTGGATCGGGGCGGAAGCCGCCAGCGACCTGTTGAGAAACCTGAACCGGAACGCTTGCACTCATAGGCAAACGCTCCAGCTGGGAAGCCAGGCGGTCCAACTGACGGCTCATCTCGCGCAACGCATGAACGACCTCGTGCAAGAGATTGACAGCCATCATAGTGTGGTTCTCTCCTTACCCCCCCCACTGAGGCAGAAGGAGGTAGCTTGTAAGGGGCGAGAGTATATACTGCCTTGCGTGGACGAAAGTTCCCGAATTTTGTGAGGATGCCCTGCAAGAGAGCCAATTTTCCTGACGACTCAGTCAAAAAGGTGTCCGCTTTTGGGCGCATTATGAGTCATTAAGGGTTGGAAGTCGGCGCTGGGGACTTCCAGTGAGGTGTGAGAATGGTTCGGTTTGCTTGGTTTGGTAGGCTTGGGCAAGAGGCGGCGGGCGCATATGGCGCCTCCGCCTTCTGGTGTGAACGGCTTCGTACTGCATGGACCTCTTTTTCTCACATAGACCTCCAGTGTAGCGCTGTACCCTGAACTGCTCGCCACAAAGCGACCTCCTTGAGATGAGGAATCAGGGCTATGGTGCTTCCGTAACCCTGATTTTTTTCACTGGATGGTTGGTTAATCCTGTCCGATTTTGCGTGGTTTTTGAGTCTATAGAAGTGGAACCGATCAGGCTCCGACAGAGAGGTGAACAATGATGAATGGAACGACGGTTCAAAGGCTTGGATTGATCGCTTTAACGGCTCTTTTGAGCCATGGTGTGTGGGCACAACTGTTCCTGATATCGCTCAATGACGGTCCCAATAACAACGGGCTGAGCCTTTCTTTTACCTCTTCAGGACCTACTAGCGGTACGCATAGTGCGGCGGAATGGGTTTTGACGGACACATCGTTCTCCGGAACTGGAAACGGCTACTACTGGAACCGGAATCTGACCCCTTACGCCAGTGGGGACGCCTTTGGGCGTCTTGTGGCGCGCTTTTCAGGAGATGGCGGCACTGCTGCAGGCAGTTACTGGCGCTTGCCTGCCAATCGCTCGGGCGGAGTTACAGCCAACAACCCCAGCGGCGTGGTGACTTTCACCACATGGGTGGGCTCGGGGCATGTGTTTCGTTTGGAACAGCTTTCCAACAAGCCCGCATTTGGTGGAGACCTGACGACCCGCACGCGCGCCCAGTTCAACAACGCCGCGCAAGTGACATTAGTATCTGGCGTTTCGCTAGCGATTGGGGGCATCGCAGACGATGACCCGATTGCCCCAGGCGTTCAGGTGAACAAGTTCCTGAATCCCACGCTCACCATCGGATGGAACGCCTCGGGGGTGTCGGTCTCTCGCGGGCAGGTTGCAGGGGGTGCCTACTTCGGAGTCATCAACTCCCCCTTCCGTGACGATGTACGCCTGACCGCAGAGTTCCTCGTGAATGGCGCTCCTGCCCAATCCGGCAGTAGCAGCGTCACCTTCGCTGTGAACGAGGGAGCGGGTACCAAAGCGCTCGCGGCGGTCGGCGACACTTATCTGCTGGACCTCAGCGCCTATAATGTGGGCGACATCGTGACCCTGACCGTCAACGCCTCTGTGTTATGGGACGGCTACGGGGATTCTTACATGGGCACCCAAACGATGCAATCCCAAACCTACGAAATCCAGTTTGAGGTAGTGCCAGAGCCAGCCAGCCTGCTGGCGCTCGGCACGGCTTTAATCGGCCTCGCAGGCTTGCGACGCAAGCGCTAAGGAGCGGCAGTTTTTTTCAGGGGGTAGTTTTCCACTACCCCCTTGTTTGTTTAGCAGGAAGCGTGCCTTCGTTGCAGAATTCCCCTCGATGGGAGGTACCAACTGATGAATGAAGCGCAGCTCCATCTACTAACGAATCATCTACCTGTGATGGGTAGCCTGTTCACGGCGCTACTGATGTTGTGGGGCATCGTGCGCAGGAGCGACGAGATTCAAAAAGTGGCTCTCGGCGCGATGGTGGTGGTAGCGCTCACCGCCCTGCCCGCTTATTT
>JBBIQJ010000120.1:0-8071 GCA_037442385.1 Armatimonadota bacterium
AGTGGGGGGCAGCATCTGGTGCTGGATGGCGAGGATGCAGGCGCACGCCTCCACCGCGCCCGCCGCGCCCAGCAGGTGCCCCGTAACCGACTTGGTGGAACTGACCGCCAGCTTGTAAGCGTGTTCCCCAAATACGCGCTTGATGGCGAGGGTCTCTTTGGCATCGTTGTAGCGGGTGGAGGTGCCGTGCGCGTTGATGTAGTCAATATCGGTGGGCTGGAGTCCGGCGTCTTTGAGGGCGTTGAGCATGGCGCGTCGGGCGCCGTCGCCTTCGGGGTCGGGTTGGGTGATGTGGTAGGCGTCCGCGGACATGCCGTAGCCCTTCAGTTCGGCGTAGATTCGGGCGCCGCGCGCTTTCGCATGCTCCAGCGATTCCAGAATCAGCACACCGCACCCTTCACCCATCACGAAGCCGTCGCGTTCGGCGTCAAACGGGCGACTGGCATGTTCGGGGTCGTCGTTGCGGGTCGACATCGCGCGCGCCGCGCAGAACGCGCCAATCCCGACAGGCACAATCGCCGCCTCCGAGCCGCCCGCAATCATCACATCGGCGTCGCCATATATAATCGCCCGCATCGCCTGACCCAGCGCGTCCGCCCCTGTGGAACATGCGGTTACCACACACAGGTTCGGTCCCTTCACGCCAAAATGAATGGAGACCATCCCCGACGCCATATCGGCAATCATCATCGCCCCCAAAAAGGGGCTGAGGCGGTCGGGCCCCTGCTGCACCAGCACACGCATCTGGGTGTCCATGTAGTCCACGCCGCCAATGCCGGAGCCAATTAGCACGCCGATGCGCTCGGCGTTTTCGGGGGTTATCGGGAGCTGGGCATCAGCGAGCGCCATGTGGGTCGCCGCAATCGCGAACTGGATGAAACGCGAGGCGCGCCGGGCGTCCTTCTTTTCCATGAACCGGGTGGGGTCAAAATCTTTGACCTCCGCCGCGATGCGCGTACTGAACCCACTCGCATCGAAGTGGGTGATGGGACCAATCACGCGCCGCCCGGTGATGAGACCTTCCCAGAAAGGCTCAATTCCCAGGCCGAGCGGGGTGACAAGCCCCATCCCGGTAACCACAACGCGTCGTCGCATAGGCTTATTCGGCTTCTACAGCCAGTTTTTCGCTTAACAGACGCACCGCGTCGCCTACCGTGCGTACCTGCTCCGCCTCTTCCTCGGGAATGGTGACATCAAACTCCTGCTCAAACGCCATCACCAGTTCCACGAGGTCCAGCGAGTCGGCGTTCAGGTCGTCGACGAAGCTCGCGTCCATCGTAATCTCTTCTGGGCGCTTATCCAGCTGCTCAATAATCACTTTCTGGACTCGCTCGAAGATCTCCTGCTGTGTCATTGGTATCGTACCTCCTCTTTGTTGGGTTTAGATTCCGGTAGTCAAGCCACCGTCGATAGTCAGCACTTGCCCCGTGATGTACGAGGCGAGTTCGCTGCATAAAAAGAGTACCCCATGCGCAACTTCTTCGGGCGTGCCGAGCCGCCCCAGAGGGATTTTCTGCAGGGCATACTGGCGCGCCTGTTCGGGCAGAGACTCGGTCATATCGGTTTCGATAAATCCCGGCGCAATCGCATTACAGGTGATGTTGCGGCTGCCCATCTCCAGCGCGACCGATTTGGTGAAGGCGATTAGCCCCGCTTTGGAGGCGGCGTAGTTCGCCTGTCCGGCGTTGCCCGTGAGTCCCACGATGGAGGTGATGTTGACAATACGCCCCCAGCGCTGTTTCATCATGGGTTTGAGGGCGGCGCGTGTGAACAGGAACGCCCCCTTCAGGTTCACCTGAAGCACGGCATCCCAATCCTCCTCCTTCATGCGCAGTAACAGGGTATCGCGCGTGATACCCGCGTTGTTGACCAGAATGTCCAGCCGTTCCCACTGCTTGAGAACGGTTTCGGTGGCGGTTTCGGCGCTGGTGGGTTCGGCGATATCGAGGGGTAGCGGCAGTGCGATGCCCCCTGCCTGCTCAATCGCATGGGCAGTTTCATGCGCGTTCGTTTCCGTGCGGCTGACCACTGCGACTTTCGCGCCCGCTTGCGCCAGCGCCAGCGCGACCGCACGCCCAATCCCGCGTCCTGCTCCCGTAACCAGCGCCACGCGACCTTCCAGCGAAATCGTCATGCCTCGCCTCGCAACTGCTGAACGGTCTCGTCCAGCGTCTTAGAGTCTACCACACGCAGGGTGCGAACCCCGGGCACGATGCGCTTTATTAAACCCGATAGCACATCACCGACGCCCACCTCGATGAAGGTGTCCACACCCAGGGCGTGCATCGCCTCCACGCTCTGGTGCCACTTGACAGGGCTGGCAATTTGCCTGCCCATCACGGCGCGAATCTCTTCGGGATTGTCCAGCGGGCGCACCTCAATTGTCGAGAAGAAGGGGATTTTGGGCGCGTTGAAGTGTGCCTCTTTATAAGCCTCGGTCATCAGCTCCGCCGCTTCCTGCATAATTGGCGAATGGAACGCGCCTGCCACCGCCAGCGGGATGATTCGGCGCGCCCCCAGTTCCTTCGCATACTCGCTGGCTTTCTGGACAGCGTTCACCGTGCCTGAAATCACAATCTGTCCGGGCGAGTTATAGTTCGCGGGCACCACCACCTCGCCCGTTTCTACCTGAGCGCGGGCGCACGCCTCTTCCACTTTCTCGGCTTCCAGTCCAATCACGGCTGCCATCGTGCCGTGAACGCGGTTCGCAATCTTATGCATGGCTTTTGCCCGCTCTTCTACCCAGTGATAGGCTTCTTCCAGCGTCCAGATGCCCGACGCCGCCAGTGCAGGATACTCGCCCACGCTATGCCCAGCGACGAAATCGGGGGTGAAGTTGGGGAGCGCCTCGCGTAGAGCCTCCCAGGCGGCATAGCAGACGGTGAGCAGAGCAGGCTGGGCGTTCTCAGTGCGCATCAGGGTCTGTTCGCCCGCCTCAAAGCAGAGCTGGGTGAAAGAGCGTCCCGACAGCTCGGTCGCAATCTCGAACACACGACGCGCCGCAGGGCTGCGCTCATAGAGCTCTTTGCCCATCCCTGGGCGCTGCACGCCTTGACCCGGAAACACGACTGCGATTGCCATAAACGGGGGGGATTATACCTGATTTTTTTGTGCGACGGCTACAAGGCTCACTCCCATCGGTAAAGAGAACCGCCGCACCAGTCGCGCCTCAAGCGCCTGCAAACGAATCAGCCACCGATTAAGCCATCGAGGCACGGGAACCACCGTCGCCGCAGGGGGCGCAGGACGCCACCGATCCAGCCAGCGAAAAAGTGCAATCGGCGCGAACAGAAACATCACCGAATAGGAGAGCTTCCGCACCTCAAACCCTGCTTGCTCCAGTCGTTGCTTCAGGGCGCGCGCCGTGTAGCGACGATAGTGATGGAGCGCCACATCGTGCTTGCTCCACAGCCACGAATACGCAGGCACGGTCGCGATTAGCCAGCCGCCCGGTTGCAGCACACGCCACAGCTCCCGCAGAGCGCACAGATCGTCGGGCAGGTGTTCCAGCACATCGAGGGCTGTAATCAGCGCGAATGCCTCCCTCTGGAACGGGAGCGATTCCAATCGCGCCTGAATCAGGGGAAAGTCGCCCCGCTGACGAGCGTAGCGTAGCGCCTGCATCTCTACATCCACCCCCACGACCCTGTTTGTCGGTGCTAGCTCCACCAGCATCGCACCCGTGCCGCAGCCTGCGTCCAGAACCCAGCCCGAGACGGAACCTACTACCCCCTGGATGAGCGTTTGGACCAGCATGCGACGCCCCACGAACCACCAGTAGTCGCCCTCGCAGGCGTACATGCGGGCATACTCTTCAGCTTGCATAGGTCGCCCAGCGTTCCGCAGAAAGCACCGTGTTTTGCAGGAGTGTCGCTACCGTCATCGGACCCACGCCGCCCGGCACCGGGGTAATCGCAGAAGCCACTTTTACCGCCGATTCGAAATGCACATCGCCGACATCGCCCGTGCGCCCCTCCACGCGGTTATAGCCGGCGTCAATCACGACGGCGCCCGGCTTAATCATTTCGCCTGTGATATATTCGGGCTTGCCCAGCGCGGCGACCAGAATATCCGCCTGACGGGTGTAATGCTCCAGCGGGCGCGTGCGGGAATGGCATATCGTTACGGTCGCATTGCGGTTCAGCAGCATCAGCGCCATCGGCTTGCCCAGAATCACGCTTCGTCCCACCACCACCGCGTGCTTGCCCTCGATGGGGATTCCGTAGGCGTCTAGTAGCGTGATGATGCCCAGCGGGGTGCAGGCGCCGAATGCTTCCTCGCCTGTCAACAGCGCACCCAGCGAACGGGGTGTGATGCCATCCACATCCTTGCGGGGGTCCAGCCGCCGCAGCAGCGCCGACTCGTCCAGCGGGGCGGGCACGGGATGCTGAATCAGCACGCCATGCACTGCAGGGTCGGCGTTCCATGCGTCAATCTGCGCCTCCAGCTCCTGCTGGGAGACACTCGCAGGGTAATGGCGCACGATGGAACGAATCCCCACCGATTCACAGGCGCGTGCTTTCGTGCGCACATAGGTGTGAGAAGCAGGGTCGTCGCCCACCAGCATGACCGCGAGGCAGGGGGTAATCCCCTGCACCTGGAGTTGAGCGACACGCTCCTTGAGCGACTCGCGAATCTGCTGCGCCAGCGCTTTCCCGTTCAGCAAGAGCGCATCGGTGTTCGGTACATAGTCGCGCGGAAGCGGCTCTCTCATCGGGCAGGATTATACCCGCGAAAAGGGAAAAACCGTTTCCCCCACGAGCCAGTTCCGGAAGTTCGTGTTTCGGGCAACGCCCTCGTTTATCAAGGGCTATCTGTTTCGGATAAGTCGCCTAATCGCCTGGCGGCGGTGGGAAGTCCAGCACGGTAGTGGGGATTTCCATGCTCAGCCCAGTACGGGTGTCGGTTACGATGATTTTGGTGCTGCCCATGCGCACGCCCACCACGCGCCCTGTACTGTCCACTGTTGCAATCGCGGGGTTCAGACTCGTCCACACGAAGTTCGCGCTCACGGGTTGATCGTTCTGGTCGTACATCGTGGCAGTTACCTGAACCGCTTGACTGACCCACACCTCGATCGTGGCAGGGTTCGCTTCGATGCGGTAGCGGCGCAGGTCGTAGGTGATGGAGGTCTGCTGCCCCGCCACAACGGTGAAGGTCTGGAAGAGCGCCTGCCCGTTGCCCAGGCTGACCTCCACTCGAATCTCGTGCGTGCCAGGAGGCAGCTCGATACGGCTGGGATCGCTCACCAGGTTTCCGTTGAGATAGACTCTGGCGTCGGCAGGCTGCCCAGAGACGCGCAAGAAGAAAGTGCCCCCTGCGCCGCCCCCACCGCCAGAACAGGCAATCAGACTCGCCACAAACAGCGCTCCCAACCCTATCAGCCACCATGTCGGTTTCCGCATCGTTTCCTCCAGTTAATTAGACGCCTATCAGAACTCGGCGTTACCGGGCGTGCGCGGGAACGGAATCACATCCCGAATGTTTTTCATGCCCGTGATATACATCAACATGCGTTCAAACCCCAACCCGAAGCCAGAGTGGGGCGCGCTCCCGTAGCGGCGCAGGTCTAAATACCACCAGTAGTCCTCCTCGCGTAGCCCCGTTTCACGGATACGCTGAAGCAGCACCTCGTAGCGTTCCTCGCGCTGGCTCCCGCCGATAATCTCGCCGACACGGGGCACCAGCACATCCATCGCCCGCACGGTCTGACCGTCGTCGTTCAGGCGCATATAAAACGCCTTAATCTGCTTGGGATAGTCCGTTACAATCACGGGTTTGCGGAACGCCTCCTCAGTCAGGTAGCGCTCATGTTCGGTTTGCAGGTCATTGCCCCAAACTGGGGGAAACTCCCAGCTGCGGTTCGCTTTCTGCAGAATCTGAATCGCCTCGGTATAGGTGATGCGCTCAAAGGAGGCGTTCGCGACATGCTCCAACGTTTCCAGAACTGTGTTGTCGATGCGCTGGTGGAAAAACTCTAAATCTTCCTGGCAGTTGTCCAGCACATAGCGGATAATCGCTTTGAGAAAATCTTCAGCGAGCTGGGCATTGTCTTCCAGCTCATAGAACGCCATTTCGGGTTCCACCATCCAGAATTCGGCAAGATGGCGGGGCGTGTTGCTGTTTTCGGCGCGGAAGGTGGGGCCGAAGGTGTAGACTTTGCCCAGCGCGAGGGCGAGCGCCTCTGCCTCCAGCTGACCGCTCACAGTGAGATAGGTTGGCTTGCCGAAAAAGTCCTGCGACCAGTCGATCGCGCCGTTGGGCAATCGCGGTGGGTTTTCGATGTCGAGGGTTGTAACGCGGAACATCGCGCCCGCGCCCTCGCAGTCGGAGGCGGTGATGATGGGCGTGTGAATATAGTAAAACCCACGCTCCTGGAAAAACTGATGGATGGCGTAGGCGAGAGCGTGTCGCACGCGGAATACCGCGCCAAAGGTGTTGCCCCGCGCACGCAGGTGAGCAATCTCACGCAGGTATTCAAAGGTATGTCCCTTTTTCTGCAGGGGGTAGGTTTCGGGGTCTGCCGTGCCAAACAGGCGTAGGCGCTGGAGTTTCAGCTCCACCGGCTGCTTGGGCGCAGGCGACTCCACCAGCACGCCCGTCGCTTCGATGCACGCGCCTGTGGTCACCTGTTTCAGCGTCTCTTCGGGCACGACGCCCGCTTCCACCACAATCTGCAGGCTTTTGAAGCGCGAGCCGTCGTTCAGCTCAATGAATGAGATACCCTTCGAGTCGCGTCGTGAGCGCACCCAGCCGCGCACGGTCAGCACGCTCCCGACGGGCATCGTGTACGCCGCTTTGACCGAGACCCATTTTGGCTCCATCGGGCTAATTGTACCTGAGGGTCAGGCGTCCATCAGCGTGGCGACGCCGGGCAGTTCGCGCCCCTCCAGAAACTCCAGCGAGGCCCCGCCCCCTGTGGAGATGTGAGTCATGCGCTCCGCGAAGCCCAGCCGCTCGGCGCACGCGGCGGTATCGCCCCCACCCAGGATAGAAACCGCGCCTGAGTTCGCGAGCGCCTCCATCACCACGCGCGTGCCCTGCTCAAAGGGGGGCGTCTCAAACGCGCCCAATGGACCGTTCCACACGACGGTCTTTGCGGAGCGCACCCCCTCCGCGAAGCGCTGGGCGGTCTCCGCGCCGATATCCAGCCCCATCTTATCAGGTGGGATCGCGTTCACGGGCACCGTTTGCGTGGCAACGTCGGGCGCAAGCGTGTCCGCCACCACCACATCGGTCGGCAGCAAAATCTTATCGCCAGCCTCGGCGAGCGTCTGGCGTGCAAACTCGATGCCTTCGGTGTCCAGCAGGGAGCGTCCAATCTCATAGCCCTGCGCTTTGAGGAAAGTGAACGCCATGCCGCCGCCAATCAGCAGGCGGTCTACCTTCGGCAGCAGGTTGCGGATGACGCCGATTTTATCATGCACCTTCGCGCCGCCGAGAATCGCCACGAAGGGGCGTTCGGGGTTCGCCAGCGCCTGTCCCAGATAGCGCAGCTCCGTCTCCATCAGGAAACCTGCGACAGCGGGCAAGTAGTGCGCCACGCCTTCGGTAGAGGCGTGTGCGCGATGTGCGGAGCCGAAGGCGTCGTTCACATACACCTCGCCCAGCCGTGCCAGCGCCTGCGCGAAAGCGGGGTCGTTCGCCTCCTCTTCGGGGTGGAAACGCAGGTTCTCCAGCAGGATCACGGAACCCTGCGGGGCGTTGCGCACCTGCGCTTCAACCTGTTCGCCCACGCAGTCCTCTAAAAACCGCACTTCACGTCTTAGCAGCTGGCTCAGGCGCTCGGCGACAGGGCGCAGTGAGTATTGTGGGTCGCGCTTGCCCTTCGGGCGTCCGAAGTGCGACATCAGGATCACCGTCGTGCCCTGCTCCAGCAGGTACTGGATGGTGGGCAGGGAAGCGCGGATACGGCGGTCATCGGTAATCTGCCCGTCCTGCATTGGCACATTGAGGTCCACGCGCACCAGCACGCGCTTGCCCCGCACATCGATATCGCGAACCGTTTTCTTGTTCATTCGGCGACCTCCTCTTTCAAGCGTCTGATAAACGCCTCCAGCGTCATCTGTCC
>JBBIQJ010000121.1:0-8016 GCA_037442385.1 Armatimonadota bacterium
TTGACCGCTATCTCAGCACGCGCACCATTGCGCCGGGGGGCTATGTGGACTACCCGCTCCCGCAGCAACAGCGCACCTTCATCTATCGGCTCAAGCGCAGCAGCCAGCTGGTTGTGCCCGCCACCATGCGCCGCACCGCCCGCTGGGACAGCATCCAGAACACGGTTGCCCAGCTCAAAGCGCGCGCCGATGTGCCCGTACAGCCCTCCGAGTTTCAGGTGTTCGCTTACTGCGTGGTGCAAGCCGCGCGTAATCATCCGAAGTTCCGCTCCCAGCTGGTGGGCGAAGACACCCTGCGCGAATATCAGCATGTGAATCTGGGCATTGCGGTGGCGCGCCCAGGAGATGAGCTGGTTACCGCACTGGTAAAAGAAGCCTCCGCACTGGATTTCGTGTCGTTTGTGCGCGCGGCGCAGGCGCAAATTCGTAAAGCGCGCGCAGGCGAAGATCAGGCGGACGCCAGCATGCAGCTCCTGCTTACCTACATGGGGGGGTATCAAATTGTGGATGCCATCCCCGTGCTGGTGGCGCCCGCGGTCGCGATTCTGTTCGCGGGCGATACCTTCCCCGTGGACGGCGTGCCCCATGTGAATCTGGTGCTGACTTTTGACCACCGTCTGATCAACGGGGTGGGCGCAGCGGAGTTCTTGAATGAGGTTGCCGACAAGGTAGCGAACGCCGAGTCGCTAGTGCTGGAGAGTCTCTAAGCCGCTTCGCGTTCCGCTTGCGCTGCAGGCAGTTGCAATACAAAGCACGCTCTGCACTCCGTGGGTTCCAGTCGGAGCGTGCCTTTGTGTTTCTGGGCAATCTCCAGCGAGATGGCTAATCCCAGCCCTGTGCCCTTGTTGGGGTCTTTCGTGGTGAAGAAGGGGTCAAAAATCTGGGAGCGAATCGCTTCGGGCACGCCCGGACCGTTATCGGCAACGCGGAGTTCCACCCACTGGCTTCCGTCGCGTTCCACAGAGCGCGTAGCAATCCGAATCTGGGCGTTAGGGGTCTCTTCCAGGGCGTCGCGGGCGTTGGTGAGCAGGTTAATCACGATTTGTTCCAGCGCGTTCGCGTCGCCCATCACGGAGGGCAGGACTTCGTCGTACTCTTCTATGAGCGTGATTCCGCGCTGGCGCAGTTGCTCCCGAAGCAGGATGAGCGCATTGCGCGCCACCTCGTTGAGATCCACAGGCTCCAAGGTTTCGCTCGGCTTGCGGGCAAAAGTGCGCAGGTGCATGATAATCTGGCTCATACGCGCGGTTTGGCGCTCGATAATCTGGAGGTCTTCCTGCAGGAGAGCCAGCTCTTGCGGGGTCAGTTCGCTCTTCTGTAAAACTTCCAGATTCTGCTGAGCAATCGCGCGAATAATCGCCAGGGGTTGGTTGAGCTCGTGCGCTACGCCCGAAGCCAGCGTGCCCAGCGACGCGAGCTTGGACGATTGAATCAGTTGCGCCTCCGCCTGCCGCAAAGAGTCTATCATAAAGTTCAGCGACTCGGCGAGATGATTGAGGTCAGGACAACCGCGATACGGCAGCTGCACCCGTTGCGCGAAATTGCCCTGTGCAATCGCGTGGCTGGCGTTGATAATCGCGCGTAGCGGGCGCACCAACGTGCGATGCAAATAGGCTCCCCCCAGCAGAATAAATATCGCCACCGTGACCAGGGCAATCAGGAAGGCGTTCTGCATCTGTTCGGTGATGTTCGCCACAATCTGCTGGCGGATTGTGGCGAACTGCTGGCGCGTCTGCTCAAACACCTGATTTTGCACTTTCGCGAGTTGTTGAGAGAGGTTCTCTTGCAGGAGTCGGAAGCTGTTCTGGAGGAGGGCAATCCATTCGGTGCGCTGGCGTTGGCTGAGCGTGTTCAGTGTCTGGATGAGTTGTTGCTGGGTGTGCCCTTGAACCTGCTGCAGGCTGGCGCGAATCTGGGCGCGGGAGCGTTGCTGCTGAGACGCCAGCTGTCCCTGCACCTCATCCCGAATCTGCCGTAGCGCTAGCTGAATTGCCCCGCTCTGAACCTGATAGCTGTGCTGGAGTTGCTGTTGAATCGCCTGTACCAGCTGGAACGCCTCTTCCGCGGGCTGGGTAATCACGAGATAGGCGTCCAGCGGGACAATCCGCGCGGCGGCGATCAGCACGCGCCCTTCTGAACTTTCGGCTTCCCGTACCGCGCCTGGCGCAGGCAGAGAGAGGGCAAGACGGGAACCTATCTGGCGGCTATCGGGGTGGATAAGCAAGAGACCTTGGGTGTCAATCAGGAAAGCCGCACCTTGTTTCCCAATGCGGAAAGTTTGCATCAGCTGGCGTACTTCGCCCAGCGATGCCAGAGCGAACACAGCCCCTACCAGTTCGGCTCCCCGCTGACGAACTGGCGCCATAAGCGGCACGCACGGAGTCGGGTGTCCCGCGATGGCGACCACCACCGGATTGCCCACCACAGGATCATCGGTTCGCTGGAGTGCGTCCCAGAGCGGATGGAGTAGCAGGTTTAACTCGGCTTCGGGAAGCTCGTCATCGCTGAGGATCAACTGGGGCTGCCCCTGAGCGTCCAGCACGGCGAGGAGCTGATAGGCAGGTTCGCGATTTTGCAGGCTCTGCAGAATCCAGCGACTTTCGGTTTCGCGTCCTGACTGAATCGCGGGCTGCTGGGCGATCAGGGTGAGCTGGGTGATGTAGTCGCGGGCAATTGCCTCGACCTGGCGTGAAAGGCTCTCCGCCAACAGGTTGAGCTGGGCTTTAATCAGTTCGCTTAATGCGCTCTGGGTGGCTTGCGATGATTCGGCGAGCAAAGTGGCGAGCGCCTGCTTCTGGGCTGCCTCGATGCGCCGGCTGGCTTGTGCAAAAGTGCGCTGGGCATCGCGCTCGGTCTCGGTCTGAACCTGGTGCAGGTCTTGCTGGAGCTGGGCAGAGAACTGAGTGAGAGTTCGGTTCAGCGCCTGACTTTGCTGGACTTGAGCCACCTGTCGGAATTCGTGGAGTTGGTGTTCCAGCGCAGGTTGGGTGGCGCGGAGCGACTCTTCAAACGCCTGCTTTGCTGCCTGTGTGGTGGTGCGGTGGTAGCTTTGGAGCTGATGTTCCGCCTGCGTCTGGAGGTGGACAATAGACTGCGTGGTCTGGGCGCCCAGATAAGCATAAAGCAGGTAGCCCGCCAGCAGAATGGGCGCTAACGCCATCAGCCCGTAAAACAGCATCAGCCTCGAGCGCAGTCCTAACCGTCTCATTGGTCAAACACCTTTTCGGCAAGATTCAAGAGCATCTCAGGAATCGCAATGCCAATCCGCCGTGCTTGAGCGGTGTTGTAGTAAGAAAGCAGGCGTCGCGGAGTTAGCAGGGGCAGTGTTGCTACAGACGCGCCGTTGAGGATTTGTTGCACCAGTTCAGCTGCCAGCACCGTGAGGTCAGGACCGACCGCCATCAGCGCGCCACGCCGCACATAGGTGTCGGAAAACGCCACCATCGGCAGCCTCAGCTCCGAGACGAACGCCTGAATCTGCTGGAATGGCTGGGGCGCCGCACAAACGGGGTCTGGTATCAGCCAGAAAGCGTCAATCTGGCTTCTGAGGGTGCTGAGCGCTTGGGGCACCTCTTCAGGCTTTGTGGCAGAAGCCTCCACCAGTTGTATGCCGAGTTTTTCGGCGTCGTCGTGCGCCTGTTGAATCAGGCGCGCCGAGGTGGCGTCGCTAGGGTTGTAGACGACGCCAATCCGCTTGACCTGGGGCACAACATCCAGCAGGGCGCGAAACTGGCGCTGGGGGCGCACTGTCAGCGCCACACCCACAAAATAGGGATCCGACTGCTCCACACTTGGCACCAACCCCAGCGCCACAGGGTCCAGCACCATCGTGAACACCACAATCGGGCGTTGCGACTCTGGAAGCGACTGGGTGTGCCGTTTTAACTGGAGCGCCGCGTCGGTTCCAATCGCCACAATCACGCGCGGTTTGCGCTCCAGCAAGTTGCGCACGATTTCGGCATCGGTTTTGTTGCCTGTCAGGCTGAAAATGGGAGGATTCAGGTCAGGTGCTTTGCGTTTCAGCTCATTTATCAGGCTCTGCACCACAGGCTCGTAGAGCGCGCCTTCGCGGCTCTTGAGGATGAGAACAGGAGCGGTCTGGGCATCTGCTGCTACCCAGCAGAGAATCAGCCATACTCCCCATATCCAGCCTGTGAGACCTTGTCGCATCGTGCCCCTGTGTTACCAGTCGCGTTGAAGAGTGAGCCATACTGTGCGCCCTCCGCCGGGCACCCATCGCGCCAGCTCTGTGCGCGTGTTGAACAGGTTGTCGATTCGAAGGTTCCAGCGCGTGCGCGAATCGGAGCGATAAATCAGGGTGAGAAAGCTGTTCCAGGCGTAGGCATCGGTATAACCCAGACGCACGGTGGGATAAACGAAAGCCAGTTGTCCACTCCAGCCCTTTTCGCTCCAGTGGGCAAGGCGAATCACGGCGCGGTCTTTGGCTGGGCGGTAGTCCTGATCCACGCGACCGCCGTAATCCAGCCACATGTAAGCTAGTGTGAAGTCGGTTTGAGGAGCGAGTTTCCAGCCCACTTCCGCGCTCCAGCCTTCAATCGTGAAAGCATAAAGGTTGTTGAACTGTCGCAGCCACGGTTGGCTTGGATCCTTCAGGAACACGGTAATCACATCGCTGAGGTTCTGTCGGAAGTAGGCGACATCCCAGCGAAGGCTGGCGCTGGCGTACTTCCACCCAAGCTCAAACGCCTGCGTTTTTTCGGGTTTCAGAGTGGCGTTGCCCTCAATCTGATAGGGTACGGCGATCCAGTTGTTGCCGTCCCATACAGGCGTCCAGAGCGGAAAGTTCGTAAGATACAACTCCACAAAGCTGGGCGCACGAAAGGCTTGCCCCCACGAGGCGCGCAGAATGTTCTGACTATTCAGCTGGTAAGTGAACCCCAGTCGGGGGCTGAACTGGCTGCCATAGATAGAGTGTGAATCGTAGCGTGCGCCCGCGATAGGGCGCCATCGCCCGATCTGCCACTCGCCCTGCAGAAAGAGGGCAAGGTTGGTGGCGGAATGGCTTCCGTCCAGATGGCTGGCGCTTCGGGCATGGGTGTAGCGAAAATCAGCGCCGCCCAGATACTGCGCTTGCGGCGAACCCCACTGCCAGAAAGTTTCCAGCCCTGCCATCGTCTGGTCAAAAGCGCGTGTTGTGCGCGTGTTCAGTGCGAAGGTGGGCGGCTGGGTGCGCAACAGGTCCAAATCGCCTGTGGAGCCGTAGAAACGCCATGTCTGCTTGCGGGTCTCGCCCACGCTCCATTCCAGCGTCCAGTAATGCATGCGGTTCTGAAATCGGTCATACGGCGTGGGGAACACGCCGTAGCGCATGCCCACGCTGCCCCGATCCATATCCACATAGCCATAGAGCAAGTTCCACTGGCTCTGAGCGCGTTTCTCGCTCCAGTTCGCGATCAACGAGCGCACCACGGTGTCGTTATTCTGGAGACGGTTGCTGCCCGGGGCACGCCAGAAAGAGGCTTGCACATTCAGCGGGGAGGTCGGCGATGCCCAGCGCGCGGAGGTCAGATAGCCGCCCCGCTCGGTGAAGCCGCTGAAAAAGGAAGGCGCGGTCTCGCCCGCTTTTCGGCGCGTGATAATGTTCACCACCCCTGCGAAAGCGTTCGGTCCGTACATCGCGGAACCGGGTCCGAACGCCACCTCCACACGCTCAATATCATGCGTGCCAATAGACATCGGCGAAAAGTTGCCCAGCACGGCGTCGTTGAGAGGCATGCCGTCCAGCAAAAAGAGCGTGCGCTCATTAAATTCCGATGCGCTATAGGAGCCACGCGTACTGAGCAGATTGTGCAGCGAGCCTTCCTGCGACTCGAAATCCACCACCATGCGGCTTAGCAGCTCCTGCAAGTTCTGTGCTCCTGAAAGCTCAATCTCACGCCGCGCTAGCACGCGCACGGTGGTAAACGACTCATATACCGTGCGCTCGGTGCGCGTGGTGGTCTGCACAACCTCCTGCGGGTCGGCAAACAACCATTCCGCCGTTTCCGAAGTGCGTTGCGTATTGCCTGCCAAGGTAATAGCCATCAAGCACCCTGCCACAAACAGAGTTCGCATTTCTTACCTCCTTACGGGAACCGTCCCGAGCTGGTGGAGAATCTGCCGGACCTCGCTCAGGTCAAAGGGTTTCGCAAGCACGGCGAACACCCATTCGGCAGGCGTGTTCTCCAGAAATGCTTCGGGATAGCTGTCCATGACCACAATCGCGGTAGGAATGCCCTTCTGGCGTATCCATGCGACGAGCGTATCGCCGTTCATGTAAGGCATATGCACATCAGTCATCACAAGGTCATAGGTGCAGGACTGGAGGCGCTCGACCGCTTCGCAGCCGTTGGCGGCGAGGTCGACCTGATGCCCCTCGCCGGTCAAGAATTGCTGGAGCAGGAGTTGCACCATCGGCTCGTCGTCCACCACCAGAATCCGCATTCCATAGCGAATTGTCGGAATCGCAGGTAGTTTTTCGAGAGGCTATGTAGGTTCAGGTATCATGCCCTGCATGAAGAAGTTCTGGGAGCGCGTGGCGAAAAGCACAGAACCATTGATCCAGCGCGTGCCCGGCGTGCGTCAGAAGCTGGAAGCCGAGTACGCGGCTGTGGAGGCACTCGCCCGGGAGCAGATCCAAAAAGCGGTCGCCGACCTGCCCGCCTTTAGCGAACTGCCCGAAACTGGCGTCGAGGAATCTCAGATTCTCAGCTGGCTGGAGCAGCTGCGCGAGCGCGAAAAACTTGCCTGGGAGCGGGGGCGCGTTTCGGGAACTGTCTATCACGGCGGCGCTGAACATAGTGGGTTCCTCAGTCGCGTGTACGCACTCCATTCCCAGAGCAACCCCCTTCACGCCGACCTCTTCCCCAGTACCGTCCATTTTGAAGCGGAAGTCGTCAAGATGACCGCACGCCTGCTGAACGGCGACCCCAGCCACCCCGATCCCCAGCATCAGGTGGTGGGCGCCGTTACTTCAGGGGGCACCGAAAGTATCCTGCTGGCGATGAAAACCTACCGCGACTGGGCGCGCGCCGAGAAAGGCATCACCGAACCCGAAGTGATTGCCCCTGAAACCGCCCATCCTGCTTTTGATAAGGCGGCGCACCTGTTTTGCATCAAACTGATACGCACGCCCGTGCGCGACGATTTCAAAGCGGATGTGGAGGCGATGCACCGCGCCATCACCCGCCGCACGATTGCACTGGTGGCTTCGGCTGGCACTTTCCCCCACGGGGTTGTAGACCCCATCCCCCAGATTGCCCAGCTCGCGCACGAATATGGGCTGGGCATGCATGTGGACGGCTGTCTGGGGGGCTTTATCCTGCCCTTTATTGAAGCGCTAGGTTACCCCGTAACGCCGTTTGATTTTCGTGTGCAGGGCGTGACGTCGCTTTCCGTAGACCCCCACAAGTACGGCTACACGCCGAAGGGGGTTTCGGTGATCCTCTATCGGGGGCGTGCGCTGCGGCGGTATCAGTATTTCACGGCAACGGACTGGCCTGGGGGGCTATACGCCTCGCCGACCCTGCCTGGCAGTCGCCCTGGCGCGCTGAGCGTCGGCGCGTGGGCGGCGATGGTGCGATTCGGGCGGCAGGGCTATCTGGAGATGGCACGGCAGATTATGGAGACCGCACTTGCCATCCGCAAAGGGATTGAAGCCATGCCCGACTTGCGTCTGATGGGCGAGCCGTTGTTTCTGATCGCCTTCACCTCCGAACGCCTGAACATCTATCAGGTGTGGGAGCAGATGGCGCAACGCGGCTGGCGATTGAACGCACTCCAGAAGCCGCCCGGCGTGCATATCGCCATCACAGTGCGCCACACGCAACAGGGCGTCGCCGAGCAGTTTCTGAAAGACCTGCACGAGTCAGTGGAGTTTGTCAAGGCGAACCCCAAAGCCGAAGGCAAACTGGCGCCGATTTATGGCATGGCGAATTCGCTGCCGTTCCGTGGCGTCATTGACGAGGTTCTGCGCCACTATCTGGACGCGCTGTACGATTAGTAGTGGGATTTGCA
>JBBIQJ010000122.1:0-7919 GCA_037442385.1 Armatimonadota bacterium
TGAAAGGAATGGCGAGGTACTCCAGCAGGGCGCTTTGGGGGGGCAGTGCGTCGGCAATCTGTTGTCGGGGCAGCGAGCTCTGGGGCGAAGCGGCTAAGGCGGGGAGCCGTACCGCGACTCGATCCAGAAAGGCTTGGAGTTCGCGTTCCGCCTGGCGCGCCTCTTCACGAAACTGTTCCACAACGGCCGGGTCGACGTCCGGGTTCGAGCGAATGGTCAACAGGTTCTGGTTCGCGCGGTCCACACGAAACCGAAGCATGTGCTCCTGTTCCCGCTCTTCAGGGGTCAGCAGAGTGGAAAGACTCACGCGCCCTGTGTTCATGAGATCGCTGAGAGTACGTCCTTTGGCGCGCTGTGCAAGCAGAAACGCTTCTTCTGTGCGCTTAGCGCGCGCCAGAAGCGTAACAGTGGTGGTATAGAGGCTCTGTCGCTCCGCCTGGAAGGAAAGTCGTCCTTCGGTTAGGGCGCCAATCTGTTCGCGAATCTTTTCAGCTCGCTCGATGGCTGTCAGGTAGTGCTGAATGGCGGAATCAAGGTCGTTCCGATTATAGGCGAGCGTTCCCATGTTGGACAGCACATACATCTCGCCGCGTGGGTCGCCTAACCGGGTATAGAGCGCGAGTGCGGTTTCGAACGCCCGTTGCGCTTCGTCGGGGCGCTGGGTTCGCGTGTAGAGCAACCCCAGATTGGCTTGCGCGCCCGCCTGCCCTGCCGTATCACCCAGCGTCTGGGCACGCGCATATGCCTGGCGGTAAAGCGTTTCCGCCTGCGCTGGCTCCGTGTCAGCAAGCAGGTTACCCAGTGCGTTCAGAGCGCCGACCTCGCCCCGTCCGTAGTTCGCGGCACGGCTGAGTTCCAGTGCCTTTTCGTAATGCTGGCGCGCTTCGTCTAATTGCCCCGTGCGCAGGTAAAGGTGTCCTAATCCCAGATGGGTGAGGGCTACTTCGCGCGGGTTGTCCTCGCTCTGGCGCAGTTCTAATGCCTGTTGATAGTAGTTCAACGCCAGTTCAGGCTGCCCCAGCGTCAGATAAAGCGAAGCGATAGAAGCCAGCAGTTTCGCTTCAAGATCGGGGTTGCGCGCTTCCTGACAGAGGGCGAGGGCTTTTTCGTAGCTCGCCAGCGCCGCCTGCCACTGTCCAGACGCTTGATGCAGTTGACCAAGATAGCGGAGCGTTTCGGCTTGCGCGGACTTGTTGCCCAACTCTTCCCAGATTTTCAGGGCTTGCTCAAAATAGCGCTGTGCCTGTTTTATATCGTATAGCCCGAAATAAACCAGGGCGATGCCCTGCAGGGTGCTGGCTTCCCCGTGGCGCTGCTGGATGGCGCGTCGCAGGGACAGCGCACGCTCATAAGCTTGAAATGCCTCGCGAGGTTTGCCGAGATTAGTGTACGCCACGCCCAGATTATGGAGCGTGTTCGCCTCGCAGTCGCTATCTTGCAGAGCCTGCCATCGCTGGAGTGCCTGATTCAGGCAGGGCACTGCCTCGTGTGCGCGTCCCTGCCCGATGAGCGCCACACCGAGTGCATGGAGCGCCGCCGCTTCGCCTCCTGAATCGTTAAGCGTACGCGCCTGCTCCAGCGCCTGACGATAATAGGCAAGCGCTTCGGCATCCTGCGCACGCTGACGGGCAAGGTTCCCCCGCTGGATCAGGTCGTTCACCTCGGGGCGCAGGCGCGTCTGGGCATGCCCGGGGATCAATACCGCACATATCACCGCGAATAGTGCTATTCTCATCATCATTGCCTCCTCTGTGTTAGACAGTTTCTGAGTCTGCAGGTTCCTCAAGCGATTCGTTCTGTGCCCAGTGAACCAGCTCTTCACATGGGCAATTGTGTGCGTGAGCGCGTAGCGGAGCCAGTGTCGCGTCATCTAATGCCAGCTTTTGTAGGAGCGACCGTACATACGCGACATCAGGCGACCCGTATTGGTCAAACAGGCACTCCGCTGCCAGCAGGGAGCGCGCCGCCTGGAGCGTTCTCTCAGGGTTCTGCATCAGGGTCTCGCCGAGGTTGCACAAACAGCGTGCAACCCCGATCCGATTGTTCAGTTCAATCTCATAGCGCAGCGCGTCGCTGAAGTGGCGCAGGGCGCTTTCGTAATCCCCTTTCAAAAAGGAGACCGCGCCCAGGTTGGTGAGGCTTTCTGCCAGCCCGCGCATGTCACCCAGCTGCCGCTGCTGCACCGCTTCACTGATCTGGGTTTCGGCAGGGTCGTAGTCGCCGGTTTCGTAAGCGACAAGTCCGAGGTTATTACGCACAGCCGCCTGCCAGATGGGTTGTCGAGCCTGTTCAAAAGCGTGTAGCGCCCGTTCAAACTGGCGCGAGGCGTTGGGGTAGTCGCCGCGTCGCAAGGCAATGAGTCCCAGCAGGTTATGCGCCTGTGCTTGTTCGGTGCGCCGATTCAGCTGTTCGTAAAGTGCGAGCGCCTTTTCTGCCGCCTGCCACGCCTGTTCCCAGTCGTGGGTTTCGTACAGGAGTCCTGCGTGTTCCATCAGCAGGTCGGCTTGAATCTCGGCAGGGGGCGATTCCAGCTGGGCGAGATAGTGCAGGGCGCGCTCCAGCGAGTGGTGCGCCGAGTAGAGCAATCCGAGCCGAGTGGTGAGCTTGATGAGCGCCTTGGCTAACTGCACCCCATGGTTGAGCTCGCCCCGCTGCTCGAACACGCCCAGTGCGTGCTGGAAATCTCCCTGATGGCGCTCCACCAGGCGCAAGGCTTCCATTTCGTGAGGCGTCCGAATCTGGCGTCCCGCCTGAAGCGCCATCTGCAGGAAGTAGTGGGCGTAGCGTTGGGCGACCTGCGCGTGCAGTTCGGGGCGCTCCCGCAAGCGATTGCGTGCGAAAAGGCGCAACGGGTTCAATAGTCGAAACCGCTGGGTGTCTTTCTGATACTCTTCAATCACGAGGGCATGCTGGCGCAGTTCCAGAAGGTCTTCCACCAGCATGAGCGATTCGCACACGGCTTCGGCGTCGGCGAGTGTGAAGCTGCCCGCGAACATGCCGAGCTGACAAAGCAGTTCCTGCGCGCTCTCCGTGAGTTGCGAATAGGACCATTCTATCGCGCCCAGCAGAGTGCGCTGGCGGTCGGGCATATCGGGATTGCGAGTCTGAAGAATCTGAAACCGCTCATCCAGCCGTTTCAGCACCTCCTGGGGCATCATCACCGCCAAGCGCGGCGCTGCCAGCTCGATTCCCAGCGGCAGCCCATCCAGATGGTGACACAGCGCCGCGAGCGCAGGCGCGTTTTCAGCGCTGATGGCATAATCGTTTTTGTAGTGGCGCACACGCTCCAGCAGCAACTGCACGGCAGGATACTGCGCAATCTGTTGGGGGGTCAGCCCCTCGCGTGTGGGCGGCACAGCGAGTGGTTTCACCTCGTAGAGATGCTCTGCACGCAGATGCAACGGTCCGGTATGGCTGAGCAGTATCTTGAGCGTGCTGAGTCCCAGGAGCTGGCGTACCGCTTGCAAGAGCGGCTCTGTGGAGCCTGCCGAGTCGATCACCAGCAACACCGAGCGCCCCTCTAAATGCCCCAGCACCTGCTCGCTAAGCGGGCGATCGCCGCGCACCGCCAGCGAAAGCACTTGTGCGATACTCTGAAACACGCTCTCGGCGGTATAGGTTTCAGGCAAGTTGATCAACCAGACCCCATCGGGGAACTGCTTCAGCACGGTTTCGGCGACAGCGACTGCCAGTCGGCTCTTACCGACCCCGCTGGGACCCACAAGGGTTACCAGATGAATGTGGGGTTGCGAGAGCATCGCCGTCAGATCGCGTATTTCGCGTTCTCTCCCAATCAGAGTGGTCTCGGCGAGTGTCAGGTTATGCACCCCCGCACGGGGAGCGTTCGGCGGCGCCACCACAGCTTGAAGTCCATCGGCAAAAACTTGGTACAGGCGCTCCTGTCCCACCCCTTTGAGCCAGTAGGCGCCCTAGTTGCGAAGCTCCCAGTGTGTGGGATGGTGGTTCAGCAAGGCATAAGTCGCCTCTGAGAGCAAAATCTGCCCTCCGTGCGCCGCGCTACACACGCGTGAGGCGCGGTTCACATCGGCGCCGATATAGTCGGTTTGTCCATCGGGATGGACAATCTCCTCAGCCTCCCCCATGTGGATGCCAATCCGAATGCGCAGGTCAATCGGTTCGTCCTCGATTTGCCATTTTTCCGAATGGATGGCGCCCTGTGCCTCCAGTGCAAACGCCACCGCATCCACAGGGTTGGCAAACACCAGAAAGAAGGCGTCGCCGATGACTTTAACCTCACGCCCCCCATGATTTTGGGCGCAAGTGCGTACCAGGGCGTTATGGCGCTCCAGAACCGGGCGAAAACTCGCCCGATAAGCGCGCCGTCAGCTCCGAATAGCCCTGGATATCCGTGAACACCAGGGTCAGATTCTCCCGCGACACGGCAGGAGAGCGAGACTCGTCGTTTTGCATCCGCACGCTCACCGCCAAACGCTACGCCTATCATTATAGCATGGAGCCACAGTTTTGTGACCTATTTCGCATACGGTGCGCACAGAGGGTCGCCCACCACGAGGTCTTTCCAGAGAATGAACGGCGAAGCCCCCCAGAGGCTTTCGGCAATATTGCGCCCGCGCGTGTAGAGATCAAACATAATGTGCGCCCGACAGAGCGCCACCGTATACGGCTCCGACACATACCCCTTCACGCCTGTTGCGCCCTGCGCAATCAGGTCCGCGATTAACGATTGCCCCTTATCGGTGGGGCGGAAGGTACGGGCGCTGGTGGAGACCGCCGTCTCGGCAATCGCACCCGGACGAAACTGCAAACTGCGATAACTCATCTTATTGAACTGATGATCGTTGCTGCCCCATGAGTAGTAGCCCATGATGTCGCGCACGACGCCCATAAAGTCCTCGCGCTCGTCCAGAATCACTTCAAAACCGCGTTTCCGCAATAGCTGCGCTGCCTGGCGCATGCTCTCGTTAATCGCGCGATACCCGCCTCCATTACGTTTCGGGTCAATATCCAGCAGAAAGACCCCTTTGGCGGGCTTAGCGCGCAGGCTATTGTCGATTAAATCGCGAATCTGGGCGATTGTATAGCCGTCCAGCCGCGTCGCCAGATAGAACCCGTATTTGCGCCGCGAAAAAGGCTCCGTCGCGCCATAATACGGGTTTTGATGAAAGCGCCCCTGCTCCCGCAGGAACGGCAGCTTCAGCGGCGCGCTCATCAACGCGGAGTCCACCGAGAAGCCGCCCTCTTGAATCCGCAGAGGTACACCCCGACACAGCACCAGATAGTCTACTTTGAGGGTGAGTTTCTTCTGCTCCAGATATGCCATGACGGGTTTCTCTATCGTGTCCCGATAGTCAGCGAGGGGCACTTCCTCTTGCGGCACGCAATCGATAAAGCAGAGGTTCTCCTGGGGCACGCCCCGAAGCTGGGCGTAATACTGAGCAATCCCGACCGAGTCGGGACTGCGGCGCGTCGCAATCACCAGCACATTCGTTGCTTTGGGCATTAATCGCTCACCGTGAGCCGTACACCTGTTCGGGGTCGATCAACACAGGCTCCACTTCCACCAGTTCGTTATTTTGTACCGCACGGTAGAAGCAGGAGTAGTGCCCTGTGTGGCAGGCGACGCCCTCCTGCTCCACCTGAATCAGGATGCAGTCCTGATCGCAGTCCACGCGGATCTCTTTGACCCGCTGCACATGCCCGCTGGTTTCGCCTTTGACCCAGTATTGCTGGCGCGAGCGGCTCCAGTAGGTGCAGAGTCCCGTCTCGAGGGTGCGCTGGAGCGCCTCCCGATTCATATAGGCGACCATCAGCACCTGCCCGCTGTGGGCGTCCTGAATCACCGCCGGGATTAAGCCGTTCGCGTCGTACTTGAGTGTGTTCAGCCACGACATCTCAGTTCACCTGAATCTCGATCTGCGTGGTGTAGGGCTTGCGTTGCCCGTAGGGGTCGGCAATCGTGAGGTGCACGACATAGTTGCCGCGCTTGGGGAATCGGCGACGGATGCCGTTGCCTTCGCCATCGATCTGGCTGGGATCGCCTCCGAAGCTCCAGCGGTACACCACAGGCAAGCTTCCCGATTCGCTCACGCCGTAGAAGGTCAGCTCGTCGTTCGTCGCGATAATGATTTTCTGTTGATTCCGTGAGCTGAAGCCGCTTCCGTAGGTGTTCACGACATAGATATAGCCCTGAACAGGGGTCTGTTCGCTGAGCGTTCGGATTTCGCCCACAAAGAATACGCCGTGGGTGTCGCCGAATAGCCCCATTCGCGCAATCTGCCCGTTGGTTTCTTTCAAGCCAGGAATGGCGCTCAGGGGAACGCTCACCGACTGCCAGCCTGTTTCGCTGGCACGCAAGTTGCGCACAGGGAGCATCAATTCACCTGTTTTGCCGTCGGTGGTCTGGTAGACCACTCGCACGTTTTCCATGCTGGGCGGGGTTGTCTGCGTAGTCGCGCCACCGCCGCTTCCGCCCAGAGGCGCCCCGGGTCCTCCCTGGGGACCGCGCGGTCCGCCCGCGAGGTCGCCTTCCCCGAAGCCGCCGCCCCTCGGACCGCGCGGCGCTCCTCCTCCCCCGCCGGGAGTGGTCGTTGTGCCTGGGAATCGGAAGGTGAACCGAATCACCTTATCGGGAGCATTCATATCCGCACGCAGGTCTATGGGGTTGCGGAAGATCAACCATCCTCCCGAAAAGACGCCCCGCGTTGTGATTTTGAGGGAGCGGCTCCCTACAAAACTCAGTTCTTCACTCTCTTCGATCTTGCCACTGCCCCACCCCTGCAGGGTGAACCCCGCCGTGTCGGCAGGTAGCCCCTGATAGAGGGTAACATCCGCCCATGCCGATGCATACACGCTCAGCAGCGCAACCCAACCGATACGCCTGATGACTCGCATTCGTTTTTCCGCCTCCACAGGCAGGATTCTACCTCATGCCCTGACTTTCCTGCTAAAAGTCACGTTCCAGCGTGAACTGGGCAATCCAGCGCAGGGGATCGGCAGGGGGACCAAAGTCTTGAAGTGCGTTGAGCGCCTGCTGGATCGCCTCATGGGCATGGAGTCGCGCGGTCTCCAGCCCATACAGGCGCGGATAGGTTGCCTTCTGGTGGGCGCGGTCGGTGCCAGCCGCTTTGCCGAGACGCTGGGGGTCGCCCGTCTCGTTGAGGATGTCGTCCACTATCTGGAACGCCAGCCCCAGCGACTGGCTATAGTTATCCAGCGCGATGAGCTGGCTCTGCGAAGCGCCTGCAAGAATCGCCCCGCTCAGCACAGAGGCGCGAATCAACGCCCCCGTTTTGCGGGTATGGATATATGTTAGTTTCTCAGCATCCACAGGTTCGCCTTCCGAGAGGATATCCTCTACCTGCCCCCCTACCATGCCGTCAATCCCGACCGCATCGCACAACACGCGCAGAGTCTGGAGGACGCGCTCTTGCGGACTCCGTTCCGCCTGACGCGCCAGCAGCCCAAAGGCTTGCACCAGCAGGGCGTCGCCTGCAAGAATTGCCATTGCCTCGCCGTATTGCTTCCAGACTGTGGGTTTGCCGCGGCGCAATTCGTCGTTGTCCAGAGCGGGCAGGTCGTCATGCACAAGGCTAAAGGCGTGGATCAATTCTATCGCGCACGCAGTGGGCAGCACTTCTTCCAGTGAGCCTCCAACCGCTTCTGCCGCCGCGCCGCAGAGCAACGGGCGCAGGCGCTTGCCATGTCCCAGCACCGCATAGCGCATTGCTTCAGGCAAAACACGCGGCAGGGAAGAACTTCCGTTCGGGAGGTACGATTCCAGCGCTTGCTCAATTCGCGCGACGCGCTCACGGGCATAGGTCTCAAACAGCCCCTGCATAGCCCATAGGATACCCCAAGCAGCGCGCTACAGGTCGGGGTCTATGCCCATTTCACGCAGGCGCTGGGCAAGGCGCTCGGCGCGTTGCCACTCACGCTCC
>JBBIQJ010000123.1:0-7887 GCA_037442385.1 Armatimonadota bacterium
GCCTCCAAAACCGCCGCCCCCGAAGCCGCCGAAGCCGCCGAAGCCGCCGAAGCCGCCAAGACCGCCACCGAGGCCCCCAAAGCCGCCAAAGCCGCCGAAGCCGCCGAAGCCGCCAAAACCACCGCCTCCCATCATCGACATCTCGTACTGGGCATAGTTAATCTGGGTGGCGCCCAGCAGGGCGGCAATCAAGTTGGGGTTGGCATAGTTCAGCTGGATTTTTTCGGGGATGTTGGTCGTTTGAGGCTGCTCCTCAGGCGTCTCGCCACCTGTTGTAATGGGCGTCTCTTCAGGCTGACGCACAGTGATGTAGTAGACCCCGCTCTCCACGCGGTAGGTCAGATTCTGTTGACGCAAAATCGCATCCAGCGCCACCGAGAAGGGCACATCGGTCAGCGAGACCGTTACCGTGCCCTGCACATTCGGATCAAGCGAGTAGTTCGCGCCGACGCTATCGAACAGCTGTTTCAGCACATAACGGATGTCCGCCTGATCGTATTTGACCGTAACACGGCGCTGGGAGATATCGTCCTGTGCGCTCGCTACGGTAAGGCTCAACAGAAGCCCGCAGACTATCAGCCACATCAGTTTCTTTACCATTGTCGTTTTCCCTCCACAGAATTATACGCTCAGGTATAGAAGGCGTTTCTAAATTCCGACACCTCCGCGTCCACGCGGTCCGCCTCCGCCGGGGGCGCCAACCCCGGGAGCGCCTGGTGCGGTGGGCATGCCAGGTGCGCCAGGAGCTCCTGGTGCGCCTGGGGCGCCTCGACCGCCGCCTGTGATTCCGGTACCGCCTCCAGAAGGCGGCTCATAGGGCACACGCACCTCGCGCGGATTGCCTTTGGAACGGCGCAGAATGACGCCATCGAGAGTAATCGCTGCCACGCGGAATTCGCCGACCATGTCGCCCGGCTGCACAATCATGGGGATTGGCTCGCCCTCTTGCTCGATAATCGCCGACACGGTGGAGCCAACGACGATTCCTGCCACACGACGGCGCGGCTGCGGTTCGTATGGCTCAGGAAGCTCCACTTTCGGGGGCGGGGTTGGCGACGCCAGCACGAAATAGAGGTTGGGGTTGAACGCATCACCCTGCATCGCCTCTTCCTCTTCGGGAAGCGGAGCAAACGGGTCTTTGCGCGGCTTGAAAGCCACCTGTGTCGAAGTGCTGGGCGCAGGGGCGGATGGGGGTGGTGTGAACCCAGCCGGTGGAGTGGTCGGCGGGGTGGGTGTTACTCCATCGCCCGGACCTGGCTGACTGGCCACAGGGGGTTGCGTCTGGGGTGTTTCACCGCCACCGCCGGTTAGCATGAAAATCGCCACGACGGCTATCACCACCAGCACAACGACCGCTATCACTATCGCCATCTGTGTTTCTTTTTTCATCGCTCCTCACTTCCTTCTTCCACGCGGTTGTTGTGTCTCCTGCTCAGGGTCCGCTGGCGCCCGGACCGCCACCGAAACTCATCGGGGCGCCCGGCATCGGTCCTGGGGGACCGCCTCCGAACCCGCCTGGCATGCCCATGCCTCCGCCACCAGCACCGGGCGTAGAAGGCACGGGAGGACCTGCCTTATCCCCATTGCGTGGGTACACAATCACGGTCATCGTGTAGGTGCCGATCAGGTTGGGACTCATCCCTTGAATGCTCAGCCCGTCGACCAGCACCACCAGATTGGGCACCTCGTTCCATTTTCGGACATGGTTCAGTAATCCTTCAAAGGAGGAGGCGCGTACCTGCACGGTTCCCATCGGGAACACCAGCGCAATCGTGTTGATGGCGTTCGGATCGTTGGGAGGACCAGGCAAGGCAACATTATAGAGACGCTGGACGCCCGTCTTCTCGGGCCACGCTTCCAGTTTCTTACCGATTTCGCGCACCATGTTCTGCCAGCCCATCCACGCTTTCAGGCGGTCGCTTAAATCGATGGTGTTTTTGGGCATCTTGGTGCGGTCAATCATGGCGAGCTGTTGCTCGGCTTCTTTGACCTTCTGCTCGGCGCGTTGCACCAGCGCCTGTGCTCGTGGAATCATCGCAACCTTCTGCTCCAGTTGTTGAATGTTCGCTTCATGGTAAGCGATATTCTGGAGCGTGGGACGGATGCCGAGCAGAAAGATGGCTGCTGCGACATCGATTGTGAGCACCAGCCCGATGGCTACTTTTGCAAACATAGACAGGTTCATGCCCATACCTCCTTAGATACCGATTCCGCGCCCGCCGAGTTGTGGGGGTGGTGCCGCGCCTCCACCCAATCCGCCAGGCATCCCGAAGCCGCCACCAGCCCCGCCGCCGATATTGAGAATGCTCGGCAGAGTGGGGGGAGCCATCGGCTCTTTAAGCGTGGCAACGACCTGGAAATTCATCAAGCCTGCTGGCGAGCCTGTGCTTTGACCTGTGCCTCCTGTGCCTCCCATGGGGGCGCCCAGCCCGAATCCCGCTCCCGGTCCACCTGCTGCTGTCAAGCCTCCCGCCATGGGACCTGCTGGAGCGCCGCCGCCAAAGGCGCCAAGCCCTCCTGCTTGCCCTCCCGTCGTGCCTGCGGGGTATCCGGGCATCTGGGTGGTCAGGCTCACCGCCGTGAAGAGGGGGCATTGATACATCGTTTGGAGATAAAGCCCGATCTCGCGAATCCCTTTGGCGTAGGCGCTAATCTGGAGCTGGTTCCCCTGCTGAATCTGCAAGGAGTCATAACGCACGCGCGGCGAGGTATACTGGTTCACTTTGCTGTAGAACTCTGGATATTTCAGGTTGTGCTGCTGAACAATGCGCACAGCTTCCGATTTCCCCAGGGTAAGCGCCGCGGCATTAATGAGCTGTTCCGCCTGCGAGTTGAGCGCATCCACCTGGCCTGCCTGGACTTCCAGCTCGGCTTTGCGAGCCTGGAGTTCGCCCAGTTTTGCGCGCGCGCTCACCAGCCAGAACGCCATCGCCGCGTTCACCAGGAAAAAGAGCAACACCAGCAGCGCGATGATTTGCTTGTTAACCTTCCGCTGGCGTACATAATCCGGTACCAGATTCAGTTTCATCGTCTCTTATGCCTCCTTAGAAGCTGGCATGAAGCCCCATCCCTATCGCCACCGCCAGCAAGTGGGCATTGTTGGCGACATATTCTGGACCGTGGCGCTTCACCTGCAAGGTCAGACCGCGTACAGGGTTCGCCACCACCACGGGGATTCCTATCGAGTTGGCGAGAAACTGATCCAGATTGGGAATCACCGCCCCGCCGCCGCAGAGCAGAATCTGGGTGATTTCGATATCGGTATGGCGGCTACGGAAGTATTCCACTGAGCGCCGCACCTCGCTGACCAGCTCCTCCAGGAGGGGATAGATGGCGTGAAAGACCTCTATTTTGCGGCTGTCTGCGGGGGATTGAGCGGGCAAGCTGGGTTCTGCGCTGGGCGCTTCGGGTTCAGCAAAGGGCGAAGGAGGCGTCTCGGCTTCGGGCGCAGGCGGTTCCTCTCCCAGCCCAGGCACGCTGAACGGTGAAGGCGCGGCAGGGGAGTATGGTGTTCCCGGGGTGTAGGTCGGCTCCGGTCCCAGCCCGGGCGTATAAAACCCACCTGTGGGCGCGCCCGGAATGCCAAACGGCGAGCCGCCCACAGGAATCTGATCCATCAGCACCTCTGCGAGCTGCACTTTGAGCTGTTCCGCTTCGCCCTCCGAAATCATAAGGCGCTCGGCGATGGCGCGGGTCAGCATGTCGCCCCCTGTCGGCAGGATACGCGGGAAGCTCAGCAAGCCGCGATCGTAGATGTCGATGGAGGTCGCACTCGCGCCCAGGTTAATCACCGCCACCGCTTTGGTCTGCATCTCGGGCTGAGTCAGTAGCAGGCTTCGCCCCAGCGCCAGCGGCTCCACATCGATGGCGTACGGCTCCAGCCCCACCTTGTCGGCGACATCCACCAGCCCGTCCACCGCGTCCTGCTGGGCGACCGCCAGAATAACCTCCATATTGGGGTCGTTGGGGTCTTCGTTGGGGCGATGAATCACTTCGTAGGCGGATTGAACGCGCGTATCTGCAAAGGGGATATTGCGCTGAATCTCCCAGTCCATGTGCTGGCGCAACTCCGCAGGGTTCATGCGAGGCACTTCCAGAATGCGCACTACCACGGCGTTTTGCCCCGCCAGGGCGAACGCGCCGTGTTTGGCAGCAATGCCTGTGTCGGCAAGCAGTTTTTTCAAAGCTGCGGCAACCGCATTTTTGTCGATGAGGCCTGCCGAGTCAACAGCGCCCTCCGGCGTGGGCGCAATCCCCACATTCGTCAACACAGGGGGACGCCCTGTCCGCACCTCCGCCACTTTGATGAAGCGGGTGCCGATGTCAATCCCGACTACGCTACCCGGTTGCTTTGCCATAGGCCCTATCTCCTGTTTGTTTCTCCAAAAAGGTTCGGCTTCCTGCCTAAACTAAGAGTGTACCCCAAACAGTTCGCCATCGCCGAGGGGGTTCCTGCCACTTTGAGACGAGGCAGGCGGGAAAAAATCCCGATAAATCGCTTCTGTGCGTGCCACATCCTGCGCCATCTGTTGCTGCAACGCTTCCAGCGTCTCAAAAGCGACCTGCTCTCTCAACTTCGCCAGAAATTCCAGCGTCATCAGGCGCCCATACAGCGCCTGATGCGGAAAGCCTATCAGGTAGGCTTCAACGGGCGCCCCGTTGTTGGGGAACATCGGCGGCGTGCCGACGCTGACCGCCGCAGGATAGGCTTCACCCGCGACTGTTGCCCTACAAGCGTAGACGCCAGGCGCGGGACATACCAGATTCACCACCGGAACCAGGTTCGCCGTGGGGTAGCCCAGCGTGCGACCCCGCTGCGCGCCGCGTACCACCACGCCTTCCCAGTGGAACGGCTCGCCCAGCGCCTCGTATACGCTGTCCATCGCGCCATTTTGAACCCACTGGCGCACGCGCGTGGAGGAAAGGCGCTCCCCCTTCTCGTCCACAACGGGGGCAATCGCCAGCACCTCGAAGCGACCATCCTGCCGCAGGAACGCCACATCGCCAGAACGCTCCGCGCCAAACCGAAAATCTTCACCCACTACCACCACGCGCGCATCCAGCCCTCGTATCAGAACCGTTTCCACGAATTCCTCAGCGGAAAGTCGCGAGAAGGCATCGGTGAAGGGCTGAACCACAATAAAATCTATCCCGAACGCATGCAACCGCTCGATACGGTGCGCCAGAGAACACAAAAGCGGCGGGGCATGCGAAGGCGACAGCACCTGCAAGGGATGGGGGTCAAAAGTGAACGCAACGGCAGGCAGCCCGCGCGCACGCGCCTGCTGAACCGCCGACTGAATCAGCGCCTGATGACCCCGATGCACCCCATCGAAAACGCCAATTGCCACAACACAGCCAGCGGGGAATGCCCTGACAAGCGACTCCACTCCTATGGTCCAGCTCATGCACGAATCACCCGCACTGGTCGCAGTAGCGGCGGGAGCCAGCGCGCTATCAGGGCAATCTTATCGTCGTCTTCGGTGACCACCACGAAGCTACCAGGCGTCCACAGGGGATGCTCCGCCTGCACGAAGTTGCCGTGGAGCAATCGCTCCAGCGCGGCGGGCGCAGGTTTCCAGCGCGGTAGGTGGCGAACCGCCTCAATCGGGGGGATCAGGGCGTTCTGAACGGTTTCGGCGTCGATGAAATGCTCCAGGGGCAGCGACTCTTCCAGCCGAAAGTGCCCCACAGCAGCGCGTATGAGTTGAATCAGATGCGCTCCCACCCCGGCAATTTGTCCCATGTCGTGGGCAATCGTGCGTACATAGGTTCCAGAGGAGCATTCCATTTCGAAGCGCGCGGTAGGGAACTCGCCCGGCGTGAAGTCCAGAATCTCGAATCGGTACACGGTGATAGGGCGCGGCTGGCGCTCCACCTCTTTGCCCTCGCGAGCCAGCTCGTGTAGCTTGCGCCCCCCCACGCGCAGGGCAGAATACATCGGCGGCGTCTGCCAGATTCGCCCCACGAACTGTTTGGCAATCTCGCGTACCCGCTCCAGAGTCAGGTGAGGCGCTGGGTGTTCCTCCAGCACCTGTCCGTCCGCGTCTTGCGTGTCGGTGGTCTTACCGAACACAATCGTGCCTCGATAATGCTTGGTGAGCGGCTGAATGTAGGGCACCAGTCGGGTGGCGCGCCCCAGACAGCACACTAACACCCCTTCGGCTAAGGGGTCCAGAGTGCCTGCATGTCCAATTTCTTTTTGACCACTGACCTGGCGCAGGTGGTCGATCACATCGTGCGAGGTGAGGCCCGAAGGCTTGTTGACATTCAGCACTCCATCCATCGTAGCACCTCGCGCACAAGGGTCTGAGTCGCTTCTTCGAGGCTCATCTCCAGGGTGCAGCCGGCGGCATTTTCATGTCCCCCTCCGCCGAACCGGCTGGCAATCTGGGCGACATTGAGGGCGCCACGACTGCGCAGGCTGACCCGTACTTTTTGGTTGGGCGTTTCACGCAACAGCATCGCCACGCGCACGCCCCGAATTGAGCGCACAAAATTCACGATACCTTCGGTTTCTTCGTCGGTTGCGCCTGCCTCTTCGAACATGCGTCGGGAGATGGCAACCCACGCAATCGTGCCATCCTCCGTGCGCTGGAGTGTGGACAGCGCCAGCCCCAGCAGCTTGACCGATGAGAAGGAGCGCGTTTCGAACACACGCTCGTTGATGGCGCTGATGTCCGCGCCCGCCGCCTGCAGACGGCTGGCGATGCGCAAAGTGCGCGGCGTGGTGTTGGGGAATTTAAAAGAAAAGGTGTCGGTAACAATCCCCGTCAGCAGACAGGTTGCGATTTCAGGCGTGAGCGGGCAGTTCATGGCGCAGAGCAGGCGGTAGGTAACTTCTGCGGTGGCGGCGGCAGTGGTATCTATCAGGCGCACATCGGCGAACGGCTCCTGCGGCACATGGTGGTCTACCTGTAAAATCTGGCGTGCGTTGCGAATCAGCGGCTCATGGCGTCCTGCACGACTCAACTGGCTCATATCGCAGACAATCGCCACATCGTAGGTCGTGCGGGGCTGCAACTCGGTCTGAACACACTCGCTGCCTGGCAGGAACTGATAGATTTCGGGAACCGGGTCGTGGCAGACCACCTCCACAATCGGCTTGCCCATCTGGCGCAGCGCAAGCGCCAAAGCCAGCGCGCTCCCAAGCGCATCGCCATCGGGATGAAGGTGGGGCACTATCAGGAACGATTCCGAGGATTCGATGAGCCCGACTGCCTGCCGAAAGGGTATTCTACGCGCCATGCTACGCTTATTGTACCCGAAATCAGGGGAACTCATGGGTGGGGGTGTTCGTCTATAGAAGTAGCAAGCAGCTACACACTTCTCGGGGACGGCAGGTTTTGCTCTCCTTTGCCTGTCGTTCCCTTTTTTTATACGCTTCCCGCAGGAATAAGGCTTCCATAGTCGGGGGTATTCGTGTTTGTATCCCAACGCGCGATAACAATTTTCCGTGGACCCTGGTGATGCTTATCTCCATACTCCAGGATATCTTCGCGCCCAAAGTTCAAGATGAGCTTCTTCAGAGGGTCGCTCACTCCTTGTGGGGACAAAATCAGGGAGAGGTCAGGCTTAACTACGCGCGAATAACCGATAATTTGGGAGAGGTATTGCAACGATACAGGCTTAATCTTACATTCGACCAGAGCAATTGCGATACTCCTATCGTCGTGGGCGAAGCCCACTATGTCCACCTTCACATCCCACGATTGCCACTCGCCCGGGAGCAGACTTGTCAGCCCTAACCGCCTCACAACAGCATTCAGCTTCTGGGAGTTGCAAATTAGCGTGCTTGCTTGTCGTTGAGGATAACGCTCCTTTAGGAAGGCATTGAGCCACTGCTCTACAAAGGGATACATGGCACTTTCCTGCTGGTATATCAAA
>JBBIQJ010000124.1:0-7880 GCA_037442385.1 Armatimonadota bacterium
GGGAAGGGACGCTCCAGCACAAAGAGTCCCGACTCTACCGTGCGGTTCGCCTGCATTACAGGGGTCAGGTTGAAGGTCACTTCCACTTCCAATGAACTGCCATCCGAGTCGGGGTCAAACCATGTGGGACCAATCCCGTCCATCGAGACGAACCAGACATGCCGGTTGCCCCAGCCACACTGGGAGTACCAGTCAGGTCCTGTCGGTCCCTGACAGTCGGTGGAGGTATCCGAGAGGGTTAGACAGCCGTTCGCAAACGACCAGGTGAAATCCGACGAGGCGTCGTCGTGCCACACATACGGACGCACCCACACACTCTGTGCGCTCGCCCATGTCATCAGGGCAGCGCTCGCCAGTGCCATCATCCACAATCGCTTCATCGCTTGTGCCTCCTTCCATCGATTTCACTAACCGCAACAGGGGATAAGGTGTAGCGTTCCCCGTTAATCGATTAGCGTACCCATATTATAGCACATTTTTCGCCGTTTGTCAAGGGGCGGCGGGGAAATTTCGTTCCAAAATCGGTACATTTGCACCGCTTTTGCGTCCAAATTCGCGTCAGAGTTGGAGGAGGGAAACGAAAAGTCCGCTCACATCTCATATTTCACATAACACCACGCTCACTCAACAGAGTTCAAATCAGGTTCATACAGGGGCAATAAATTCTGCGCTTTTGGCACAAAAGTTGCTGCATCAGGCTGTAGTCAACTGCGTTGTGAGAGTGATTTTGGCTCCCGCCCTCCGTGAGGGACTGCGGACCAAGGAATGAAACATCGCTTGAAACGCGTGGTTGCCGCAACACCGAACGGAGGTAAGACAATGCGATTGGTAAGACGAACTGAGAAACTCGGCTCGCGCTTTCTGCGCTGGAGTATGGTTGTCGGAACGGCATTGACTTTGAGCAGGGCGCTATATGCACAGAATCTCGTCCAGAACGGCAGCTTCGAGACGCCTGAGGTTGGTAGAAGAGTCACGTGGTTTTCAGGACAAACCTTCGATGGGTTCTGGTATGTGTCTCAAGGGAGTATCGATATTGTTGGACCTGAGAATATTTATACTCCTTATGAGGGTGAACAACTTGTTGACCTGAACGGTACCCTGATAGGCGGTATCTATCAGGACGTCAATATCACCGCGTCTGGGGTGTACAACCTGTTCTTCGCCATGAACGGGAACTATGCAGCCAGTCCAGCGATTACGCGCACGATGAGTGTTTCGCTGGGGAGTCTATTCTCCAGAAGTTACGCACACCACAACGGCGACCCCTGGACAGTCTACTCCGAGAACATTACGATCAGCACTCCCGGAACCTATCGACTGTCATTTATCAGTACGACCAGAAATACCCTCCAGGACTCCTTTGGTCCGATGATTGACGATGTGCGTTTGGAGTTGGTGCCCGAACCTGCCAGCCTGACGGCGATTGGCATCGGCTTGGCGAGTTTATTGGGACTGCGTCGGCGCAAATGCTGAGGCATGCCTGCCCACGCCCCATTCGCCCCCCTCTCCCCAACCGCGCGGGGAGGGGGGCAGGTTTTATATCGCTTCTGAGCCGATATAGCAGGAAAATTAGGCACGGATTCGAACTCTCCCCACCATCAGGGGAGGAAGCGATGAACGGAGCAGGCTATAACGCACAGAAGCTGTTTATCGCGAGCTGTATTGCGCTGGTCACCACGGCGATGGCATTCTCCATCCGCGCCGACATCCTCAAGGAACTGGGCACGACCTTCGACATCAGCCACGAGCAGCAGGGGCTGGTGAACCTGATGGGCATCTGGGGTTTCCCGATTGCCATCCTGCTGGTGGGTCCGCTGGTTAACACAATCGGGATGGGACGCCTGCTGAAACTGGCATGTCTGGGGCATATTCTGGGGATTGTGTTCACGATTCTCTCGCCGAACTACGGGTTTGTTGCGTTGCTGGCGTCTACCTTGCTGGTGGGGCTGGCAAACGGAACAGTGGAAGCCGTGATTAATCCACTGGCTGCCACGATATACCCCCACGAGAAAACCCACAAACTCAATGTGTTGCACGCCTGGTGGCCTGGCGGGCTGATTATTGGCGGGCTGGTCACCTTCGCGCTGGCGGAGTTTTTCAGCGCCCCGTGGCAGGTGCGAGTGGGCATGATTATTGTGCCTGCGCTGATTTACGGGGCGATGATCTGGACGGAGCGCTTCCCCCAGACCGAGCGCGCGGCTTCAGGGGTCAGCATGGGCGAAATGTTTATGCAGATTCTGCGTCCGGGCGTGCTGTTACTCATTCTGTGTATGTGTATGACCGCCATTACCGAGCTGGGACCCGACCAGTGGGTGGGTTCTGTGCTGACCGACACAGTGGGCATTCGCGGCATCCTGTTTCTGGTTTACACTTCGGGGCTGATGTTCGTGTTGCGTCTGATCGCGGGACCCGTTACGCGCGTATTCACGCCAGTTGGATTGCTGGCAATTTGTGCCGCGTTCGCCGCGGTGGGGCTGTATATGTTGAGCTACGCCTTTGAAGCAGGGATGGCGTTTCTGGCAGCGACCATCTTCGGGATTGGCAAAGCCTATTTCTGGCCGACAATGCTGGGCGTGGTGTCGGAGCGCTATCCGCGCGGGGGCGAGTTCCTGCTGGCGGTGATGGGGGCGGCAGGCATGATTGCTGCCGGCGTCGCGGGTCCGTGGATGGGGCGCATCTACGATGAATACACCATCCGCCATCTGACACCCGAAGTGCGACAGATTGTGGTGGTGGACGGACGGTTCAGCCCCGAAAGAGCGAAAGAGTTGCGCGATCAGGCACAGGCGGGCGACCCGACAGCACAGGAGCAGGTGAAGGTGCTGGATCAGGCACTGCGCGAGGGCGCGGCGATGACCTTCCGTGTGGTCGCCGTCCTGCCCGCGATTCTGGTGGTGCTGTTCGGGGCGCAGTTCTTGTATTATCGGGCGCAGGGCGGCTACCGCCCCGTGTCTATTGACGGGCATTAGGCATGCGTCGCCAGAACACCTGCCAGAAGACACTGGCGTAATGGCGGTATTGCGCCACGCGCCCCAGCGTCAAAATAGTCAGGCTGAACCCAATCAGCCAGCGCAGGAGCGCACCGAACTGGTTCAGGACGAAACAGAGCGCGGCAGGGAGCGCGCCATGAAACTTGTGAAAGAACCGCTCCTTGCCGCGATTGTAATAAATCACCATCTCGGCGCGCTGACCCTCGCCACTCGCGCCCAGATGATGCACAAAAATGGCGTCATGCACATAATAGAGCTTGCCCCCTGCCTGGCGCAGGCGGTAGCAGAGGTCGGTGTCCTCGCAGTAGAGAAAATACGCCTCATCAAATTCGGGGAAGCGTCCGTCTAACTGGCGGCGGAGCATCAGGCACGCCCCCATCAACTGCTCCGTCTCTATAGTACTGCTGAAATCCCACCATGTGCGCCAGTAGCCGCCGAACAGGCGCGTTTTGGGGAATAGTTTCGCCAGCATCGTCTGCTCACAGAAGACCGCCCAGAGGGTTAACTCGCCCGCGCATGAGGGCTGGATGCGCCCGTTGGGGTAACGGAGTTGCCCCCCACAGGCAGTCGCTTCGGGATGAGCGTCCATGAACGCCACGAGCCGCGCCAGCGCGTGTTGCTGGGGGCGTGCGTCGGCATTCAGAATCAGCGCGTAACGCCCCCGCGCCGCTCGCCAGCCCTGATTGCACCCCGCCCCAAAGCCCCTGTTTTCGGCGTTCGCAATCAGCACAACCTCAGGGAACTCGTTGCGCACCATCTCCGCGCTACCGTCGGTGGAAGCATTGTCCACCACAATCACTTCGTATGGGACTTCGGCGGCTTCCCGAAGTGCGAGCAGACATGCGCGCAGCAGGTTGCGCGTGTTGTAGTTGACAATAATCACCGAGAGGTCGGGCGGGTTAGCCATCGGTGAAGGCGAGGTGCAGGCAGAAGAGGTAATCGCTTCGGTGTAGCGTGCGCTTGCAGGCACGAACCTGCGCCGTGCAGACAGCCCTCGAAAGCGCGCTCTTCAGACTCGGCGGGATTTCCAGCTGGAGTAGCGTTCCTTCGGCGAGGGGTAGAGGGGCAAACAGGCGCATGCCCCCTGCGCTCACATCCTGGACCCAGCCGATGAAAGTCTCGCCGTTGGCACGCGCTTCAAGGGACACTTCGTCGCTCAGCAAAACACGCGGGTGGCGACGCCGCTGATGAACCTGCCAGCAGCTGGGGTTTGCGACCAGCAGATAGGGGTGGGAACCTTCGCGTGTGAAGCCCGTGAACTGGCTCTCTGCCGTATAGACGCCGCCTGGCGCGGTGAGCGTCAGGCGCACGCGTACACCCGCCTCAAAGCGCAGGGGTAAGCCGTTGCGCATCGGCGGCGCCAGCACAAGATGGCGCTCCGTCGTTGTATGCAACAGCGTGGTATAAATCTGACCCTCCACCTCTATCTGCACGCGCTGGTGTGTTAGCACAGGGGGGCGCAAACCCATGGGGTAGGCGCGCCGGTTCCACCATGCAATCGCGGCGCCCCCCAGCACAGCCAAGCCAAGCAGTAAACCCAGTTCTATCATCGCTCAGGTTTCGGCTGGGCAGATTCCAGCTCGCGCAACGCTTCAATACGGAGCGTGGCTGCCTGTTCCGCCTCCTCCCGGTTACGCGACAGCAAGTAGCGTGCCATATGTTGCGCCGACTGCCCCAGCAACTGCGCCCCGAAACGCACATGCTGGTAAGGTTTCTGGAGGGTCGCGTCCGGCTGCATCCGTCCAAACCACTGCCCGAACTCCAGCACTCGCTGCACCAGCTGCTCGCCCCGTTCGCGGAGCTGTTTCCAATCGGGCGCGGGGTCGCTGGCAAGGCGACGGAGGTCTAAAATCTCATTCGCAAAATCGGTGAACGCGCCTGAAACAATCATCCACCACAGACTAACTTGCTCGCCGAAACCTTGGACCGGCTCGCCTGTAATCTCGTAGCGCCGTTTGGCGCCCTGTAGCAGGTATTCGCGCCAGCGCACTTCAGGCAGATTCGCGCTCTGGAGAGAGGTCAGCACCGCTTCGGCTTCGTCCGTGTGTCCTGAGGCTAACAGCACATCAAAAAGGTACAGGCGCAGCGTGCTGGAGGCGGGATTCGCGCGCAGTCTTTGCTGGAGCGCTTCTATCACCTGGGGTGGCTCATGATGTTCCCGCAGGGTGCGCGCCCAGAGGTCAAGGAGTGTCTCGTCGTCCGGGAAGAGCGCAAGCGCGTCGTCGATTGCCTGAGCCGTCAGGCTCTCCATGTCGAGCTGGCGATAAATCTGGATGAGTTGCAGGCGGTAGGTGAGGTTTGTGGGCTCCTGATTGATGAGCGTGCGCAGGGGGGCAATCGCTTCACGCAAGCGCCCCTCCTGAAGCAGTTGCTCCAGCCGCTTCTGGGGCGTGTTCGCAGGGGGGGAGGGCGATTGATTCTGGGAAACCGGGGGCAGTGAAGGGTTTTCAGGGAGCGTGGGTAAATCGGCAAACGCCTCCTGATTCATGCGCATCGCCAGCGTGCGCAGGAGGCTCATCAGCGCGTTCTGATAGGTTTCCTCGGTGAACTGTTGAATCCCTTCGCTTTGCCAGAGCGGGGCACGCCGCCCGAGCTGCCATAAAGTGCAGGCGTATTGAATCTGTCCCTTCTTGCCGTTTGTGCAACGCACCGTGAGTAGATAGGTTGCCCCCATCGCCCGCGCGACCTGCATTAGCAGGGTGGCGTCGGGCTGTTCGGCGAGGCTGGAGGCAAGTCCACGCGCCTGCAACACCTGTTGCACCGCGGGATGACTGGGATGATACCACTCCACGCGCACTTTACGAATCTCGTTCAGAAACGCGGTCAGAGGCGCCTGAACGGGCAGGTTGGGGTCTTCCTCTGAGCTGGAGAAGGGGACGCGCTCATGGTAGACCAGCAGCAGGGGCGCCTGCTGGGCGTTCAGACTCTGCCAGCAGACGAGAAAACCCAGCAGGATGGCGCTCACTCGTCGCATAGCTTCAGCCCGTCCTGGCACGAGGCGATGCCCTGCCGTGCACCGTCCATATCGCGCCCTGCGCTAATCTGGCGCTCGTACTCGCGAATGGCTTGCTGGAAGTGCTTGCGGGCGTTCGCTTTGTCGTTCAGGCGTAGGTAGCAGGTCGCTATCTGCTGATGCACATAGCCGGGCGAGGGCGCAGTGGGCAGAGCGCGCTGATACGCCGCAATCGCTTCGCGATAGTTGCCCGCCATCTGATAACGGCGTGCGGCGGCAAGAGGGTCCTCACGCGACGGGTTTGATTCGCCTGAACCCACCCGATGAACCTGAATCTCGTACACCCCGGGGTCGCGCTCTTCGACTTTTACATCGGGCATCACTTCGCTCTGGGGCTTCGAAGGTTCTGAAGAACTGGAGGTTTCGGGCTGCGCCTCTTTTTCGGCTTTGTTTTGGGGCGCAGGCAGGTTTGGCAAGGCGCCTGTCAGTGGCGGCGTGGGCGGGCTGGTCGGAGCCAGCGCGACCTTGCTGGGGTCTACCAGCACGGGCGGCACCGCCCCGTCTACAGGCTCCGTGCGCGAGGGTGCAGGCGGCGGAATCGGGTTGGGATTCGTCGCAGGGGTAGAAGTGGCGGGCGCAGGGGCAAGACTCGTGCTGGGAGCGGTTGCTGGCTGCGGCGCAGGGGGCGGCGCCGTCGCACGAACGAGCCACACAAAGCCGAGTATCAGCACCAGTCCCGCGCCCAGAAACGCCAGCACGGCCGGCATCGCTTCCAGCCAGAGCGGGCGGGCGACTGTGTGCTTACGCTGTCCCCCCGCACGCAACGCTTCCAGCCGTACGCGCTCTGCAACACACAGCGGGTCTATCTCCAGCACGCACTCATATGCATGAATCGCATCCGCAATCTGACCCCGGCGTTCGTGAATCAGCCCCTTCAGCGAAAGCGCATGCACATGGCGCGGGTCTAATGCCAGAATCCCTTCGCATGCCAATAGCGCCTCCTCAAGGCGGTTCTGCTCGTACAGATGCACCGCCTCGCGCATCAGCGCTTCGATGCGCTCTTTTGGCACGCGCTCCGTGTCGGGCGTGTGTGTCGTTGACTCCTGCATCGGTATCATCTCCCCAGCCCCTCGCCATGTGATTGTACCTTTTTTAGACGCCCTACGTCTTTTTGCGTGCCCCAATCCGAATGTTAATCACCTCCACCGCCACGGCGAAGGCCATCGCGAAGTAGGTGTAGCCCTTGGGGATGTGATAACCGAAACCCTCGCCCAGCAGATTGAACCCAATCAGCACGAGAAACGCCAGCGCCAGCACCTTCAGCGAGGGATGTGCGTCGATGAGTCTGCTCACCGAACCCACAAACGCCAGCATGAACGCGATGGAAACAACGACTGCCGCAATCATCACCCACAGCTCGCGCACCATGCCAATCGCCGTCAACACCGAGTCCACCGAGAACACGAGGTCAATCAGCATAATTTGCACCACCGCCCATCCGAAACTGATTCGTTTCGGGATCGGGTGGGGCTGGTCTGCCATTTCCACCTTGTGATGAATCTCGTAGGTTGCCTTCCCTATCAGGAACAGCCCGCCCAGAATCAAAATCAGGTCTCTGCCCGAAAACTCGTTGCCGAAGAGCGTCAACAGCGGCTTCTGCAGTCCCAGCACCCAGGTGATGGAGAGCAGCAGCAGAATTCGCATCACCAGTGCTAACCCCAGTCCCACAAAGCGAGCGCGCGTCCGTTGGTTTTCGGGCAGCTTGTCGGAAAGGATGGAGATAAAAATGATGTTGTCGATCCCCAGCACAATCTCCAATGCGCTGAGCGTAATCAGGGCGATAATGGCTTCCATGCGTTCGGCTCCCTCGTTAAGGGTTGAAGTGGCTGCGGACATGAACTATACCCGATGGAGAGCGTCAACTCGGAATGTGTTTT
>JBBIQJ010000125.1:0-7857 GCA_037442385.1 Armatimonadota bacterium
GTGCTGTGTTCATGGGGAGTTTTTTTTCACATTTCTACTTCTCGTATACGCTCTAAGTGGTTATCATGGCACAAGAGGAGCGTGTTATCTGGGTTTGCGTTTTTAGCTCTTCGGGTATCGCAGGGAAAGGGGGGGCGTGTGTTGGTAGGACGAGCCTTCGCCCCCCGTGAGCGAAATTACGGCGTGCCTTCTCCAACCAGCACTATCGGCAGGTTGTGGGTCTTGAGGGTCTCGTTCAGCGCGGGCACTTGCTTCTGGAGGTAGTCCTGAATCTGGGTGTAGAGCGCCTCGAACTCTGCCTTAACCTCGTTGAAGTAGGCAACTTGTGCTTGCGTGGGACCTGTGTTGCTAGAGACGGCGGAGTAGACCGAGTTGAGCCGCCCGCGCAGGCGCGGCCCGCGTGCATACGCCAGCCCCGTGTTGGGGTTGTCGATCTGCGCTTGCAGCGCGTTGATGGTCTTCTCATGTTCTTCCAGCGCTTTGCTGACCGCCTCAGGCAGACGGATGCCCTGCTGGCGTGCGGTCTGGCGCAGATTCTGCAGCTGGGTTTCGATACTGCTGAGCGTTTGCGCGGCGCGATTGAGTTTCTGAATCATCTCCAGCGTCTCCAGCGCGAACTGGTAGCCCACCTTCATGTTCAGCAGGTACGGCTCCAGCGCAGGTTCCGCACGCACGGTGAGCGGCTTCTCGGTCTGGAAGTCACCCACCATCAGACGCACAGTGTAGGTGCCTGGCAACACCTGGGGCCCGAGCGGAGTTCTGCCTAGTGTGGGGCGCTGACCGGGAGCAGGGGATTCGGGTTCCTCTTCCTCTGTGCCGACGCGCATGCGCAAATCCCACTCCACGCGATGGATGCCAGGCTCCTGCGGGATGCGGGTCCACTCGCGTAGCACCTTGCCCTGCGCATCCAGAATCTGCAGGCGCACGCGCCCTTCCTTCGGCTTCTCCTTGAGATAGTAGGTCATCATCGCTCCTGAAGCGGGAGTGGGCGCCGCATAGGGACGATCGCCGCGCCCATAGCGCGAGAAGCGTCCCGAATAGCGCCATGCGGTCGGCGGCGTGAACAGGTGCGCAGGCTTCTCCAGAATGGCGGGGTTTATCTCCTGAAGCGGCGTGATGTCGTCAAACACATACACACTACGTGCGTGCGTGCCCACCACAAGGTCGTTCATGAGGGGATGTACCACCATGTCATACACGGGCACTGCGGGCAGGTTGGGCATCTTCTGCCAGTTCTGACCGCCGTCGAAGGAAATGTAAAGCCCACGCTCCGTGCCTGCATACAGCAGGTTCGGATTTCGTGGGTCTTCGCGCACCGCGAACACATAGCACTCATCGCACAGCCCATTCGTCATCTTCTGCCAGGTTTTGCCGCCGTCGGTCGTTTTGTAGATGTAGGGGCGATAGTCGTTGAGCATGTGGCGGTCAAAAGCGACATAGGCGACTTTCACATCCGTGTGCGACGGCTCCACATGCGAGACAGGCGAGTTGGGGGGCAGGTTAGGCACATTCGACGTGAGATTCGTCCACGAGACGCCGCTATCCCATGTAACCTGCAGGTTGCCGTCGTCCGTGCCCACCCAGATGACCCCGGGCTGGACAGGCGACTCGGCGATGCTGATGATGGTGCAGTGGAACTCGGCGGTGGTGTTTTCCACCCACACGGGACCGCCTGCATCCTTTTGCTTTTCGGGGTCGTTGGTGGTGAGGTCGGGGCTAATAATGCTCCATGTGGTGCCGAAGTCGGTGGATTTGAACATCACCTGGGCGCCCACATAGACTGTGTTGGGGTCGTGCGGCGACAGCACAATTGGCGTGTTCCAGTTGAATCGGTACTTGAGGTCTTTGACGGGGCCGCCATCGCCGCGGCGCGCTTGCGGGCTGATGTTTTCCTGAACGCCCGTGTTCATGTCGGTGCGGACGATATTGCCTCCTTGCGATTCGCTAATAATCCAGTAGGGCTTTTCGGGGTGGAACACGCAGTGGAAGCCATCGCCGAAGCTGACCATGCGCCAGTGTTCGTTCACAATCCCGCCGTCTTTGGTGCGGGCATAGCCCACCCAGCTGCCGTTGTCCTGCAGACCGCCTGCAACCTGATAGAACGGCGCCTCGTTGCTGACCACCACCTGATAAAACTGCCCCAGCGGGATGTTGCTGACGACATCCCATGTGGCGCCCCGATCCATCGAGAGCGCCAACCCGCCGTCGTTGCCGTTCCAGATCCAGTTGGGGTTGAGGGGGTCAATCCAGAGCGCGTGGTGGTCGGAATGCACACGCGAAGCAATCTGCTCGCTGGTACGTCCGCCGTCGATGGACATGCGCAGCTGGGTTGCCAGAAAGTAGAGGCGATTCTCATCTTTGGGATCCACCCGCATGTCGGTGTAGTAAAACCCGCGCGAGACAATGTTGGTTTCCCGCGAGACCAGACGGAAGGTTTCACCCTTATCGTCGGAGCGGAAAAGGGTTCCGTCGTTCGATTCGGCGATTACATAGACCACATTCGAGTTGCTGGGCGCGACTTTGACCCCGATACGCCCCATCAGTCGGGGTAATCCATTGGTGAGCTTTTTCCATGTGCGCCCGCCATCGGTGGACTTGAAGACGCCACCCTGTTCGCTGCCGCTGGTGTGCGTCCACGGCTTACGCTCAAAACGCCACATCCCCGCATAGAGGATGTTCGGATTCACGGGGTCAATATCGAGGTCAGAAGCGCCGTGATGTTCGTCGATATAAAGTACCTTCTGCCAGGTTTTGCCGCCGTCGGTGGTCATGAACACGCCGCGTTCGGGGTTGGGCCCGAAGGCGCTCCCCAGCGCGGCAACCCAGACGGTGTTCGGGTCGCGCGGATGAACAATAATCCGGGTAATCTGGCGCGCCTCACGCAGCCCCAGATAGTCCCAGGTTTTGCCCCCGTCGCGCGAGCGGTAGATGCCTGCCCCCACCGAGATGCTGTTGCGGGGGTTGCCCTCACCCGTGCCGACCCATAAGACTTCGGGGTTCTGAGGGTCCAGGGCAATATCACCAATCGTCTGGGTCTCCTGATCGTCGAACAGGGGCGTCCACGAGATGCCGCCGTTGGTGGTTTTCCAGAGTCCGCCGGTCGCGGTGCCCACATAGACCGTGAGCGGGTTACCAGGCACGCCTTCAATATCGGTGATACGCCCGCCCATGTTGGCGGGACCGATGTTGCGGGGTTTGAGATTTTTGAACAGATCGACGGATACCTGCGCTGTACCAACGCAAAGCGAAACGAACGCAAGGAACCCGAAAAGGATACTCTTGAGTCTCATAGCCCCCGCGATTCGCACTCAGGGGCTAGGCTCCTGCTGAAAAAGTGGCTCTTCGTCAAATTGCGAGCGGTCTTCGCGCAACCGCCACGAGCGGATTTCCGCTGGCACGCCCTGCTGCACGGAAACAATCAGGTAGGAGTACCATGGCAGGGCGTACTGACGGTCATACTCGGAGGGAATAGCAGGGTGGTCTGGATGGGAGTGGTAAAACCCCAGCAGAAGCAATCCTTCACGGTACGCCTGGCGCTCCACCCGAAGCACCTGTTCGGGGCTGACGAAGAAGCGGCGTTCCCGCTCTTCCGTACGCTCGTTGGCTAATCGAACCACCTGCGCCACGACCCGCTGCTCTCCTTCTTCGTGCCCCAGCAGGGCGCCGCAACACTCGTAGGGGTAATCTTCGGCGGCATGAGCGCGAATCGCCTCTGCCAGTTCTGGGGGCAACAGGAGCCTCATGGCGCCTCCTCCCACAGGCGCTCGGAGAGATATTTGTCGGCGCTGTCGCAAAGAATCGTCACGATAACCGCCTGTGGGTTTTCGCTCTGAGCGACGCTCTCGGCGACCTTCAGCGCTCCCACCACGGCTGCCCCTGAAGAGATTCCCACCAGCAGCCCCTCCTCACGCGCCAGGCGGCGCACCATGCGATAGGCGTCTTCCGTGCTGATAAAGAGCGTCTCGTCAGCAAGGGCGGGGTCGTAAATGCCGGGCACTATTGCGGTCTCAAGGTGTTTCAGTCCCTCCAGTCCATGAAAGGGCGAGTCGGGCTGGAGCGCAATCAGTTTAATTTGCGGATTATAGGTGCGCAGGCGTCGCCCCGTGCCCACGAAAGTGCCTGTTGTGCCCAGCCCCGCCACGAAATGAGTAATGCGCCCCTCGGTCTGGTGCCAGACTTCCACCCCTGTGGTCTCATAGTGGGCTTGCCAGTTGGCGGGGTTATTATACTGGTCGGCGTAGAAGTAGCGTTCGGGGTTCTGTGCATAAAGCTGGCGTGCCATGCGGATAGCGCCGTCGGAACTTTCCAGCGGGTCGGTCAGGATGACTTCGGCGCCATAGGCTTGTAGGATGCGCTTGCGTTCGGGGGCAACATTCGCAGGCATGCAGAGCGTCACGCCGAATCCGAGCGCGGCGCCCAGCATCGCGAAGGCGATTCCAGTGTTGCCTGAAGTGGCGTCCAGCAGGCGCTTATTGGGTGTCAGCTCGCCGCGCTCCAGCGCGAGGCGCACGATGTTCCATGCAGGGCGGTCTTTCACGGAACCGCCGGGATTGAACCATTCGGCTTTGCCATAAATTTCGAGGGTGTCGGGCAGATGCGCCGCGATTTTGCGCAGGCGGATTAGCGGCGTATAGCCGATCAGGTCTGCAATATCGGTAACCTGTTGCACACGGTGTGGCAATCGGATAGAACATGGGTAAGGCATAGCGCATAGAGACCTCCTTGAGGAATTGTACCCGTTTTGGGGTCTGGCGCGAAATTGGGGGGAATTTGGGGGTCAATTCGCCCTGAAAGGGGTTGAAACCCTTGACAAAGGCGGGGGGGTATGTGGTAAATTATATCCCCGCTGGAAGCCAGAGGGCGTCCAGCGGACGGCGATTTGAACCTTGAGATTTCTCGGAGCGTTCAGAGCAGGGGCTGATGCCCTTGACAAACGCGTCTGGGATAGGGTATACTATCCCCTGCCGACAGATCCAGCGGGAGAGGTCGGCGGCGAGAGTTCCTTGAAAACCGGGCAGGTAAGCGCTTTGCGAGCTCCTGATCAACATCCGAAGAAAATTCGCCCGCGATGAGCGGGAGTGAGTTTTCTGACGGAGAGTTTGATCCTGGCTCAGGGCGAACGCTGGCGGCGTGCCTTAGACATGCAAGTCGAGCGGTAGGCAGTCCTTCGGGATTGCCGAGAGCGGCGAACGGCGGAGTAACACGTGGGTAACCTGCCCCGAAGACCGGGACAACCCTGGGAAACTGGGGCTAATACCGGATGTGGATACGTTGGCTTCGGCTGGCGTATCTAAAGGGAGCGATCCGCTTCGGGATGGGCCCGCGGCCTATCAGGTAGTTGGTGAGGTAACGGCTCACCAAGCCTGCGACGGGTAGCCGGTCTGAGAGGATGGCCGGCCCGAGGGGCACTGAGACACGGGCCCCACTCCTACGGGAGGCAGCAGTCGGGAATCTTGGGCAATGGGCGAAAGCCTGACCCAGCGACGCCGCGTGGAGGACGAAGCCCTTCGGGGTGTAAACTCCTTTTGCCAGGGACGACTTCGGACGGTACCTGGTGAATAAGCCCCGGCTAACTACGTGCCAGCAGCCGCGGTAATACGTAGGGGGCGAGCGTTGCCCGGATTTACTGGGCGTAAAGCGCACGTAGGCGGCTCCGTAAGTCTGGTGTGAAATCTCTCGGCTCAACCGAGAGGCTGCACTGGATACTGCGGAGCTCGAGGGCAGGAGAGGAGATTGGAATTCCCGGTGTAGCGGTGAAATGCATTGATATCGGGAGGAACACCAGTGGCGAAGGCGGATCTCTGGCCTGCTTCTGACGCTGAGGTGCGAAAGCTGGGGGAGCGAAAGGGATTAGATACCCCTGTAGTCCCAGCCCTAAACGATGGGCGCTAGGTGTTGGGGGCGAAGCCCTCAGTGCCGCAGCTAACGCATTAAGCGCCCCGCCTGGGGAGTACGGCCGCAAGGTTGAAACTCAAAGGAATTGACGGGGGCCCGCACAAGCGGTGGAGCATGTGGATTAATTCGATACTAACCGAAGAACCTTACCTGGGCTTGACATGCACGGGAAAGCCCTTGGAAACAGGGGCCCTCCGCGGGGAAACTCGTGGACTCGTGCACACCGGTTGCATGGCTGTCGTCAGCTCGTGCCGTGAGGTGTTGGGTTAAGTCCCGCAACGAGCGCAACCCCTGTCCTCTGTTGCCAGCGGGTCATGCCGGGCACTCGGAGGAGACTGCCGTGGTCAACACGGAGGAAGGTGGGGATGACGTCAAGTCAGCATGGCGGTTACGTCCAGGGCTTCACACATGCTACAATGGGCGGTACAAAGGGCAGCGAACGCGCGAGCGGGAGCGAATCCCAAAAAACCGCCCTCAGTTGGGATCGCAGTCTGCAACTCGACTGCGTGAACGCGGAATCGCTAGTAACGGCGGGTCAGCCATACCGCCGTGAATACGTTCCCGGGCCTTGTACACACCGCCCGTCAAGTCACCCGAGTCGGCTGCACCCGAAGTCGGTCGCCTAACCCGCAAGGGAGGGAGCCGCCGAAGGTGTGGCTGGTAAGGGGGACTAAGTCGTAACAAGGTAGCCGTACCGGAAGGTGCGGCTGGATCACCTCCTTTAACGGAGTTTCGCTCGCAAGGCACCCTGCCCGGTTTTGAGGGAATTTTGGGCGCGTAGCTCAGCTGGTTAGAGCGCACCCCTGATAAGGGTGAGGTCATTGGTTCGAATCCAATCGCGCCCACCAACGGGGGCGTAGCTCAGCGGGAGAGCACCTGCTTTGCACGCAGGGGGTCACCGGTTCAAATCCGGTCGCCTCCACCAACCTAACTCTGAGGGTCTTACGGGACCTTCACAGTTGGGCTGGTGTCCAATGGGCAACGGACCCACACGAGCACTTTGACAATTGGACTGGAGTCACCGAGAAGCGCGCCCATAGAGGCAAGCTACTAAGGGCGCACGGTGGATGCCTAGGAGCAAGGAGCCGATGAAGGGCGTGGCAAGCTGCGATAAGCCACGGGGAGCCGCAAGCAGGCGTTGATCCGTGGATTCCCGAATGGGGAAACCCGGCCACCGTAAGGGTGGTCACCCACCGCTGAACCCATAGGCGGTGTGGAGGGAACCTGGGGAACTGAAACATCTCAGTACCCAGAGGAAAAGAAACCGAATGGGATTCCCTCAGTAGTGGCGAGCGAACGGGGAACAGCCTAAACCAATCGGGCGTGCCCGATTGGGGTCGTGGGACCGACACAAGGGAGCGCCTTCCGCTTAGCAGAAGCTGCCTGGAACGGCACGCCATAGAGGGTGAGAGCCCCGTATGCGAAAAGTGGAGCGCCCCGTCGGGATCCCGAGTAGCACGGGATAAGTGGAACCCTGTGCGAATCTGCCCGGACCACCGGGTAAGGCTAAATACTCCTTGCTACCGATAGCGCAACCAGTACCGTGAGGGAAAGGTGAAAAGCACCCCGGCGAGGGGAGTGAAAGAGAACCTGAAACCGTGCGCTTACAAGCAGTCGGAGGGCTATGCCCCGCAAGGGGAACAGCCTGACGGCGTGCCTTTTGCAGAATGAGCCGGCGAGTTACGCTTTGTGGCAAGGTTAAGCGCCTCAGGCGCGAAGCCGTAGCGAAAGCGAGTCCTCACAGGGCGACTCAGTCACAAGGCGTAGACCCGAAACCGCGCGATCTACCCCTGGTCAGGCTGAAGCCGTGGTAACACACGGTGGAGGGCCGAACCGGTGTCCGTTGAAAAGGGCTCGGAGGAACTGGGGGTAGTGTGGTGAAATGCCAATCGAGCGCGGAGATAGCTGGTTCTCCCCGAAATGCATTGAGGTGCAGCGTCACGGGCTATGCTATGCAGGTAG
>JBBIQJ010000126.1:0-7738 GCA_037442385.1 Armatimonadota bacterium
CAGGCTACCCGTGTAGAGAATCGCCGTCGCCAGCGACAAACCCATGCCCAGCTCGTAACTAATCACCTGCGCGCTGGCGCGAAGCCCGCCGAGGAGCGAATATTTGTTATTAGAAGCCCAGCCTGCTAGCAGAACCCCGTACGCCGCCAGCGACGACATCGCCAGAAAATAGAGAATACCGATGTCCACATCGGCAACAGGGGTCAGCAGCCGGTTCGGTCCCCAGGGGATGGTGGCTGCCGCGACCAGCGCAGGAAATAGCGAGAGGGCAGGCGCCAGCGACCAGATGAGCCGATCCGCCTGAGCAGGGATTATCTCCTCCTTGAAGAAGAGCTTCGCCGCGTCCGCCATCGGCTGGAGCAAGCCAAACGGTCCCAGCCGATTCGGTCCGATTCGGTTCTGGAACCATGCCAGCACGCGCCGCTCCAGCCAGATAACCACAGGCAGTGTGCCCAGCAAAAAGCCCAGCAGGATAACTATCCTTAAAAACGCCCAGCCCAAATCTGCGAGTGTCATAGACCCGCAAGATTATACCCGCCGTGCCTACTCATTCATCTTGTTCACCATGCGAACCAGTTGCACGAACCCTGCCACCGTGCCGAGCAATACCAGAATGAGCGTCCATGTAGGCGAGGTGTTCAGGCGCGAATCCAGCCAGTAGCCCACCAACCCGCCCAGTATCACGGGACCCGCCAGCGCGAAGCCGATGGAAAATGCCAGGCTCATCGCCTTCATGCCTTGCTGAAACCCGGGCGAGGGACCCGACGGCAACTTGGGGCGCTCGAAATGCACATCGGGCACTTCGGGCAGCTCCGGGCGCGGAGGTCCTTCAGGAACTTCAGGTTCCTCCGACGGCGGCGGTTTCGACAAATCGCTCATGGAGCAATTGTACCGCGCGTTCCACTTCGCTTTCGGGGATGATGCACGAGATGGAGAGTTCCGAGTCGGCGGTTTGCCAGATGGGGATTCCTGCCTCGGTGAGCGTGCGGTGAACCTCCGCGAACACTCCTGGACGCTGGCTGAACCCTTGCGCAATCAGGGAGACCATCGTACACCCCTCTGCAATGGTGATGGGCACCGTGCGGAGCCGCTCGCCTCCCAGCCCCGCTTTCTCCAGCATTCCCTGCTGGATTTTGCACAGCTCGCTGGGCTGCTCGCCGAACTGGAGCAGGTAGAACACAGGGGGGTCGCCCAGGGGGATGACCAGCCCATCCAGTGTGGAGCGCACCGTCTGCCAGTGTTCGCGCGGGAAGCCAAAGCCGACCCCCTCTTCGTCTACGCCCACGCCCTGCAGGTTCACCCCGATTCGCGCCATCAGGCGATAGAGTTCCAGCTCCAGCTGTGCTTTGTGTTCGGGGTAGGGGATGTAAAAACTGAGGTAGACCAGTTTGCCTGTGTGGGTGATGCCTGTGATATGGGGCGTGCGCTGGGGATTCGCGACGACCAGCGTGCCCGGCTCATCGGAGAAAGTGCATTTAACCCACAGCGGGATTCCGTAGTCCATCGCGATTTCAGCCGCGCGGGGGTGTAGCACGCGCGCGCCCTGATGGGCAATCTCGGCGACTTCGGCGTAAGACACTTCGCGCAAAGTGGGCGCGTGCGGCACGAAGTCGGGGTCGGCGGTCTTCACGCCGTCCACATCGGTATAGATTTCCACGCCTTCTGCCTGAAGCGCCGCGCCCAGCGCCGCCGCCGTTGTGTCCGAGCCGCCGCGTCCCAGCGTGGTAATCGAACCGCGATGGAAAATCGCGTCGGGGCGCGTTACGCCCTGAAACCCCGCTACGACAGGAATCCAGCCCTGCTCCAGACACCGCAGGATGGGCGTCGGGTCTATCTCCAGAATGCGGGCGTTGCCGAACTCGTTGTCGGTGATAATACCTGCCTGATTGCCCGTCAGCGCAACCGAAGCGTAGCCCAGAATCCGCAGCGTCTGCGCGAAAATCACAGTGGAGATTATCTCCCCGCACGCCATCATCAGGTCTTTCTCACGCGGATGGGGCGGCACAGTGGGGTCTAATTGCGTGAGAAAGTCTACGAGTGTATCGGTGGCATAGGGCGCGCCCCGCCGCCCAATGGCGGAAACCACCACCACAGGCTTGCAACCCGATTCCAGACAGTGAATGACCTTACGCGCCGCCATCAGGCGATGCTCGTGGGTGTCCACGCTGGTGCCCCCGAATTTCAGCACGCGGATTCGCATCGGTTCACCTCACTGTGGAGAACGAATCGTACCAGCGTACCGCCTCAGCGCGCAGGTGGAACGCCTTCCGAATGCGCTTGACGACTTCCTGGGCGCGTTCCGCACTGATGAGACAGATAAGGCGGTCATGCGCGTCGCTGATTTGCTCAATCGCGACGCCGGCTTCGTTGAGAATCTCCGCCATCTTTGCCAGCACCCCGTGCAGTTCGCGCATGTTCTGCCCGTAGATGGAGATGACCCGCAGGCGCGGCTTCACGGTAATTTGCAGCGACGCACTAGACAGCGCCTGATGGGTGCGCGCCAGATCCTCGACAGGTACGGCGAAGCTCAAGCCATTGCGTTGCAGTTTAATCAACGAAATGCTCAGCCCCGCCTGTGCCAGCATGTCCAGAATCTGCTGGCGCACCGTAATCGGGTCGGTCTCGCTCTGAGCGCGTACGAACAGATAGGCGACCTCGGGGGAGACAACAATGGCGCTCACCCCGCGCTCGCGCTCAAAACTCACCCGCTCGCCCGCAACCGGCACAGCCTCCTCTGGTAGCATCGCAGGGGATAGTATACCTTTTGTGGGAAGTCCACTATAGTTTCTGGAGGAACTGCCTCACCTCGCTGAAGGCTTCATCCTGAACATCAAACACACCTTTTTGAGCCGCCGCACCACAGTAGTGAAAGCGGTTCTCTCCGCGTTCCTAACAAACCAAACCAGCCTGCGCTGGCTTCCGTAGCCTGTACATCACCCGACGGAAGTCGTATGTGTATATCACAGGAACGGCTTCAGCCCTCTGGCACTAACGCCACCCCTAAAATCCGACGGGTAGACCTGCTCTGTTGCAAGGATGCGCATTCCACCTTGTGGCACAGCAGATTTCGCCGCGTGGGGTGCGGCGACCGCGCCCCTACGCATGCCTGTAAGGCGACCTTCCATCTCGATTCACCCACGACCCCGCCATCAGGAGGTATACTTCACACTGTAAACAGGGGGGATAAGCGATGAGCGTTCTGGACTGGCTGCTGACTCGCCTGGGGGTGAAGCCTGACCCCCGCAGGCAGATGCTTCGAGCGCTTGAGGGGGAGCTGACGCGCCTTGAACTTGCCATCAAGACGAACCCCGCACGATGCAGGCGCATGGTTCCAGAAGGGCGTGGCTCACATCGCTTTGCGCCAGTTTGAAAAAGCACTGGAGACGTTCGAACAGGCGCTGACGATAGCGCCCCAACACACAGGAGCGTGGATTGGCAAAAGTTCCGCACTGCTTCAATTGGGGCGCAGCGCAGAAGCGCTGGAATGCGCTGAGCGCGCGCTCGCCATAGAGCCGAATAACGCTCACGCCGGGCTTCAAAAAGGCATGACGCTGGAGCAACTGGGGCGTCCGGAGGAGGCTCTGCACTGCTACAATCGGGCGCTGACAATCGGTCCACACGATTCTGGCGCCTGGGCGCTCAAAGGTAGCCTGTTGGCGCGACTCGGTCGCTCCACCGAAGCCGCGGAAGCGTTCGAGAAGGCGCGGCAACTCGATTTCCGAGAAGCGCGCTTTGCCTCTCACAGCCTGAAGCTGGCGCGCTGGCTGGGGCAGATGCGCAAAAGGGATTGATCTTCATTTGCGTGCGGGCGACCAGCGCGGGCTGATGTGATCGCCCGACTCGGTATGCTGTTTCAGGTCGGTGCCATCGATGCGCACGGTGTAAATCTGCCGCGCGCCCACCGAACCCATCGCGAACACCAGCTGCTGCCCATCAGGCGACCAGGAGGGTTCGTAGACCGCCCCCGCTACAATCTCGGTGAGCGGACCACCCGCTTCGGGGACAGTGTAGAGCCCCTTGCGCACCAGCGTGCCGTCTTCCTTGCGTTCCACCAGCACAAAAGCGATTCGCGACCCATCGGGCGACCACGCGACCTCTATCGCACCCTGCCGATTCGTGGGGTCCAGCCAGAGGGGCAACACTTCTGGCTCTCGGATACCGTTGCGGAAGTCGAAACGCACAATCGCCCCCATCGGCTTCAGCGCGTCAGGCGAAGTGGTGGGCAACGGCACCGCCACTCCGGTCACCACCAGTTGGGGCCTGTCGGGCGCCCAGACGATGTCCACCTGGGCGCCTGTCAGCAGCACCGGTAAAGTGAATTGCTCTCGTCCCAGTGTGAGATCCTGAATCACCGCCTGCTCGCCCTCGTCGATGCGTTGCACCGCGGCAATCAGGGTTTCGCTGTAGCGTCGGGCGTAGCGGAAGGCGACCTGCCCAAACTGCTCGCGGACCTGGGTCATCTGCGATGCCAGGGGGATGAGCTGGGTGGCGTGCGTGCCTTTCGCATCCACCTCCGTTACCAGCCCCTGCGCGATATGCAGAATGTGTTCGCCGTCTTTATCGTAAATCGGCGCCTGTTTTGCCCCGCCGCCTATCGTGAGTTGCATCAGCCCCTTGCCGTCGGGGTCTATCGTCCAGAGCTGATAGACCTGATCGCGCCGATTGGACGAGAAGACAATCTTTTTCCCGTCGGGCGCCCACGCAGGCGACTGGTCATCGTGGTTGTCCTGGGTGAGAAACACCGACTGCCCATCGGGCTTGAGCATCAGCAGGTCGCCGTTGCCCCCTTCGTTGAGTTTAACGCAAACGATCCAGTCAACCGTGGAAGGCTTGAAAAGCCGGATATCAATGCGCCCCCATGGCTGAGAGCGAATCAGCGCCAGCACCGCGACCAGAATCACGGCAACCAGCAGCCCAAGCAGGGTTCGTTCACGGCGTGTCATGGCTGCTCCGAGGGGGTTTCGTAGAGAATCATCCAGGCGACCATTGCGGCGGGGACTTCGGCGTTGGTGGCGATGCGCTCAATGACGCGGTTCAGTTGGCGCTCGTCTTGCTCGGTTTCGAGGGGGAGCCGGGTGAGCGCTTCGCGCACCATCTGTACCACCTCCTGCAGGTAGCGCGCGCGATTGAGGGCGAGACTGCGCCCCGTAACCTCGGCAAATTTGCGCCCCACCTGTTCGTAGAGGGAGTCCCATGTCGTGTAGGCGCGGGTTATCTGAGTCTGCTTGCGTGCGGTCTGCTCCGCCAGTTTGCGCAGCTCCTCCTGTTTGCGCAGATGGAGCTGCCAGTCGGCGAGTGTCGTGCCTTCAATAATAATCAGGTTCGGCTGAAAGCCGTAGGCTTCTATCAGATATTGCTCAATCAATCGCCGTACATGCGGGGCGTTCACATGCCCTGCCAGCTGATACTCTTCGTGGGGCAGCCCCAGCACCACCGTGTCGCCCTCTATAGTAACAGGCATCAGAGCGTCCAGCGCACGATAGAGCGTGCGCCCCGTCACTTGCTGTTTTACCTTCTCGCGAATAAGATTCCAGACTTCCCGCATTTCGTTTTGCATGCCGACCGCCTCCGGGGCAGGCGTGGAGTCAATAAAAAATCGCCCGCTTTTGGGCGTCGCCCGCCTGAACTCGATAACTGCTTGACGGGCATAGTATACCCTTTTTGCGGAAAATTCGGGCGGAATTTGGGGAAAATTGACCCCCGAAATGGGAACTTAATGGGGAACCTCTTCGTATTCCTGAGTGGAAGGTACTCAAGAGACCTTCCAGAACAAAACTCATCAAGGAAGGAGGTGTGAGGTATGCGAGCGCTGGTACGACGCGAGCCAGAGCAGACGATGGTAACGTGGAATCCGTTCCGCGAGCTGGAGCGAATGCGCCGCGAGATGGATGAGCTGTTTGGTCGGTTGTTCGACCTGCGTCCGAGTGTGGACGGCGAGCATATTGACTTCTCGCCCGCGCTGGATGTGTACGAGACGCCAGAGGAGTTCGTGCTGTTCGTAACAGCCCCAGGCGTGAAAGAGGACGACCTGCATGTGGAGATTGCGGATGGCACGATTACTATTTCGGGCGAGCGCAAACCCTTGATTGAGGGCGAGAATGTCACCCCGCACTACATCAGCCGACTGGGCGGCTACGGCAAGTTCACGGTTTCCTACACCGTGCCTGTGCCCATCAATGAGGGCAAGGTGAAAGCGGTCTATCGCAACGGTATCCTGGAGATCTGCTTGCCGAAAGCCGAGTCGGCGAAGCCGAAGGCCGTGAAAGTGCAGGTCGAGAAATAAATCGAAAAAGGGCGCACCTGCGTGCGCCCTTTTTTGTTTTACCGACCCTGTGCGCCCCCTGGCGCGCCCGGAGTGGGCGCTTGAATCTCTTTAGCGTCTTTCGGCGGGGTGAACTTGAAACGGTTCGCAGGCACGGGCTTATCGAAGCTGTTATACTTGATGACGACGGTAACTTTCTGGGTCATGTTCTGTCCCTGTTGCTGCCCTTTGCGGGTTTCTACCGATTCTACGCGATGGATGAGCATATCCTTCGTGCCCACCATCAGGCGCACGGTGGAGTTGCCTCCGTTCCCGCTCTCCGTGATTTCCACCACGCGTACCTGCTTGCCCTGCAGGTTCTGGGTGCCCTTGAACGCGAATTTGCGGTTAGCGCCGCCTTTATCTAGGTCTTCTTCAGCGAGCATGAACAACAGTCCTACAGGCCCCAGAATCCCTGCGCCTGGTCCCTTGAGTGTAGGCGGTGCCTCGCGCTTCATGTACTGCTTGGTTGTCGGGTTATACATATACATCGTTTTGCCATCGGAATAGATTTCGGTTTCGCCCATCATGCCGCCTTTGATTCTGGCGTACACGCGGTTAGGAAACTGCACAATCGTGTGAGCGTCAATCACCTGGCGTCCACTGTTACTGCCCATCTGGAACTCGATGGTCAGGTTGACATTGACGTCCATCGTTTTGGCGTTGCGGTATTTCTGCTGCACCTGCTTGAGGAACGCTTTCGCATCCTGCTGAGCGAGCAGCGCACCAAGCAGTAAGACCCCTGCAATCGCAATAATCAGGTTTCGCATCATTTCCCTCCGTGGGGAAGTATACCCAACAAGGGCGAAAAGCGGGTACAATACTCCCTGCAACGGAGGGCGAAACGATGGCAATTATTGAAGTTGTGGTTCCACAGTTAGGTGAAGGGTTAACAGAAGTGCGCGTTCTGCGGTTTCTGAAGCAGCCGGGCGACCATGTTCAGCGGGATGAGCATATCTATGAGATGGAGACCGACAAAGCCAATGTGGAAGTGGAAAGCCCCTACACGGGCGTGATTGTGGAGTGGCTGGCGAAGGAGGGCGATATTTTGCCGATTGGGGCGCCGATTGCCCGCATGGAGGTGGAGGGTGCGGTGGAGGCGGCGCCTGCTACAGGACACGGTGCAGGACACACCGCGCCGAGCGTGGAAATCCCGGTCAGTGCGCCCGCGCCGACAGTCGGCGAGCGGCTGGAAGTGATTATCCCACCGCGCACACGCGCCTACGCCCGCCAGAAGGGTATCTCCGAAGAGGAGTTGCGTCGCATCCAGCCCCTTAGCGGCACCAAGCTCATGCCCGAAGATATTGACCGCTATCTCAGCACGCGCACCATTGCGCCGGGGGGCTATGTGGACTACCCGCTCCCGCAGCAACAGCGCACCTTCATCTATCGGCTCAAGCGCAGCAGCCAGCTGGTTGTGCCCGCCACCACCACAAG
>JBBIQJ010000127.1:0-7686 GCA_037442385.1 Armatimonadota bacterium
GTTCTGCTGGCAGGCTGGGCTTCTAATAACAAATATTCGCTCCTCGGCGGGCTTCGCGCCAGCGCGCAGGTGATTAGTTACGAGCTGGGCATGGGTTTGTCGCTGGCGACGGCGATTCTCTACACGGGTAGCCTGCGCATGACCGACATGGTGGAAAAGCAGGCGGAGCCGCTGTGGGGGATCGTGCCCTTCCTGCACAACTGGCTGGTGTTCACGCCATGGGGGCTGGTGGGCGCGGCGCTGTTTCTGGTGTGTATGCTTGCGGAGACCAACCGCGCCCCGTTTGACCTGCCCGAAGCCGAAAGTGAGCTGGTGGCAGGCTACCAGACCGAGTATAGCAGTATGAAGTTCGCCGCCTTCTTTATGGGCGAGTATATCGCGATTTTAGCCATTAGCGGGATTATGGCGACCTGTTTTCTGGGCGGCTACCTTGCGCCGATTAACCTGTCGCCGATTCAGGCGCTGGCGGAGTCGGCGGGTGGTTTCTGGAGTGTGCTGGCGGCGATTACGGGCGCGCTGGCGCCGCCCTTCTGGTTCGTCGCGAAGGTGTTTGGGCTGTTCTTCGTGTTCTTGTGGGTGCGGGCGACGCTCCTACGCCTGCGCTACGATCAGTTGATGAACCTGGGCTGGCGGTTTCTCATCCCTGCGGGGCTGGCGAACCTGGCGCTGCTGACGGTCTATCTGGTGTGGGGCTGGGTTCCTGCGCTGGTGGGGTACGCGCTGGTCGCCGCCCTCTATCTTGGCTGGACTGGGCGACGCAAGCCCGAAGCACGCGAACTGATTTATGTCAAGGAGGCGCAACCCTATCGTCCCAAGGAGGCATCCCATGCTTGAGCGGTTCTTCTTTTTCCTGCTGGCGCTGCTTGCAATTGGCACAGCGGTCGGCGTGGTGGCGAATCGCAATCCTGTTCGGAGCGCACTGCTACTGGTGCTGAATTTCATCAGCCTTGCGATGCTCTATTTCACGCTCTCCGCCCAGTTTCTGGGCATCCTGCAGGTGATTGTGTACGCGGGCGCGATTATGGTGCTGTTTTTGTTTGTGATTATGTTGCTGAATCTGGGTTCGCCCGAGGCGATCGCGCAGGAGCGCGAGCTGCGGCGCCCGCTTACATGGTTGATAGCCGTGGGACTGTTCGCGTTGCTGGTGAGTCAGGTGTTCTTGATCATCTCGCCCAGCGCGCCGATGGCGGAGCCTGAAGTGGGCACGGCACGCACGATAGGGCAAGCGCTCTTCACGCAGTGGGCGTTTCCTATGTTGATTGTGGCGGTATTGCTCACCGTCGGCGTGATTGGCTCGATTTTGCTGGCACGCAGGAGGGTCGCTTGAGATGGAATCGATTCCCCTGAATGCGTATCTGACGCTTTCGGCGTTTCTGTTCGCAATAGGCGCAGCGGGCGTGGCGCTTAAGCGCAACCCCATCGTGATGTTTATGTGCATTGAGCTGATGCTGAACGCGGCGAATCTGGCGTTTCTGGCGTTCGCCCGCTATCAGCCCACGGTTCAGGAACAGGTCGCAGGGCATATTTTTGCGCTGTTCGTGCTGGGCGTAGCGGCGGCGGAGGTAGCGGTCGGGCTGGGGATTATCACCGTCATCTTCCGCTTACGCGCGACGATCGATGTGGACGAAGTGAACCTTCTGCGCGAGTGAAGTGAGGTTTTGTGATGGCAACGCATGCTATGCTTTCGGAGCGCGCGCGTGCGGTACAGCCGTCGCCTACGCTGGCATTAACGGCTCGGGCGCAGGCGATGCGCCAACAAGGGATCGATGTGCTGAGCTTTACCGCAGGTGAACCCGACTTTGACACGCCTGAGTTCGCCAAAGCGGGCGCCATCACCGCCATTCACGCGGGCTACACGAAATACACGCCCACACCCGGCATTATGCCCCTGCGCGAAGCCCTCAGCGAAAAGTTCTGGCGCGAAAACCAGCTTCGCTACGACCCCAGCCAGATTGTGGTCTCCTGCGGCGCGAAGCACTCTATTTTCAATACGCTGATGGCGCTGATAGACCCCGGCGACGAGGTGATTATCCCGACGCCGTGCTGGGTCTCTTATCCAGAGCAGGTGCGCCTGATGGGCGGCGTGCCCGTGTTCGTCCCCACCGACGAGAGCCATGACTTTTTGCCGACCTACGATGCCCTGCGCGCTGCCATTACACCCCGCACGAAAGCGATTATCCTCAACACACCGTGCAACCCGACAGGCGCAGTTTTTCCACGAAAGACTCTCAAGGAGATTGCCTCGCTCGCGCTCACGCATCGGCTCTGGATTATCGCGGACGAAATCTACGAAAAGCTGGTGTACGACGGGCACATGCACGAGAGCATCGGCGCGCTCGGCAAAGAGGTGTGGAACCAGACCATCACGATTAACGGAGTCTCCAAAAGTTATGCGATGACGGGCTGGCGGATTGGCTATCTAGGCGCGCCGACCGAGATTGCCCGCGCGATTCAGGCGTTGCAGGATCAGATGACTTCCAACCCCTGCACGATAGCGCAATACGCAGCGCTGGCGGCTCTGGAAGATGACAGCGACTGGATTGAGCAAACACGCCAGCGTTTCGACGCACGCCGCCAGCGGATGGTGGAGGGGCTGAGTCGCATTCCCGGAATGCGTTGCTGGCGTCCGCGCGGCGCGTTCTATGTGTTCGCAAATGTGCAGGCGCTGCTGGGGCGCACCTACAACGGACGCCTGATTGAGACCTCCGCCGACCTTGCAGAGTACCTTCTGGAGCATGCACGGGTGGCGGTCGTACCGGGCGAGGGCTTCTGTGCGCCAGGCTATATTCGGCTCTCCTACGCTGTGCATGAAGCGCTGATCGAGGCGGGCATCGAGCGCATCGGGAACGCGCTCGCAGGCGCGTGAGGTATCCTATAGCCTGCATGGAGCGCATCGAACGGCGTTTCTGGCGGTATGTGCTACAGCAGTGGAAGCCGCTGGTGGGGGCTTTGCTCTGCTCTGCAGGCGTAACGGCGATTACCGGGCTGACCGCCTACCTGCTGGAACAGGTCATCCGTTCGATGGACATGCGCGACTCGGCGATGCTCAATCGCGTGTCGCTGACCGTGATCGGGGTCTTTGCGCTGAAGTGGTTTTTCTCCTACGGGCAGGTCTATTATCTGGCGCTGGCGGGTCAGCGCATGATGGCGCGCCTGCGGGAAGATATCTTCGCTCATCTGCAACGCCTGCCGCTGAGCTTTTTTCAATCGCGCCAGATTGGCTCCATTCAGTCGATTCTGACCAACGATGTGCCGCTGGTCCAGAACGCCGTGCTGCTGGTGCGCGATGTGCTGGACGCGCCCCTGCGGATTGTGGCGTTTACTGTTTATCTGTTTTACCTCAACTGGCGGTTGGCGTTGCTGGCGCTGCTGTTTTTGCCCCTGATTGCCACGCTGATTCGGCGGCTGGGGCGTCAGATTCATCGCATCACGCATCAGACACAGGGCGCCCTGGCGGAAATCAGTGCGCTGGTTCAGGAGACGCTTGCGGGGGTGCGCGTGATTAAAGCGTTCGCCACAGAAGACCGCCAGATTGAGCAGTTTGTGCGTCAGAATCGGCAGGTGTTGAGCCACTCGCTACGCGGGGAGCGTCGGCGTGCGCGCCTGCGTCCCACAGTGGAGTTCATCGGCGCGGTCAGCATCGCGCTTGTTCTCTGGTTTGGCGGTCAGCAGGTGGCGACAGGGCGCATGAATACAGGGCAACTGTTGAGTTTTCTGTTCCTGCTCCATCAGATAGCGCAGGCGGCGTCGGGCGTGGGCGCGATTCAGTTCACGCGCAAACAGGTACGCGCTGCCGCTGAACGCATCTTCCGCGAAGTGCTGGATGTGGAACCCGAAGTCTACGACCCCCCCAACGCGATTACGCTCCCCCCGTGGCAGGGCGCCATCCGCTACGAAAATGTCTGGTTTCGCTATCCCAGTAGCGAGCAATACGCGCTGAAGGGGGTTTCGTTCGAGATTCAGCCGGGCGAGGTGGTGGCGCTGGTGGGGCATTCAGGCGCGGGTAAAAGCACCCTGGTGGACCTGCTCCTTCGATTCCACACCCCGAATCAGGGGCATATCCTGATTGATAATCACGATATTCAGCAGGTGAGGCTGGAGAGCCTGCGCTCGCAGATTGGCGTCGTGCCGCAACAGACGATGCTGTTCGTGGGTACGATTGCCGAGAATATCGCCTACAGCCAGCCAGACGCCCCGATGGACGCGATTGAGCAGGCGGCGCGACAGGCGCACGCCCATGAGTTTATCGAGCAATTGCCGAATGGCTATCATACGTTGATTGGAGATAAAGGCGTGCGCCTGTCGGGAGGCGAGAGCCAGCGAATCGCGATTGCCCGCGCTCTGCTTCGTAATCCCCGAATCTTGATTTTTGATGAGGCAACCGCCTCGTTAGACCCCATTTCGGAACAGATGATTCGGCGCGTGATAGAGGAAGGACGCGGCACACGCACCACGCTCATTATTGCCCACCGATGGAGCACTGTGCAGATTGCAGACCGCATTCTGGTGCTCCATCAGGGGCGACTGGTGGAACAGGGCACGCATGCGGAACTTGTGCAAAAGGATGGCTACTACGCCCAACTCTACCGCGCCGCACGGCTGGAAGTTCTCTAACACCAGGAGGCAGGGATATGAACTACCGAATTACGCTGATTCGCGGAGACGGTATCGGACCCGAAATCACCGAGTCGGTGGTGGAGGTGTTCGCTGCAGCCAATATCCCCATCGAGTGGGAGGAGGCTTACGCGGGACTGGCGTGTTTGGAACGGTTCGGCACGCCTCTGCCCGAAGCAACCCTCGAATCGATACGGCGCAACCGGGTCGCGCTCAAGGGACCGACCACCACCCCCATCGGCACGGGGCACCGCAGTATTAATGTGGCGATTCGCAAGGCGTTCGATCTGTTCGCCAATGTGCGCCCTGCTCGCTCGCTGCCGGGCGTGCCCACACGCTATAACGATGTAGACCTGATTCTGGTGCGCGAAAATATTGAAGATACCTACGCGGGCGTGGAACACTGGCAAACGCCCGACATTGCCCAGTCACTCCGACTCATCAGCCGACCGGGTTCGATGGCGGTGATTCAATACGCCTTTGAACTGGCGCGGCGGCTGGGGCGGCGCAAGGTCACCTGCGTCCACAAAGCCAACATTCACAAAGCGACCGACGGGCTGTTTCTGGCATGCTTTCGCGAGGTCGCCCAGCAGTACCCCGATTTAGAAGCCGACGACATCCTGATTGATAATGCCTGTATGCAGCTGGTGGTGCGCCCCGAACGGTTCGATGTGATGATTTTGCCCAACCTGTTTGGCGATATTGTGAGCGACCTGTGCGCGGGGCTGGTGGGCGGGCTGGGTGTGGCGCCGGGGGGTAATATTGGCAACGGCTACGCGGTGTTCGAAGCGGTCCATGGCTCCGCGCCCGATATTGCAGGCAAAGGGATTGCGAACCCAACGGCAATCTTGCTCTCCAGCGTGCAGATGCTGCATCATCTGGGCTTGCATCACGATGCGGAGCGGGTGGAAACGGCGCTACGCTACACCCTGGTGTCAGGCATCAAGACGCGCGACCTGGGGGGCAACGCTTCCACGCGCGAGTTCACGAAAGCCATTATCAGCAATCTGCCTCCCCGTGCGCCCGACGCCACCCATCAGGCGATTGAGACGCCCTATCAGGTTTCTATGCCTGCGCCACGCTCGCCGGAATCCGAAGGCTGGCACACGGTGGGGGTAGACCTGTTTTTCTATAGCCCCAACCCGCCCCGGCATCTGCCCGCGCAGGTGGGCGCGCTCCGGCTGAGCGCCATCTCCAACCGCGGCGTGCCAATAGACCCCCACGCTCCGCCCGAACGCTACCTGCTCAACTGGTATCGCGCACGCTACCTCGCCGATACACCCCTCAGCGAAGGCGAGGTGCAAGCGTTTCTGCAAGCCATCACGCCCCAGCTGCAATGGACGACTATTCAGCGACTCTATCAGAAAGAAGGGCAGCCGCTCTATAGCGAGCTGCAGGCGGAATGAAAAGGCAGGTACAATCTCTCTCGATGGCAGTCTTTCAGAGTGCGTTCCTCTTCCCGCCGAACCGCTGGCATAACCATGCGCCCAGCATAGTGGAGTGCCCTAACGGCGACTTGCTGGCGTGCTGGTTTTCGGGTTCGGGTGAGCGCGAGGCAGACGATGTGCAGATTCTGGGTGCCCGCAAACGCGCCGACCACTCTCGATGGAGCCAGCCGTTCCTGATGGCAGATACGCCCGACTATCCCGACTGCAACCCCTGCCTGTTTATAGACCCGCGCCAGAGGCTGTGGCTGATGTGGATTACGATTCTGAACCATCGCTGGGAAGGGAGTCTGCTGAAGTATCGGCGAACACGCGCTTATCAGCGGCAGCGGGCGCCCCGCTGGCAGGAGAGTGAGGTCTTTCACATCTCGCCCGACGCGAAGTTCGTGGCGAAAGTGGAAGCCTATGTGCAGCAGCAACGGGAACGACTCACGCAGGTTCCGCCCGAATACCGAGCGCGCTTTGAGGCATATCTGGAGCGCCTCCTTCGATATGCCCAGGACGAGTTGTCGCGTCGTCTGGGCTGGATGACGCGCCAGCCTCCGCTGATTCTCGGCAACTGCCTCTGGCTGCCCCTCTACTCCGACGGTTTCGATTGCTCCCTGATTGCGATTAGCAACGACGGGGGCGACACATGGCGCCTGAGTGAACCCCTGCTTGCGCTCGGCGCGATTCAGCCCGCGCTCCTAAAACGCAAAGACGGCGCGCTCGTCGCCTATATGCGGGATAACGGTCCCCCGCCCAACCGCGTCTGGACAGCGGTCTCCCACGATGAAGGCTTCACTTGGAGCAAGCCTGTGAAAACTCCCATCCCAAACCCTGCCAGCAGTGTCGCGGCACTCGCCCTGCGCACGGGCGAGTGGATTATGGTCTGCAACGACACCGAACATGGACGCCACCAGCTGGCAATTCTGGTCTCTACCGACGAGGGTCAGAGCTGGCAAATCGCACGCTATCTGGAACAGGACTCTTCGGGCAAGGGGCGCTACGCCTACCCGACCCTGATTCAGGCGCAGGATGGGACGATTCATGTCGTCTACAGCCACGCGACGGAGCGCGGCTCCACTATCAAGTGGGTGCAGTTCAGCCGTGAATGGCTCTGGGAGGGTTTGAACGATGGGGTTCTGGATTGAGGGACGCACGCTGATAATTGCCCATCGGGGATTGAGCGCCCATGCCCCTGAGAACACGCTCGCCGCGTTTCGCATGGCGCTGGAGCGCGGCGCGGATGGCATCGAGTTAGACCTGCAGCCCTCCGCCGATGGGGTGCCGATGGTGATTCACGACGCCACGCTGGAGCGTACGACCGACGGCACGGGCGCCGTGCGTGAGCGCACCGCCCGCGAAATTCAGCAATACGATGCGGGCAGCTGGTTCCACCCCGATTTTGCGGGCGAGCGCGTGCCCATGCTCTACGAGGTGCTGGAGACGTTCGGCAATCGGCTACGCTATAATCTGGAACTCAAAGTGCTGGGCACGGACGACCAGCGGATGGTGGCGCCCGTGATTGAGGCAATCCGCGCCTTCGGGCTGAGCGAGCAGGTGCTGATTTCTTCGTTTTTCCTGCCTGCGCTTAACTGGGTTAAGGCAGTGGCGCCCGAAATTCCGTGTGCCCTGATTATTCCAC
>JBBIQJ010000128.1:0-7636 GCA_037442385.1 Armatimonadota bacterium
GCTACGGACCCAGCCGCGCTTCCCAAGAAGGTGAGTTCGAGGAGTGAATCGCCTCGCCTTTGTTAAGGTTCACGGCAACGGCAACGACTTCATTTTGCTGGACGGCATAGGCGAGGCACTGCCTGCGCTGGATTGGAGCGTGCTGGCGCGCGCATGGTGCCCTCGGCGTTATGCTATCGGCGCGGACGGTCTCTTGCTGGCGCTTCCCTCTGAGGTCGCTGACTACCGAATGCGCCTGTTCAACGCCGATGGCTCGGAAGCCGAGATGTGCGGCAACGGCATCCGCTGTCTGGCGCACTTTCTATTTACCCGCTACGCGCCCGAAGCGGAGGCGTTGCGCATCGAAACAGGGGCAGGCGTTCGGGAGGTGTTGCGCGCCTGCCCTGATGCAACCCGGATTCGGGTCGCGATGGGCGCACCGCGCCTCGCGCGTGCCGAAATCCCCGCCGTAGGCACACCTCATGACCAGCCCATCATCGAACAACCGCTTACCCTGCCCTCGGGCGAGACACTCTGGATCTCCGCGGTCAATACAGGCACACCCCACGCCGTCTTGTTCACCGAGTGCCCTCTGAGCGAGTTCCCGCTGGAGCAAATCGGTCCGCAGGTGGAGCGCCACTCCCTCTTTCCTCAGCGCACGAACTTTCAGGTGGCGCGAATACGCACCCGCAACGAGGTGGAAGTGCGCACATGGGAACGTGGGGCAGGCGCGACGCTCGCTTGTGGCACAGGCGCATGCGCAGTGGTGGTGATCGGCGTGCTGACCGAACGGCTCGAACCCCAGACCCTCGTGCATATGCCCGGCGGCGACCTGCTCATTCACTGGGAAGACCGCAACACCCTCTGGATGACGGGCCCTGCGCAGACCGCCTTTGAAGGTACGGCACCTTTGCCCGTTCCCTCCCTCTGATCACGCAAACGGAACCCATCGGGAGCCATAGAGCGTCAAATAGCGTATAATTACACAGGAGCCATTCACTATGCGTTTACGGAACCGAATGCGATATGGGTGGGGATTGGTTGTCGTGCTGGCGCTCTCCCTGATGGGAATGTTTGCCGGTGCGCAGGAACCTGCCCACACCGAGCTTAGCCCAAAAGATAAAGAGGAAATCGAGCTCGGCAAGCAGATTGTCGCGGAAATCGAGAAAGAGGTCAAGTTCGTTAACGACGCTGCGCTGGCAGAGCGTGTGAACCGAATCGGGCAGACGCTCGCCGAGATTGCGCGGCGCGCCAAAACGAAAGCGCTTTGGGGCGAGGAAGGTCCCGCGCCCTTTGAGTACACCTTCCGAATTATCGACGAAAAAGAGGTCAACGCCTTCTCGGTTCCTGGCGGTTTCATTTTCATCTACAAAGGCTTGCTGGACTTTGTGAGTAGCGACGACGAGCTGGCAGGCGTGATTGCCCACGAAATTGCCCATGCCGATCACCGCCATGTGATCCATCTGTTGCGCCGGGACGCCAAAATTCAGGAGCGCGTCCTGCTACCCGCAATTCTGGTGGGTATTCTGGGGCGCCTGCCTTCGCAAGATATGGCGAACGTGATTACGGGCACCCAGTTTTATCGGATTGCGCGCATGAGCAGCTTCAGTCAGGAGGCTGAAACCGACGCCGACCTCACTGCCCTTGAGTACCTGCGCCAATCGCCCTACAACCCCGTGGGACTACTGGTGTTTATGGAGCGGTTAGAAGCTGAAGAGCGCAAGCGCCCGCAGATTGACTGGGGCATCTATCGCACGCACCCCGTTACGCGTGAGCGTGTGGCGAAGATTCGTCAGGCGCTGACCGATATGGGCATCCCCATCCGCAGGCGGGAGGTCAGCCCTGCCCTGCAGGTCAAAGCGCTCCCCGTGGACGCTGAAAAACCCGAAGGGCTGTACCGCGTGGTCTATGACCAGATTGAGATTTTCACCCCTGCCAGCGACTCCCAGCAGCGGGCACAGCAGATTGCCAAGGCGCTCAACCGCCTGCTGGATGATGGCTTGCAACTCTACGAAGTGCAGCTCGCCCCCGACAAGCAGGGGGTCGTGATTCGCGGGCAGGAACTGGTGCGCATCACGCCTGAAGACGCCCAACTGCGCAATAAGACCCCAGAAGAGGTGGCCCGGGCAGTCCGCGAGGCGATTCGACGCGTGCTGTGGACCGATTCTGTGCGGATTGGCTACTAACCGGGTACTGGCTCCCGCTTGCCCGCAAAAATATCGCGAATAATCTCGTCGATATCCACCTCCTCGATGGTAATGTCATGAATGGGGAACGCCTGCAATAGCGCGCTGGCGACCCGACTCACCTGCTCGCGCGGTACTTCCAGCACCGCCGAGAGCGGCTCCATGCGCACAATCCGACCGTAGCCTTCTAAATCCGCCGCAGAAACAGGACGCTCGAACTGCAGATGGAGCGCCCGCGAAGGGCTGTAGCGCTCCACCAGCGCCCGGAGCGTGTCGTCAAAAATCAGCTGCCCGTGATGGATAATCAACACACGCTGTGCCAGCTCCTGCACATCCTGCATATAGTGGCTGGTGAGCAGAATCGTGGTGCGCTCCCGCTGGTTATACTCCTTGAGAAACTCACGAATGCGCTTCTGTGAGACCACATCCAGCCCAATCGTCGGCTCATCCAGAAACAGCACGCGCGGGCGGTGCAGCAACGCCGCCAGCAACTCGCACTTCATCCGCTCTCCCAGCGAGAGGCGCCGTACCTGCGTGTGCAATACATGCCGAATCTCCAGCATCTCCGCCAGCTCGTGAACTCTGCGCTCAAACACATCGTCGGGAATCTCATAGAGCGCCTTGAGCAGAAGGTAAGACTCATACGGGGGTAAATCCCACCACAGCTGCATCTTCTGACCCATCACCAGCGCAATCTGGCGCTGCATGTCGGGGCGGCGCTCCCAGGGCACAAACCCCAGCACCCGCGCCGTGCCCGATGTGGGAAAGATGATGCCCGAAAGCATCTTGAGTGTGGTGGTCTTGCCCGCTCCATTCGGTCCCAGAAAGCCCACTAGCTCGCCTTCCTCAATACGGAACGAAATGTCGCGCACCGCCTGCACCTCATGGCGCTCGCGGTGAAACAAGCTCTTGATCGCGCCCCACAACCCAGGCGGACGCTTGTGCGAGATGTAAGTCTTGCTGAGGTGTTCGGCTTCGATAATGGGCATGGGTATCAAGTATACCCGCTCAAAGGTATACTTAACCCTGTGAAAACGCCTGTACCGATGGAATCACTGACGCCCCGACAGATTGTTGCGGAGCTGGATAAGTATATTGTGGGTCAGACCCGTGCGAAACGCGCTGTGGCAATCGCCCTGCGCAACCGCTATCGTCGCCAGTTGCTGCCCCCCCACTTGCGAGACGAAGTGCTGCCCAAAAACATTCTCATGATTGGCCCCACCGGGGTGGGCAAGACCGAAATTGCACGCCGATTGGCGCTCCTGGTGCGCGCTCCCTTCATTAAGGTGGAAGCCACCAAGTTCACCGAGGTCGGCTATGTGGGGCGCAATGTAGACTCGATGATTCGCGACCTCACGAATGTTGCCGTGCGCATGGTGGAACAGGAGAAGCTGGAGGAGATGCGTCCCAAAGCCCGCGAGCGCGCCATAGAGCGAATCGCCAGTCAGCTGGTGGAGACGGAGATGCCCCGACGCCGCCGACGCACCCCGCCCTCTTCCCCTTTCGCCGCGTTTCTGGAAATTTTTGAAGAAGACGAGGACGAACTGCCACGCGAGTCCAAAGAGCGCGCCGCGAAACGACGCCAGCGCAAGCGCGAAATCATCAAACAACTCAAAAACGGCGAGCTGATGAACGAAACCCTCACCGTCGAGGTGGAAGAAAACACCTCCCCCTTTGTGCAAATCTTCTCACCTCAGGGGATTGAAGAGATGGGCATCGATATAGAAATGTTCTCGCCCTTTGGACCGCGTTCGCAGACGGAACGCACGGTCTCCGTGGCAGAAGCGATAGAAATCTACACGCAGCAGGAAGCGCGCAAACTGCTGGACCGCGGCGCCCTGATTCGGGAAGCCATCCAGCGTGTGGAGCAGACGGGAATCGTGTTTCTGGACGAGATCGATAAAATCGCCGGCGCACGCAGCACCGTCGGTCCCGATGTCAGCCGCGAAGGGGTGCAGCGCGACCTGCTGCCGATTATCGAAGGCTCCACCGTCGCAACCAAGTATGGACCCGTGCGCACCGACCACATTCTGTTTATCGCCGCGGGCGCGTTCCATATGTCCAAACCCTCGGACCTGATCCCCGAACTGCAGGGGCGGTTGCCCATCCGCGTGGAGCTGGACCCGCTCGGCTCCGAAGACTTCCGCCGCATTCTCGCCGAGCCTGAAAACGCGCTCATCAAGCAGTATCAGCATCTTATGGAGACCGAAGGCGTAACCATCGAGTTCACGGATGACGCCATCGATGAGATTGCACGGATTGCGCATGAGGTCAACACCCGCACGGAAAATATCGGCGCGCGACGCCTGCACACCGTGATGGAGCGCCTGATGGAAGACCTCTCGTTCGAAGCGCCAGAGCGCAGGGATGAGCATGTGGTCATCGACGCGGCGTATGTGCGGGCGCGCCTGGCGGATATTGTGCAGGATGTGGATCTGAGCCGTTATATTCTGTAGGGTGGCGCTGACGCCACTGACGCACCAGTCGGTTTGGCATCCACGGTGCGCGTAAAAACAGCGTGCCGATGCTGAACGCGCGCGCACCCAACGCCCATAGTTCCTCCAGATCCTGGAGCGTGTAGATGCCACCCCCCGCAATCAGGGGCAGGTGGGTTATCGCACGGAGGTTGCGGATGGCTTCGCGCACCATCGGGCGAATCGGTTCTCCCGAAACGCCCCCGCCTCCCAGCTGCTCTAGCGGCGAAGGCTCATCGGGGAAAACCATCCGCCACGGCACAGCGTTAATCGCGTGGATGGCTTCTGCGATGCCCTCTACGGCACGGGCAATCTCCGTGTACGGCTGGTCGTAACCGACCTTGACAATCAGGGGGTGTCTTGCCTCCGCGAGCGACTCCGCGAGCGTACGCACATGGGAGACCGCGCTTTCGTGGGGCACATTCGGGCAGGAGGCGTTGAGTTCCATCGCGGCAATTTCCAGAGGCTTGAGTTTGTCTGCAAACGCCTGCGCCTCGGCAGCGTCTTCAGCAAACACCGAGACCACAATCTGCAGGCGCATCCGCTTCATACGGGGATAACAGGTGCGAATCCACCAATCCACGCCCGGATTCGTCAGTCCGACGGCATTGACCGTTCCCCCCGGAATGAGGTGCACACAGCGCCAGGGCGCATACCAGCGCAGGTTCCCGCGTCGGGGCGTCAGCGTGAGCGTTTTGACCACAATCGCAAAATCGTGGGGGTTCAGAAGACCGAGCCAGCGAAGGGGATACTCCCACCACCAGCCGCGCCCATCAAAGCCAAGCGCCCCACTCCCCGTGAGGAACTCCAGCCGCTCGCCGTTCGAAAGCGTAATCACAGCCTATGTTGTACCCCATTCACTCCAGCGTTTCGGGGTCTACGCCCATTTCACGCAGGCGCTGGGCAAGGCGCTCGGCGCGTTGCCACTCACGCTCCGCCTCCCCTGCCGCCGTCAGCACCAGCGCGCCATCCCGATCCCACAACCGCACCCAGTGCCAACGACGACCACAATACATCCCCTCCCACACCCCCACATACGCCCCCAACTGCCCCCTCCACAACCAGCCCCGCTCATCCGCCCCCATCGGCTCATACACCCCCTCCACCAAACGATACCCACCCAGCGCATCCCCCTCAGGGTCATACCAGAAATACTCCGAAACCCCAAACACCTCCGCATACAACCGCAGGTTCTCCTCCTTATCCTTCCGCGCCCTCGTCGGCAAGGTCAACTCGATAATCACATCGGGACACTTCCCGCCCTCCTCCCACACAATCCACGACTTGCGCGGCTTCGTACCGTCCACGCCTTTGACCACGAAAAAGTCTGTAGAGCGGGCGTCCCTCTATCACCGAGCGTGCCTGTTCCAAACTGGAGTAAATAAACATATTTCCGCCTGCGAAGAAGTCAGTGCGGGGTTTCCAGTGTGGGTACACCAGTTCAATCAGCAGGTGGATCTGGCGGACATGCCAATCGCTTTCCAAGGGTTCTCCATCTCCTTCTGGCAGTTCAAGGTTGGGCAGCTCAGGCACGAGGTGGGCGTCCTCTGAGCGGATTCGCGTTTTGCGCTTGCGCGGTGATGCGGCGGCTCTGGGCATCGCGTTCACCTGACCCTATTATACCCAGCGGGTACAATTGAAGTATGCCCATCACAGTACGCGAGGTGCTGAACGTGCTGAACCAGATCGCCCCGCCCCAGTGGGCGCTCCGCGACGATCCGATTGGTCTTCAGATTGGCACGCCCGACCAGAGCGTGGAGCGCATTCTGGTCGCGTTAGACCCTGACCCCAAAACGGCGGTTCAGGCACATTATCGCGGCTGCCAGCTCCTGATTACGCATCACCCCCTGATTTACCGCCCATTGCGCACAATTCGCTTTGACGACCCCGTGGGTCAAGCGGTCCAAACCCTCTGCGCCCACCAGATTGCCCATATCGCCGTGCATACCAACTGGGACATTGCCCCTGGGGGCATTAACGACGCGCTGGCACAAGTCGTGGGATTAGAAGAGGCACGCCCTTTCGGTGAGGGCGCCGCTGTGTCCCAGTTCAAGCTGGTGGTGTTCGTGCCCACAGCGTATCTGGACGCTGTTCTGGACGCGATGGCAGACGCGGGCGCAGGCGTGATTGGATTGTACCGACGGTGCGCTTTTTATCATCCTGGCACGGGCACTTACGAGCCGATGGAGGGCGCGAACCCGTTTCAGGGCGCGGTTGGTCAGCGTGAGCATGCCGAAGAGATGCGCCTCGAGGTGCTGGTACCCGCAGACCGACTGGAACAGGTCACTGCCGAAATGAAGCGCGTTCACCCCTACGAGGAAGTGGCATACGATGTCTATCCGCTTCATACACCTCAGGTCCACCCGCTGGGGCGAATAGGGCGCTTGCCGCGCGCAATGCTCGCCAGTGAATTGCGCGATTACCTCGCCGAAAAACTGGGCAACCCCCATGTGCGCGTGTATGGCAAACCGAACGCGATTCTTCGCACACTGGCGGTGGTGGGCGGCTCGGGCGGCGACTATCTGGCACAGGCAAAAGCGGCACATGCCGACGCTTTACTCACGGGCGAAGTGCGCCATCACCACACATGGGAAGCGTGGGCGCGCGATGTGGTACTGTTTGAAGGCGGACACGCCGAAACCGAAATGCCAGGCGTCCACGCGCTCGCCGAACGCCTGCGCCCGATGCTCGAACCCTACGGCGTGGAAATCCTCACACTGGGAGGGCACTCATGAACACCTACCGCGTGCTGATTGTGGACGACGAACCCGTGATTCGGATGGACCTGCGCGCCATGCTGGAATCGATGGGACACACCGTTGTGGGCGAAGCCGATAACGGAGAGACCGCCCTCGCGCTGGCGCGTTCCCTGCAGCCCGACCTCGTTATTGTGGACATCATGATGCCCGGCATGGACGGGATTGAACTCTCCCGCCGCCTGGCAAAAGAACGGATTGCCCCCGTGCTGATTTTAACCGCCTACAGCGAGCAGGCGAT
>JBBIQJ010000129.1:0-7625 GCA_037442385.1 Armatimonadota bacterium
GGACCAATCTGGCGAGCATAGTTGTAATGTTCAAACGCTTCGATGACCTCGCCCTTGCTACGGGTGGCTTCGATCGTAATCACATCGGCGTCCATCCAGTCGATATACTTCAACACGGCGCTGAACTCGGAGTAGCACATGTGGGTGTGAATCTGGGTTTCAGGCTTTGCGCGCGCCGCCAGTTTGAACGCCTGCGCCGCCCAGCGGAAGTACGCTTCCCAGTCGGCGTGTTTGAGGGGCGCCTTCTCGCGATAGGCAGGCTCGTCAATCTGCACAATCGGGATGCCTGCCGCTTCCAGGTCGCGCACCTCGTCCTGCAGCGCCAGCCCAATCTGGAAGGCGACCTGTTCCACCGGGATGTCCTCCCGCACGAAGCTCCATGCCACAATCGTAACGGGTCCCGTGAGCATGCCCTTTACAGGCTTCTGGGTGAGTGATTGCGCGAACGCGGTCTCTTTAACGGTCATCGGCTGTGTGCGCGCCACATCGCCATAAATCAGGGGCGGGCGATACACACGCGAGCCATACGACAGCAGCCATCCCTGCTGGGTGAAGGCAATCCCCTCCATCTTCTCGGCGAAAAACTCCACCATGTCGGTGCGCTCGAACTCGCCGTGTACCAACACATCCAGCCCCAGCTCTTCTTGAACCTGAATTACATGGCGAATCTGGTCCTGAATGAATCGCTCATACTCTTCAGCGGAGATTTTGCCTGTGCGATACGCCTGACGCATCTGGCGCACTTCGGGCGTCTGGGGGAAGCTGCCGATGGTGGTGGTGGGGAACAGGGGCAGGTTCAAGCGAGCGCGCTGAAGTTTGTCGCGCTCGGTGTAGGGCAGGGCGCGCTCAAAATCTTCGGGGCGCAGATTCGCCACGCGCTCCTGAACCGCCTGCGAATACCAGTGGTCGGTGGGATGCTGATAAGCGTTCCATGTGCGGGTGGCTTCCGTCTCGCCTGTGGTCAGGAGCGTTTTGAGGAGTTGCAGCTCGCGTAAGCGCTCTTTCGCAAAGGCAATACGCTCCTTGAGGGCGGGGTCTAACTTCGTTTCTGGCTCCGCCGTAACGGGCAAGTGCATCAGGGGCGCCGCGTTCGAAAGCCAGATTTCCGCCTGCGTCCGACTCTGGAGATTGCGAACCAGTTCTGCAGCTTCGCTCAAGGGCGTTTTCCACACATTGCGCCCGTCCACTATGCCTGCCACCAGAATCTTGTCCGCAGGAAAGCCGAACTGCCCAATATGTTGCAAATTGCGCTTCCCATGCACCAGGTCCAGCCCAATTCCTGCAAGGGGCAGGTCGTACAGAACGGGCAGGAAGTCCACACTGTCGTAGTAGGTGAACACAATGAGCGGCGCGTTGGTGCCCAATCGTTCGTAAGTCTCGCGGATGGCGTGCAGATGCGCACTGGGCACATCCAGCACGAAGGCGGGTTCGTCTACATGCACATACTTCGCTCCCGACTCTTTTAGCAGGCTCAACAGCTCGCCGTACACATGGCTCAGTGGCTCCATCAGGGCGGGCAGTTCTTCGGGCGTCAGTCCACGACTGAGGCGCAGGAAGGTGTAGGGACCAATCAGATACGGGATGCCCTGCGGATGTTTTCGATAGGCGTGCAACGGTTTATGCCAGCTAAGCCGAAACGCTGTTTGGGGGGACAGATGGGAGACGAGGTAGTGATAGTTGGTGTTGAACCACTTGGTCATGGGGAGCGCGTTCGCGCCACGCGCCAGCTCAAAGTAAGCGTCCAGGTTATTCGGGTCTACAGGATGAAGCCCTAGCATCAGGGCGGTGTCCAACATAGCGTCGTAGAGGGTCATCTCGCCGACAGGATAGGCATCCACAAACGCCTGATAGGTTTGCAGGCGTGTGTCCTCCAGCTCGGCAATCCCGTCGCGCAGGGCGTCGGGCGATACCTTACCCTGCCAGTAGCCTTCCAGTAGCCGCTTGAATTCGCGGTTCTCTCCTAATCGTGGGTATCCGTAAGCGTAGGTGCACACGGTTGACCTCCTTATTTTTGTTCACTCCATGAAAGTAGCACGCGCTTTTTGCCCGATTCATCAGCCGTAATCATCAAACCCGCCGTTATCGTTCCGGACTGCCCCAGCAGGAGCGCCTCTTCGTTGCTCTGGGCGTGGGTGGTTCCTTTGCGCACGGTCAGCCCGCGCTTTTGGAACTCGCGCTCGTAGAACGCCACCACTTGCTGGGGGTCTACCTCGCCCGCCAGTTCCAGCTGGATACCGAAGCGCCCCTCGCGCTCGGTAGTGAGCTTGTTGACCACCTGTAAGCCTTCGTAGATAGGGAGCGGAAAATCGGTGGGCGCTTCCGCAGTGGGTTTGGGCGTCTCAGTTTGGGCAGGTACGGGTGTGTTCGAGGGCGCTTGCAGGCGTTCTGATGAGGTCTCAACGGGAGAGGTTTCCGTTGTCTGGGGTGCAGGCTGGCATGCCCAGAAAGTTAAAAGAGCGAGCGTTATGCCCGCGCTCATGCCCCATCTTTTATGCTTCTGTGAGTGTGCCATAGATGGGACAAATTATACCCATGCGGGGTGTGGGGGAAAAAACCCACACCCCACTGAGGGATTAGCATCCGTTGCCGAAGGCGAACAGTACGGCGAGCAGGTCAGCGTCGTCCACCACGCCGTCGCCGTTCACATCTTCGGGCAAGCCATAGCCAGAGTTGCCGAAGGCGAACAGCACGGCGAGTAGGTCGGCGTCGTCCACACACCCGTCGCCGTTCACATCGCCCGCCACAGACTCCACCAGCACGCGAATGTTATCGATAATCAGATGATGCGCCCCACCCGCATTAATCCCCAGGTTGAGCGTTACCCAGCCGCTGGGGTCGGGCAGGTTCAGGTCGCGATAATCCACCGCGATGGTATAAGTGCCAGGTGCTGTGGGCAGGTCTATGGGATTGGCGGTCTGGCTCCAGCCGCCATCGTGGTTCAGAGCGAGAATCACGTTCGACCATGAGGCTGAGCTTCCTCCTGGAACAGTAACGTCCATCACCAGGAGATGCCCTCGCCGAAGAAGCGCAGCCAGCCCGTCGGCGGTTCCGCCAAATAGCCAGCAGAACCCGCCATCCCAGGAGACCTCCATCGCGCCGTTGTTCCATGTTACTGTGGCGCACTCCGAGTAGAAGCCCTGCAGGTCGTCGTCGAAGGTTATCGCGGGGCGCGTCTGACTGTCATTGTAAACGCGCAGGTTATCGAGGTAAACCTCGTGGGCGCCGCCCGCGTTCATGCCAAGGTTCATCTGGAACCACTCCGCACCTTCGTCAGGGAGCGTCAGGGCGCTGGCGTCAATCAACACGGTTATTGTGCTGGGCGTGCGGGGCAATGTCGTCCCCAGAGCGGTCTGGCGCCAGCCATATTGCCCATCGTTATACGAGACGATGAAGTTTGCCCAGGGCACAGAACCCGTCGTCGTAGCGTCTATAAGGAATTTCCCCCCGCTCTGACGCACAAGGGGCACAATACTGGGATTGCCGTCGCTCATCAGCCAACGGAAGCCGCCCGGCCAGCGAACACCCATTGAGTAGGAGCCGTCCGTTACGCCAGTCGTTGCCTGGAAGATCTGCCAGCAGTTGTCGTACCCAACAGCCTGGCAGTAGTCATCGGGGTCGCGGTCGTCGTAATAGCCGTGCAGGTTGGAATCTTCAAACGAGAAAATCACCTGTGCGGGCGCGCTTACTATCAGCAGGGCGCCCATGCCCAAAACCCAAATCCAGTGGTGCCTCATCGCATGATACCTCCTTCCACTTATTGAAGCGTTTCAGTACCCTTATTATACACCACTTTTCGCCCGAATCCTACTTTTTGGGGGCAAAAGGGGTAAAATTACCGCCGATTCACGGAGGAGACCTGTTCAATGCGTGCGACGCGCTATTTTTTACCGACCCTGAGAGAAGTACCGTCGGAAGCGGAGCTGGCGAGCCATCGTCTTTTGTTGCGTGGCGGGTTCATTCGTAAGCTCGCGGCGGGGGTGTATATTTACTTGCCGCTGGGCTGGCGCGTGATTCGTAAGATTGAGCAGATTGTGCGCGAGGAGACCGACCGTATCGGCGGGGTGGAGTTGTTTATGCCCGCACTGGTGCCCCAGGAGCTGCTGGACGAGACGGGGCGGAGCGGGCTGGAGATTCTGTTTCGCCTGAAAGACCGCCATCAGCGTCCCTTCACGCTCGGGTTCACCCACGAAGAGGTGATTACCGACATCGTGCGCCACGCGGTCAGTTCCTATCGGCAGATGCCGCTGGTGTTGTATCAGATTCAGACGAAGTTTCGCGACGAGCCGCGCCCGCGCGGGGGCGTGATTCGCGCCCGCGAGTTCCTGATGTACGACGCCTACAGTTTTGATGCCGACCACGAAGCGCTGGAGCGTACCTATCAGGCGTTGCGTGTGGCGTACATTCGGATGTTCCAGCGGATGGGCTTGCCCACAATTATTGTGGAGGCGGAAGCAGGCGCCATCGGCGGCGGCAGCAACGAGGAGTTCATGGTTGTCGCCGAAGGCGGAGAAGATAAGGTATTGCAGTGCGATACCTGTGGCTATGGCGCGAACGCCGAGAAGTGCGAACTGCCCGACCCACAGCTGGCTCCGCCCCCGGTGGAGAGCATCCCGCCTGCCGAGCAAGTCGCCACACCGAACGCCCGTACGGTGGAGGAGGTAACAGCATTTCTCCGCACGAGCGCCGACCGACTGGTGAAAACGCTGTTGATGCGTGTGGATGGCAAGCCTGTGGCGGCGCTGGTGCGCGGCGACCGCGAGCTGAACCCCTATAAACTGCAACATGCGCTGGACGGCGAGAGCGTGGAGATGATGGACGCCGAGAGTATCCGCCAGCTCACGAACGCGCCTGTCGGCTTCGCAGGTCCTGTCGGCTTGCCCCCCGACATCCCCATTCTGGCAGACTACGAGCTGCGCGGGCTACAGGATTTTATTACGGGCGCGAACGAGGCGGACGCGCATCTGGTGCATGTGTGCTGGGGTCGCGACTTCCCTGAGCCGCGCTGGGCAGACCTGCGTGTGGCGGAAGCGGGCGATAAGTGCCCGCGCTGCCCGAACGGCACGCTCCGCGAAGTGCGTGGGATCGAGGTGGGGCATATTTTCCAGCTGGGCGTGAAGTATAGCGAGGCGATGGGCGCGCTCTTCACCGATGCCGAAGGCAATCAGAAGCCGATTATTATGGGTTGCTACGGGCTGGGGGTGAGTCGCTGTCTCGCCGCTATTGCTGAAGTCCACCATGATGCCGACGGGATCTGCTTCCCGATTACCGTCGCGCCGTTTGAGGTCGTGCTGATACTGGTGAACCCCGAAGACACCGCCCAGCGCGAGGTCGCCGAGCGCCTGTATGCCGAAATGCTTCAGGCGGGAATGGAGGTGCTGTACGATGACCGCGACGAGCGCAGTGGCGTCAAGTTCAAAGACGCTGACCTGATCGGCATCCCGATTCAGGTGGTGGTGGGGCGTGCGGTGCAGGAAGGCGCGGTGGAGGTGCGCCTGCGCACGGATAAGACGCCCCATCGAGTGGTGGCGGAGCAGGCAATCGCGCATCTGCAGGCGCTGATTGCCGCGCTGAAGCGCCAGTACGCGCCGACGGTGTGAGGGGGTTTATGTGCGCAAGCGAGGGCTGCTGGGGCTGCTGGGGTTGCAGGCGGCGCTGACACTGACCGCCTGCAACGCGCCCCGCACATCTCAGCCAGAGCGCACGGAGCGTGCTGAATCGCAGGCGACTGCCGCTTCGCTGCCCGAAGCCCAGTTTCAGGTGCAGGCGCCTGTGCTGGAGCAGGCTGATGAGCAAGGCAGGCTATTATGGCGTTTGAAAGCGCAGAGCCTGCAGGGCGAGGCGCAGGGGGGCGAAGCGCAGGGGATGCTGCAGGGGGTGCAGGGCTGGCTCTATCGGGAAGGCAAGCCTGTGCTGGAGTTCACGGCGCCTTTTGCACGCGCCGATAGTGCCCGTCGCGAGGTGGAGGCGTGGGGTGGGGTGCGGGCGCGCTCGCGAGTGAATAACGCCGAGTTGAGCGCAGGGCGAATCCTCTGGCGAGCGCGAGAAGACCGAATCTATGCCCGCGAGTCGGTTCGCCTCCGCTGGGACGCTTTTGAACTTCGTGAACGCGCCATAATTGTGGACACCGCTTTAGAACGGGCGTGGGGGGCAGAGTAAATCCTATCACTTCACTCTCACAGGCACGCGCAAGACCTCCTTCTCATCTGTGAAAACGACAAACGCTACGAACTGTTGGTTGATGCGAATGCCTTGCGGCTCGCCCTCCAGGTAAGTGTATCCCGAAAGAGTGGAGGCATCCAGTCGGATACGCAGAGTTTGAAGCTCTGCAGGTAGCGCGGGCGTGGAAGTGGGTTCGCCGTCATTCAGGGGCTTTTGAAACGTCAGGCGATAAGAGATAAGATAGGGTTCCGCTCCGAGAACATCTTCAAGGGGTATCTGCAGGGCGGCAACCAGCGCTTTGCGTTGGGCAAGGTTCAGATCCTGCCAGCTCAGGGAGGTGCCTTGCTGGAGATTCTGGCGCTGCAGAGGCGAGAGGGTCGCGTAGAAGCGCAACCACTGGCGCACAGCGGGCATTTGCGCTGAGCTGAGCGATGCCAGCGGCGCCCCCTCCCGAAGCTGGTAAAACAGTTCTGCGCGTGAAAGATTGAACACGGCTAACCCGTACCGGCGGAGCGCCACAAGTCCGTCTATCTGGGCGGCGCTACACTGACTCACAATCTGGCTGAGCCAGTCGAGCGTAATCGCGTCGGGTTTGAGCCACAGGCGTAGCGTCTCTACAGGAATCGCAAAGCGCCGCATCATCGCGGTCGCTTCTGGACGGAAGGTGAGCCATCCCGAATCAAGGTGAAATACATAGTCGCCGCTGAGATACCTGACCAACGCATCCCATGTGCGTAAGTCGTGCCAGCCGAAATCGCTCAGGGCGTGCATGGGCGTCCACTCGCCTATCAGGTGGTATTGCAGTTGTTCTGCGGCATCCACCAGCATGGAGGCGGCGTATTTAATCCAGTCGTTGCGCATGCGAGCGCGCGTCGCCTCATCCAGCGTGCGACCGAAGACAACCGGCTTTTTCATGAGTTCCAGCAGGGTCTCGTAGTCATTTTCATAGCGGTATGCACTCAGGTTGCGCAAAAAGGTCTCGTCTAGGCAAGGGAACTGCGCACACCTTGTGAACGAGCCTGGCATGACGATGTTCATCAGCCGCGGGCGACTCGTCGTGTTGCGTGGTCCCCTCTATTCTGCATTCCAGCAAGCGCTCTTCGTGCAGATAGCGGAACTTTATTGTTTTCAGTTCCTCCGACATCATGGAAGGTACTCGCTCGTTGGCTTCTTCTTGGGGAACCGCTTCGTAGAGCGGTTTTCGGGTTTCCGCCTCTGCTTTCAGGTATTGCTGGAGTAGCGCAGGAGGTATTTGCTCGACTGGAATTTGAACGGCGGCACCCTGACGAAGGTTTTCCCATGCAGCATCGGGAAGTTGCCTTGCTAACTGAGTACACAGCCACGAGTCGGGACTTGTAAGCAGGAGGTTCAGGTTTCGAAGGAGTTCTTTCTGAGCGTTTTCCAGTGAGAGCGCGTTGTCGGGGCTTTTAGTGGTCAGGAATACTGAAGCGTATGGTGAGTCGGGG
>JBBIQJ010000130.1:0-7516 GCA_037442385.1 Armatimonadota bacterium
TCCGCCTGTTCGTGTTGACCTACCCCTTGCGACAGCCGCGCGCTGACCTCTATCAGCCGCTTGCGCTGTTCGGCTTTCTGCTGGCGCTGGTGGGACTGGGAGCGCTGGCGCTTTGGTGGAGCCAGCGGCGTGAAGAATCGCCCCTGTGGCGCACCCTAACCGCAGGCTTCTGGTCGGCAGCGGCGCCTCTAACGCTTGTCGCCCTGATGACCGAGCGTGCAGGCGCAGGCTGGACAGCGGGCGCACTGGGAGCCGCGCTAAGCGCGTACCTCTATGGGAACACCCTCCAGCGGTGGGTCTATCCCCTCACTATTGTGGGGCTGGCGATTCTGCTCCCGCTGGCGCAGGTTGTCGCACCCCTCGCCGAGTCGCCGCGTACCACACGAATTAGGGCGGGCGCGGTTCTGGCAGGGCTGATTCTGCTCACCGCGTTGGTCAGCGCGTGGCTCGGTCGCAAGGAGGCTACGGCTCCCGCACAATCCCCATAAACAGAATGGCGCCCGTCGGCTGATGCACAATCGCGAACAGGAACGGGCGGTCGGCTATCACACTAAACTGATCCACGGGCGCGGCAGTCAGCTCCATCTCCACACCTGTTGCCGCCGCCGCCTCGGTTCCCTCCTCATCTACCTGCACAACCGCTTTATGAATCACCTGGCTGATGCAAATCGTTTTCCCGTATTCGCGACTGATTCGGCTGAAATCCGCGCCATCAGGCTGGAAGGGCGCCTGCATACCGAGCAGCTGCAGGACAGGCTTGAGCTCGTATTGCGTCTCCACACGGAAGCGCGGCAGCCCGACATTCCCCTTGATGGGTTTCATTTGCACCGCCATCTGTTTCCAGCACTCAGGGTTCATGCTTCCGTACAGCTGCGCCACCGTGCGTCCTTCGTCAGGCAGGAGCAGATAAAATTGCAGGTTGCCCTCACCATAAGGCAACGCCACCGCCTGATAGCCGTCGCCCCTGTAATAGGGATACTTGCCTGAGGTCATCATCATAGGAACCGACTTTGTGCGCCCATTTTCCATGCGGAAAGGCGTCTCGTGGGTCGCCTCTTTAGAAAACGGCTTCTGCCACTTCCCCTTGAAGTAGAGCGCGTTCACCAGCACGGCGATGGTGCTTTCATCGAAGGAGTCGGGTTCAAACAGTTTGGGGATCAGGTCGCGCGTCTGCGCTTTGACCCACTCGTTGATGCGCTGGGCAGCGGCTTCAGGTGCGCGGGCGAAATCCAGATTCTGCGCTTCGGCGTCGTAAAACTGCTGGAGCCGTTTTACGAAATCTGTCTCTATCGGGAAGCCTTCGGCGAGCCAAAGGCTGTTTGCGAGGTGCACCTCGGCTTTCGGGTCGGGCGAGCGCAGGGTTTGCACCAGCAGTGTCGACTGCGCGTTCACCTCCTCCAGCGGGATTTTCTCGTAGCCGAGCGTCTTCGCGATTTGCCGATAGGTCTCGCCTTCGGCGCCGTTCAACGCCATCGAAAGCGCCAGCGACACCGAAAGCGGCGAGAAGAACAGGTTGCCTTCTTCTTTCTCACTCTCCAGCTGGTTCAGCAGATTCCATGCAAATCCGAGCGTTGCGTCGGTGATTTTCGGCTCGATGTTCACAGGCGTCTCCTCCGTTTTTCGGGAATTGGGTGCAGGGCTGGTGGTCGTGCCCACGCCCCCTGTACCGCACCCGCCAAGCAAAAGCGTCAGCGCTAACCCTGAAAGACCGATTTTTCGCATCGGGTTTTCCTCCCTGAAAGTATAGACGATTCGGGCGAGGGAATGTGTCAGGACGGAGTAATCGGGGGTATAATATATCTCGAAGCGAGGGGGCTTCGGCAGAAGGAGGGCTTGTATTCCGCTATGATGGTGCTTATGCATAAAGACGCAACTGAGGAGCAGATACAGGCAGTCGTGGAGGTCATCCAGTCACACGGGCTGAAAACGCTGGTATTGCCTGGGGGCGAACGCATTGCAGTCGGCATCCCCAGCGCGATCCCGCCCAACCTGCGTCCTGTGCTGGATGAGACCCTCTCCGCGATGGATGGCGTGGATCAGGTGATTCACATCACGCGCCCCTATAAGCTCGCCTCGCGGAGTTTCCACCCCCAGCCGACAGAAATCCGCATCGGTGAGGTTTGTATTGGCAACGGACATTTTGTGGTGATGGCGGGTCCCTGCGCCGTGGAGAGCTACGATCAACTGCGCGAGGCGGCGTTCGCAGTCAAGCAGGCGGGCGCCTCGATTTTGCGGGCAGGCGCCTATAAACCGCGCACCTCGCCCTACTCGTTTCAGGGGCTTCAGCGCGAGGGGCTGGAAATCCTGCGAACCGTCGCCGAAGAGGTGGGCATGCTCACCATCAGTGAGGTCATAGACCCCCACGATGTGGAGATGGTCGCCGAGTATGTGGACATTTTGCAGATTGGCGCCCGGAGCATGCAGAACTTTCCGCTGCTGGTGGCAGCAGGGCGTTCTGGCAAGCCGGTGCTATTGAAGCGCGCGCCCAGCGCCACGATCGATGAGTGGCTCGCCTCTGCCGAATACCTCCTCACCCAGGGCAACGAGCAGGTGATGCTCTGCGAGCGCGGCATCGTGCCGATTGACCGCACCTACGCCCGCAACACGCTCGACATCAACGCCGTGCCCATCATCAAGCACAACTCACACCTGCCGATTATCGTGGACCCCAGCCACGGTATCGGGCACGCACGCTATGTGCCTTCGGTGGCGCTGGCGGCAGTGGCGGCAGGCGCCGATGGCTTGCTGATAGAGGTACACCCTCACCCAGAGCGGGCACTTTCCGATGGCGCGCAATCGCTGACCCCTGCGGCGTTCGCGCAATTGATGGCGCAGATTATAGCAATTCGCAACGCGCTCGCGCCCGCCGCCAGCAAATAGCCTACTTTCCAATACAAAAATCCCGAAAGATGCGGGCGACCAGTGCTTCGTCCACCGTTTCGCCCGTGATGGCGCCCAGCGCCAACCATGCGGCGCGCAGGTCTACCGCCACAATATCGGGGGGCATGCCTGCCTCAAGACTGGCGTGCGCCTGCTGCAGATTCTCGCACGCCGCACGCACCGACTCGATATGGCGCATGTGGGTCAGCGTGAGAGTCTCCTCGCCGACGCCCGTCAGCGCCACCGCTTCCAGCAGCGCGTCTTGCAGGGCGTCCATCCCCTGCCCCGTGAGCGCGGAAATCCATACCTGACGCTCGCCCTCCAGCGAGGGGCGCTGCGCAGGGGCTATGAGATCGATCTTGTTCCACACCAGCAGGCGAGGGGTTTCGGGAGGCAGGCTCTGACGCAGTTGCTCATCCGAGTCGCTCCAGCCCACGCTGGCGTCGGCAACCAGCAAAATCAGGTCTGCCTGCTGAATGGCTTTATGCGTGCGCTCCATGCCTAGCCGTTCCACGACATCGGCGCTCTCACGCAGTCCCGCCGTGTCCGCTGCCACAAACAAAACGCCTTTAATCTGGAAACTCTCCTGAATCACATCGCGCGTGGTGCCCGGGATGGGCGTAACAATCGCGCGCTCCTCTCCCAGCAGCGCGTTCAGCAGCGACGACTTACCGACATTCGGGCGTCCCACAATCGCCACGCGCACGCCTTCGCGAATCAGTCTGCCACGACGCGCCTGCACCAGCAACCAGTCCAGCTGCTGAGTCAGCGCCTCCACCTGCGGGATCAGGCTGGCAGGGTTCAGCTCGCCAATCTCTTCCGAGAAGTCGATATGCGCCTCCACCGTCGCCAGCAGTCCCATCAGGCTTTCAGCGAGCGCATGCACCTCTCTGGAGAGTCTGCCCTCGTGGAGAGCTAAGGCGGCACGGTGCTGGGCGTCGGTGCGGGCGCGAATCAGGTCGGCAACCGCCTCCGCCTGCGCCAGGTCCAGCTTGCCGTTCAGAAAGGCACGCTGGGTGAACTCGCCTGGCTCCGCAGGGCGTGCCCCCTCGCGCCACACCACCTCCAGCACCCGACGCAACAGGTAGGGACTCCCATGACAACTGAACTCCACCACATCTTCGCCCGTGTAGCTGTGTGGCGCACGGTAAGGCAGGAGCAGGCACCTGTCCAGCATCTCGCCCGTGGCGGGGTCGTAAATTGCGCCGAAGTAAATCCGATGGCTCTCAAAAGGCGGCGCGCTCCGGGCGCGGAAGATACGCTCGGCTATCGAGAACGCCTCCCCTCCGCTGACGCGCACAATCCCAATCCCCCCTTCGCCAGGCGGTGTGGCGATGCTCGCGATGGTGTCGGTGTTTCCAGCCAGACTCATCCCACACAAAAGGATACCTTCTGCCCGATAGCCGAAGGTACACTCTATCAGCATGCCTAAGAAGTGGGTGCTGGCGATTGATCTGGGCACATCGGCGGTCAAGGCAGCGCTGGTCGCCGCCGATAGCACGCTGGCGGCGTGGATGGCGGAGCCGCACACGGTTTCGCTCCTGCCCAACGGTGGCGCGGAACAGGACCCCCACGCTTGGTTTGACATACTCACGCGCGCCATTCATCAGCTGTGGCGGGAGCATCCCATCCCCCCAGAGCAGATTGGCGCAATTGCCTGCACGGCCCAGTGGTCGGGAACGGTGGCGGTAGACGTAGGGGGCAACCCGTTGCGCCCTGCGATTATCTGGCTGGACACACGCGGCGCACCCTATGTGCGCGAACTGATTGGCGGCCTCCCCTGCTTTGCGGGCTATCAACTCGGCAAGCTGTGGACATGGCTGCGACTCACAGGGGGCGCGCCCGGCAAATCAGGCAAAGACCCAATTGCCCACATTCTCTACCTCAAACACGCCGAGCCAGAGACCTTCCGCGCCGCCGCATGCTTTCTGGAACCGAAAGACTATCTGAACTTGCGCCTCACGGGACGCCTCGCCAGCACTTACGAAGCCATCACGCTCCACTGGCTCACCGACAACCGCAATCTCGCGCGCGTGGACTATCACCCTACCCTTCTCGACCGTGCTGGGGGGTCTGGCGCCTGCCGTTGCACGGGAGTGGGGGCTGCCTGAGGGGATTCCTGTCGTGGCGGGCACACCCGACCTGCACGCCTCCGCGATTGGCTCCGGGAGCGTGCGCGATTTCGAGGCGCACATGGCGCTCAGCACTTCTGCCTGGATCAGCTGCCATGTGCCCTTCAAGCGCACGGACATCTTTCACAACCTCGCGACCCTGCCTGCGGGCATCCCCGAGCGCTACTTTATCGCTGACGAACAGGAGACGGCGGGCGCATGTCTGGATTTCCTGCGCGACCGACTCTTTTTCCACGATGGCGCTTCTGCCGACGCCTACTCTCAGATGGACTCGTGGGCGAGCGCAATCCCCGCAGGCAGCGAGGGGCTGATGTTCACGCCATGGCTGTTCGGTGAGCGCACGCCTGTGGAAAACCCCCATGTGCGGGGCGGCTTTCACAGCGTGTCGCTCTCGCATCATCGGGGGCATTTCGTGCGGGCGGTGCTGGAAGGCGTGGCGCTGAACGCGAAGTGGCTCCTGCGCTATGTGGAGCGGCTGGCAGGGCGCCGGTTAGAGCCGATACGCCTGATCGGGGGCGGGGCGCACTCCGCGCTCTGGTGCCAGATTATCGCCTCCGTGCTAAACCGCCAGGTGTGGCAGATGGCGCAGCCCCAGTTTGCCACGGTGCGGGGCGTGGCGATGCTTGCCAGCGTCGCGCTCGGCTGGAACCGCTGGGAGACCGTCGCGGAACAGATTCCTCGTCAGGAGATTTTCAAACCCATCCCCGAAGAAGCCCGCCTGTACGAGGCGCTCTTCCGCGAATTCCTGGCGCACTACCAGCACGCACGGAAGCGTTCGCCGCTCAGCCGCTAACCTCCGGCGATACGCGTGCGGAAACGTGGCTTCCGCACGCCCCCAGGTGTTGTATTTTCGCGCAAATTTCGTGCATTCACGCCGTTTCGGTGTATAGTAGACGCATGGAGGTCAGACCGATGAAACCCGCGCTCTGGCTTGGGCTTTTTCTCACGCTGGCGCTTTTGTGCGTCAGTCATGTCGTCGCGCAACCGTTCACCTATCAGGGCTTCCTCAAACAGAACGGACAGCCCGTAAACGGTACGCTCAGTATGAGTTTCAAACTCTTCACCGCGCTTACAGGGGGAACGCAGGTGGGCAGCACGATTACCCAGACGGTGAATGTGCAGAACGGGCTATTTACTGTGCAACTGGACTTCGGGAATGTATGGGACGGCGCCGACCGCTATCTGGAAATCAGCATCGGCTCCACTGGCTTTGCCCCGTGTGAAAATCAACCCTGCTCCGTATGCCAGTTATGCGGGAACCGCCTTCTCCGCCCAGCGTCAATGGCAGACTTTGGGGAGCAACATCTTCTACACCGCGGGCAATGTGGGGATCGGCACAACCAGCCCATCGGTGCGACTGTCGCTGGGGGGCGACGACGCCAACACGAAGCTTGCCATCTGGGACGGTGGGGCATCAGGCGTGATGGGCTTTGGCGTGGGACCTGCGCAGTTTCGGCTACACCTGCACAACCCGACCAACCGCTTCTCGTTTCTGGACGCGCCGAATGGCAACGAAATCCTCACCATTCAGGGCCATGGCGATATGCGTCTCGCCAACGACTGCAGTATCTTCGGACCGGATCAGCTGGTGGGTTTCAATGACCTGCGTCTGTATGGCGACGCGATGGGCGGTCCTGATGTGTATATTGCTCCGAATGGTGATGTGAGCATACCAGGCGTCCTGCATGTGAACAACAACGCCTTCTTCACGAACAACAACACCACGCTCCAGGTGCTGCCTGGCAACCTGCTGGGACTGGGGCAGGCGAACGCCGCCACGCTGGAGATCCCAGGCAATGGTGTGTTGGGCGTATGGGATAACCTGACTGTTTCGGGTACGCTGCGTGTTTACGGCAACCTGCATGTCGGGGGCAACACCTTTACGCTCGGAGGCGGCACAGACCCGAACTGGAGGCGCGTGGAAGCACGGGTCGATGATGCAGGAGACGGGTCGTATGTCGGAGTCATCAAAACCATAGGGGCAAATGGCAACCTCAACGCACGCATTGCATGGATAGCTGGCTATCCAGATCACGGTTCCGCAGCGGTTTTTAACAGGAACGGTACCTTGAAGGCAGCGATCTATGTCGACAGCAACGGCGACGGGGCACTCGTCACGACCCGAAAAAGCTTCCGCGAACCTGATCCCGAAGACCCCACGCGCGATATCTGGTACGGCTGTATCGAAGGTCCCGAGCTCGCGATGTATGTGCGCGGCACGGCACGACTGATCAACGGGCGCGCCCGCATCGAACTGCCCGACCATTTCCGCAAACTCGTCGACGAAGCGGGCATGACGGTACAGCTGACCCCACGCTCCACCGAATCGCGCGGGTTAGCCGCTGTGCGTGTCAGTCTGGACGGCATCGAGGTCGTGGAACTGCTGAACGGGCGCGGCAACTACGAGTTTGACTGGCGCGTGGAAGCCGTGCGCAAAGACCATCGCGACTTTCGGGTGTACCACCCGTGGAATGAGGTCCTGACCGCAGGCAACAACCCCGCGC
>JBBIQJ010000131.1:0-7485 GCA_037442385.1 Armatimonadota bacterium
CATCTGATATACAAGACTTTTGCCCCAGCCTGTAGGCTGGATCAGCAAAACGCGCTTGCCCTCCAGCGCGGCGAGAATTGCCTCTTCCTGTCCGTCTCGGAAGGTATCAAAACCGAATCGCTCACGCAAAACTGCCCTCAGGTCATGGAAGTGCATAAAGTTTAGGTATGCTTTTGCGGTGCGGGCTCCTGCCACGGGAAGTGTTTTGACCTCACGAGTGAGAGGCTACTTGAAACCCCACGGGTGAACCCATTCCTGATATACCATGCCAGCCTGCGCTGACTCAAAGAGCCGACGCAGGTCGGCTTTGTATCGTAGGAACGGCTTTGGCTACTCTGTCGCAAGGATGCGCATTCCCCCTCGTGGCACGATTCATTTCGCCGCGTGGGGCGCGGTCCCCGCGTCCTGTTCAGCGTATCCCTCGTTCTTTGCGACAGAGCAGCTTCAGCCGTCAGGCGTGAGAGGCAATTTCTCGAACACCCCTCTCCTCCTTGACTTTTTTGTCATCAATCGGGTATAATTACTACAGTCATTAGACTTGTTAGGTCTAATGAGCAGTGCAAGACAGGAGGAGATGCTATGAGAGGCTCTACAACACGGTACCTGATTGCAGGAGTGATTTTGCTCCTGGTTGTGGCGATTGCGTTTTGGGTACGCGGTAGCCGTTCGCCCAGTTTGCCCTCCGGTTTGCCCGCCGATGCGCTCTCAGTGGCGCGGGAGCGTGGGCTGACTCCTGATGATATCTATGGCGCTCTGGCTACTTATGTGCCAGGCGGGAAGCACGATGAATTTGTCATGTTCGCTTCGGGCGGACACAGTGGGCAGGTGATTGCAATCGGCATTCCGTCGATGCGCATCCTGAAAGTTATCCCTGTGTTTGTGCCAGATTCCTGGAGCGGCTACGGGTTTGGTGTGGAGAACACCGCGATTCATGAGGTATACGGACGCGGCCCCTATCCGCCTGCCGATACGCACCACCCTGCCCTGAGCGAAACCAACGGGGAATATGACGGCGAGTTCCTGTTTATTGGCGACAAGCTGAACGGGCGTGTGGCTGTGATTGATCTGAAGGACTGGGAGACCAAGCAGATTGTGCGCAACTCGGTGTTCAACAATAACCATGGCGCGGCGTTCGTAACCCCCAACACGGAGTATGTGGTGGAGGTCTCCCAGTATGGCGTTCCGCTTGGGCACCGATACGCTCCCCTCGGGCGCTACAAGGAAGAGTATCGCGGTCTGATTACCTTCTACAAGTTTGACCGCAAGCGTGGTCGGATTGTATTGGATGAGTCGTTTGCGATCGAGGTGCCGCCCTACTGGCAGGACCTTGCGGACTGTGGCAAGGCGGCGAGCGACGGCTGGGTGTTTGTGAACTCGTTCAACACCGAGATGGCAACCGGCGGTGTGGAGAAAGGCAATCCGCCGTTTGAGGCTGGGGTGTCCCAGAACGATATGGACTACCTGCACATCATTAACTGGAAGCAGGCAGAGCAGCTGGTGAAAGCAGGTAAGTTCGTGCGGATCAACGGCTTCCGTGTCATTCCGCTCAAAGAGGCGGTGGCAGGCGGCGTGCTGTTCTTTACGCCAGAGCCGAAAAGCCCGCATGGCGTCGATGTGTGCCCGTGCGGTAAGCATATTGTGGTCGGTGGGAAACTGGACCCGCATGTAACGATCTACAACATCGAGAAGATTAAGCAAGCCATCCAGAACAAGGATTACGAGAAGACCGACCCGTATGGTGTGCCCGTGTTGCGCTTCGACGCGACGAAGGAGGCTCAGGTGGAGGTGGGTCTGGGACCGCTGCACACCCAGTTTGACGACAAGGGCTATGCCTACACGAGCCTCTTTTTGGACACGGCAGTCGCGCGCTGGACTCTGGGCGGCTGTAAATACAAGGCGCCCGAAGAGCCGTGGAAGCTGGTGGGCAAGATTCAGACCCACTATAACATTGGGCACCTGGCGGCGGCAGAGGGTGACACGGTGAACCCCGCTGGCAAGTATCTGGTAGCGCTGAACAAGTGGTCGGTCGACCGCTTCCTGACCACGGGTCCGCTGCTACCGCAGAACCTGCAGCTGATTGAGATCAGCGGCACGGGCGAAACGATGCGTTTGCTGGCGGATATGCCGCTGGGTCTGGGCGAGCCGCACTACGCCCAGATTATTCGCGCGGACCGCCTGAAGTCGTGGGAGACTTACCCCGATGTGGGTTGGGATCCGCACACTCAGGCGAAGGCGACCGAACCCGGTCTGGACAAGCCGCGCATTGAGGTCAAAGGCGACACTGTGTATGTTTACTCGACCGTTGTGCGTAGCCACTTCACCCCTGAGCATGTGAAGGTGAAGAAGGGGCAGAAAGTGGTGTGGCATCTTACCAACACGGAGCGCACGCGCGACGCCACTCACGGCTTCGCCATCCCCGGCTATGGAATCGGCGCGAGTCTGGAACCCGGTGAAACCGTCACGGTTCGGTTCGTGGCGGATAAGGAGGGGGTCTATCCCTTCTACTGCACCGAGTTCTGCTCCGCCCTCCACCTGGAGATGATGGGGTACCTGTTGGTGGAGCCGTGAGACCTCTCATCGGGGCTGGGGGCAGGACGCCCCCGCCCCATTTTTTTTCTCTGGAGGTGATGAAGATGACCCAAACACAGAGTTCTGTTTGCCCCGGCGAGGGCTTGAATAAAGTGATGTTGTTGATGGCGTCGCTGCTGGTAGTGGCATCGATTTTTCTCCCCTACTGGCGGATTGAGATTGTCGCGCCGCAGTATCCTGAAGGACTGTATGTTTACATCCATGTAACAGGCGCGCGGGGCGATGTGCGTGAAGTGGATGGACTGAACCACTATATCGGCATGCGCCCACTTGACGAAGCCGCGCCGTTCGAGCGGAAGATTTCAATACCCGGCTTGAGTCTGATTGCGCTGGCATTGCTGGCGTCTATCTTTGTGCGTCGCCGCTGGCTTCAGGTGTTGCTGATTCTGCCCGTGCTGGCAGTGCTGGTGGTGTTCCCTGCGGACCTGTACTACTGGTTACGGGAGTTCGGTCTGAATCTGGACCCGAAGGCGCCTCTCAGCGCAACGGTAAAGCCGTTTGTGCCGCCTGTTCTGGGACCTGGCAAGGTTGCCCAGTTCGGCGTGGTCTCCTGGCCGTGGGTAGGGTATGGTCTGGTGATGGTGGCCAGTATGCTGGCAGTGTGGGCGACCATGCGTCGGGTTCGGTGCGAGCGCGCGCTGGCGAATCGTCAGATCTCAGCACCCAACCGTGCCGCGGCGGGGATTGCCGCTCTGGGGCTACTGATTGTCAGCATGGCGCCCCTGCAAGCGCGCGAATGGGTGGTCTCCGCAGGGGGAACCCTGAATTTGAGCGACGCTATTCAGCAGGCGCAAGCAGGCGATACGATCCGTGTCGTAGGCGGAATCCATCACGGACGCTGGGTGGTGGAGAAGCCGCTGTACCTCCTCGGCGAACACGCCCCCGTCTTGGATGGCGGGGGCGTGGGCAGCGTTCTCACGCTGAAATCCCCTCACTGCGTGGTGAGGGGCTTTGTAATTCGAAACAGCGGCACCGTGTTGAATAACCAGGATAGCGGCATCCGCGTGGAGGCGCCCGACTGTATCGTGGAAGATAACCGCCTCGAGAAGGTCTTGTTCGGCGTGCATCTGGATAAAGCAGATCGTACTATAGTGCGGCGCAATACGATATTTTCCCATGAGCTGCCGGTTGCCCGTCGCGGCGATCAGATTCGAATCTGGTACAGCCATCGCGCCGTTGTGGAGCAGAACATCGTTGTGGGGGGACGCGACCTCGTTTTCTGGTATTCGGAAGGGGTGCAGGTTCGGGGTAATGTGGTGCGCCAGTCGCGCTATGGGGTGCATTTTATGTATTGTAGTCATAGCGTGGTAGAAGACAACATTCTGGAAAACAATTCGGTGGGTGTCTACATTATGTATAGCGAGGATGTGCGCGTGGCGAAAAATCAAATTCGCGCTAACCGCGGTCCCAGCGGGATGGGGCTGGGCATCAAGGACGGCTACAGGCTCCAGGTGGAGCAGAACCTGATTGCGGACAACCGCATGGGGATTTTTGTGGACAGCGGCGAGGGGGTATATCGAGGCAACTGGCTGGTTCGCAACGATGTGGGCGTGTATCTGCATCTGGCAGTCAAGACGAACCGTTTTGAGGAGAACGCGCTGATTGAGAACTGGGAGCAGGTTTCTCTGGAGCGCCCCGATTCGGTGAGCGGGGTATCATGGAGGGGCAATTACTGGAGCGACTATAGCGGCTATGACGCCGACAGCGACGGTGTGGGGGATGTGGCGTATCAGGCAGTGAAGGTGTTTGATCTGTTGGCGTCTCAGAACGCGGCGTTGCGATCGCTGACCTACAGCCCGTCGGCGCAGGCGTTGGATTTTGGGGCGCGTGTGTTTCCGTTGTTTGCGCCGCGCCCGCTGGTGCGGGACGAGGCGCCGCGCATGCGTCCCCTGCCCTTGCCTCACATCAGCAAGCGGGTCGCTTCCAGACAGGGATGGATGCTTTTTGTGAGCCTTACATTAGCGCTGGGCGTGCTGGGCGTGGCGCGTCCTCGCGTGAGAGCGTCGCGCAAACAGAAAGAACGGATTGGGAAACGAGCGATGGCAATGCAATCGGCGCGTGCGGTGATTAAGGTTTCTAATCTGACACGGCGGTTCGGCAAAGTGCGAGCTGTTGATTCCGTCTCTTTTGTGGTGCGGGAAGGCGAGACGGTGGCGTTGTGGGGCGTGAACGGCGCGGGCAAGACCACCATTCTGCGCTGCCTGCTGGGGCTGTTGCGGTTTGAAGGCGAAGCGCGAGTGCTGGGTTATGCGGCGGATCGGGAGAGTCTTGCCGTGCGCCAGCAGGTGGGCTATGTGCCGCAATTGATTCAGCTGCATCCTGACCAGAGTGTGCTGGAAACGATGCATTTTTATGCACGCCTGCGAGGTGTCTCGGCGGAGCGGGTGGAAAGCCTTCTGCGCGAGTGGGAACTGGAGCCGCACGCTGAGAAGCCAGTCCATGCGCTCTCGGGCGGTCTCAAACAGAAGCTGGCACTGGCGCTCGCGCTTTTATCGGACCCGCCTATCCTGCTGCTGGACGAGCCGACGGCACATCTGGACACGGCGGCGCGCGCCGAGTGGCTGGAGCTGTTGCGGCGTCTTAAGACAGAGGGCAAGACGCTGGTGTTCTGCACCCACCAGTTTGCGGAGGTGCGCGCGCTGGCAGACCGCGTGATTGTGCTGGAATATGGCAAAAAAGTCGCCGACCTGACAGGGCGCGACTTTGCCCACCTCTGGCTCCAGCGCGGGAGTCTACGCCTGCTGGTACCGCCCAGCGAGTCAGAACGCGCTCAGCAACTGTTGCGGGAAGCGGGCTACAGGGTGGAAGCATTTGACGGCATGGTGGTGGTTCATCACCTGCCTGCGAAGCGCGTGGAACCCCTGAAATTGTTGCTCGATTCGGGCATCGAGGTGCTGGACTACGAATGGCGTGCGCCAGTGGAGTCGCCCGACTGGTCGCAGATTCCCGAAACGGTGCGCTTTGCAGGCGAGTCTTCTGCCGCCGAAGTTCCCCCCATGAAGACCGCGTTGGCGCTACCGTCGTTGTGGGAGAAGGTGCGCTTGCTGGCGGTCAAGGAGGTTCGGGACTCGCGGCGCAATCGGTGGTTTCTGTTGCTGGCGGGAATTTTCACCGCGCTCTCGGTGATGCTGACCGCCTTCGGGTTGACAGGCACGGGTGAAAGCGGCGGGGCTGCAGGCTTTGGTCGTACCTTCGCCAGCCTGCTGAACCTCTCGCTACTGATTGTGCCCCTGATTGGGCTGATCCTGGGCGCGATGAGCGTCGCCTCGGAGCGCGACCAGCAGACCCTCTATACCCTGCTGAGCCATCCGATTAGCCCGACAGATTTAATCTGGGGCAAGTTTCTGGGCGGGATGGCGCTGCTGGGTTCGGCGGTGCTGATAGGGTTCGGCAGCAGCGGTCTGTTGCTGTTTATGAGCGGCGCGGACATGCCAGTGGGACAGTTCGCGGGTCAGATGGGGCTGACTCTGCTGCTGGGGTGGGTCTGTCTGGCGCTGGGGATGGTGGTCTCTACACTGGTGAAACGCGGGGCGACAGCAGTGGGGATTGCGTTGCTGATGTGGTTGGGGCTGGTGTTTATCAGCGATCTGGGTATCATCGGCACGGCGATTGCCCTGCAGCTCAAAGCGCAAACCCTGCTGTGGCTGACCTTTTTGAACCCCCTGCAGGTATTCAAGATTGCCGTTATTCAGTTGATGGAGGGCAACCTGGAGGTGCTGGGTTCGGCGGGGCTGTATGCTCGCGATCGGTTCGGCGACGGCGTACTGTGGGTCGGCGTGGGCGCGTTGCTGGCATGGCTGGCGACGCCGTTGCTGATTGCATGGACATGGTTCACAGAGCGAGGTGCGCACGAATGAGGGTTTCCGGCTGGATTCTGTGGAGCTGGCTGGGCGCGCTGGCATTTTCAGGGTGTGGCTCGGCGGAGAGCCTACCCCGCATTCGGTACGGCGAGGACGCCTGCGCCAACTGTCGGATGATTATCAACGAGCCGCAGTTCGGGTGCGCCATCGAGACGTCCGACGCCGAGTTTCGCAAGTACGATGATTTCAACTGCATGTTTCTGGATGTGGCGCGCGAGAAGCGCGCGCCGAAACGCTACTTCGTGCCGAACTATCACAAGCCCGAAGAGTGGCTGGACGGCACGCAGGCGTTTTATGTGCGCGCGGACGACCTGCAGACTCCGATGGGCAGTCGCGTGCTGGCTGTGCCATCGCGCGAAGAGGCGGAGCAGGAGGCGCAACGGCTCAAGGGCAAGGTGCTGACTTTTGAGGAGGTGCGCAGGGAGTTGCTGGGGGAAACCGCTTCCGAACCTGCGAAGGTTCCACCCCCTCAACCAAATGCCCTGCTGCGCCGCTACGACTGCCTTCCTGCCCCTCGTGGGTAACTCTCTCCTGCGCTACCGTGAACACCTACGCGAGCGCTGGGGCGCTACCCACCCGTAAGTACAGTGGGGCTTGCTTTGCACCTTCTTGTTTGGCACAAAAATTGCTGTCATGAAAGAAGCCTACGCGCTTACGGGTGCTGGGCTGGGAGTACTCAACTGAAGGGGGTCAATCGATGCAGCGGACATTTTCGAATCGGGTCTATGCGCTCGTGAGCGCGATGGTGTTGTCGGTCGTAGCAACCGCGAGTTGGTCGCAGAGTCTCATCTGGCTTGGCACGCTCGGTGGGAATGCGAGCGCCGCTTGGGATGTTTCCTCAGACGGCTCAGTGATTGTTGGGTGGGCGCGTCCCAGCCTCAGCACTGTGCCGCGCGCCTTTCGTTGGACGCTGTCAACGGGGATGCAAAACCTCGGCACGCTCGGCGGGGGTCAGAGCGCCGCGTTTGGCGTTTCGGCGGACGGCTCGGTGGTCGTCGGCTGGGCGCACAACGCCAGCGGTAATGCTCGCGCCTTT
>JBBIQJ010000132.1:0-7394 GCA_037442385.1 Armatimonadota bacterium
CTCAAAACGCTCAGCGCAGTGGAGGTTCGCCCCACGACTTATGCCTCCGTGTGGGCGGTTCTGACGCCACTGGGAGCGCTGGGGATACTGGCATGGCGATGGCGCACGGCGCGTCAGCGCAACCGAATCGTTTTGCATCGTCGTGTCGGGCGATGGGGCTAATATCCTATCGGGAATGAAAATGGGCTATAATATACACCGAGATGTGGAACAACCCCTTTAGAGGGACAGGCTGATGAGAGTAAGCGTTTTCGGGCTGGGCTATGTGGGCGTTGTGACCTCTGCATGCTTCGCGAAAGAGGGGCACTCCGTGATTGGGGTGGATGTGGACCCCTACAAGCTAAGGCTAATTCAGGAGGGGCGCGCTCCTATCGTCGAAGCCAATCTGGAGCCATTTTTGCAAGAGGGGATTCGTTTCGGACACCTGCAAGTTACCGACTCGACCGAGGCAGCCATCCACGAGTCGGACGTTTCCCTCATCTGTGTCGGCACGCCCAGCAAGGAAAACGGCGACCTGACGACAACCTATCTGGAGCGTGTGGCGGAGCAAATCGGACAGGCACTCCGCGTAAAAGACGGTTATCATATTGTGGTGGTACGCAGCACCGTCCTTCCTGGCACCACCGAAGAGATTGTGCTGCCGATTCTGGAAGAGGCATCGGGCAAGCGCGTGAATGAAGGTTTCGGTTTAGGGGTCAATCCAGAGTTTCTGCGCGAGGGCACTGCGATTGCCGACTTTTATGATCCTCCCTTCACGATTGTGGGCGCTCAGCGCCCCCAAGACGCCGAGACCATCGCTCAGCTCTATGAGGGCGTCAAAGCACAGCTCTTTCTGACCAATATCCGCACGGCAGAAATGATTAAGTATGCTTGCAACGCCTTCCATGCGGTCAAAATCACCTTTGCGAACGAGATTGGCATGCTGTGCAAGGCAGAAGGTGTGGACAGCCACGAGGTGATGCGCATCTTCTGTGCAGACACCAAGCTGAATATTTCAGCACGCTACCTGACCCCTGGCTTCGCCTTTGGCGGTTCGTGCTTGCCGAAAGATTTGCGAGCGCTTACCTACCGCGCCCGCTCCAACGATGTCACCCTGCCAATGCTGGAAAGCGTGTTGCCCAGCAACCGATTGCAGATTGAGCAGGCAGTCAAGCTGGTGGTGCGCCAGCGCAAACGCCGAATCGGGCTGTTTGGGCTTTCGTTCAAGCCCGGTACCGACGATCTGCGCGAAAGCCCGCTGGTGGAACTGGCGGAACAGCTCATTGGCAAGGGCTACAAGCTGCTGATTCACGACCCGAATGTGTGCTACGCCGCGCTCCACGGCTCCAATAAAGCCTATATTGAGCGTGAAATTCCCCATATCCGTGAAATTCTGCGCGACAATCCGGACGAAGTGGTCCAGCACGCGGAGTTGCTGATTATCGGGCATCTCTCCCCTGACCTGCGGGAAAGCCTTCCTGCAAAGGTGCGCGAAGGGCAGGTTGTGGTGGACTTAGCCCGTGTGTTCCATCCGGATAAAATACGAGGTGAGTATATTGGACTCTACTGGTAAATGCAAAGGGAGAATTCTAATTCTGGTGGAGAACCTGCCTGTGCCGATGGATCGGCGGGTATGGCTGGAATCGCTGGCGCTAACGGAGGCAGGCTACGAGGTTTCGGTAATTTCGCCCCGCCCAGACGAGGAGTCAGAGTATATGGAGCTGGAAGGGGTTCACCTCTATCGCTACCCGATGCCTCCGCCCACCAAAAGCGTGGTGAGCTTCTTCTATGAGTTCATCTACTGCTGGCTGCAGACATGGCGTTTGACGCGCCGTGTCTGGAAAGAACGCGGCATCGATGTGATTCATACCTGCAATCCGCCTGATACCTTCTGGACAATCGGACGATGGTACAAGCGGAAAGGGGTGAAATTCGTATTTGACCAGCACGACCTTTGCCCCGAATTGTACGAGTCGCGCTTTGGGCGGCGTGGGCTTTTGCATCGGGGGCTTCTGTGGCTGGAGAAGCAGACCTATCGTACCGCAGACGGCGTGATTGCCCCTAACGAGTCGTATCGGCGTGTGGCGATGGAGCGTGGCGGAATTCCGCCCGAAAAGATTACTGTCGTGCGTAGCGGTCCGCTCGCCAGCCGCTTCCAGCGCGTGGAGCCAGACCCCTCCCTCAAATGCGGACACAAATATATGGGGGTTTACCTGGGCGTGATGGGCGCGCAGGACGGGGTGGACTACCTTCTGCGTGCGATTCACCATGTCGTCTACACCTTCGGACACCACGACACTCTGTTCGTGTTGATTGGCGGCGGCGACATGTATCCCGACCTGGTGAGAATGAGTGAGGCGCTGAAGCTTACCGACCATGTGAAGTTCACAGGGCGCATCCCCGACGATGAGCTGTTGCGCTACTTCAGCACCGCCGATATCGCACTCGCGCCCGACCCGCTCAATCCCCTCAACGATGTCTCTACTATGAATAAGGTGATTGAGTATATAGCAGTGGGGCTGCCGATTGTTTCGTTTGACCTGAAAGAGTCTCGCTACTCGGCACAGGAGGCGGCGGTGTACGTTGCCAACAACGACGAGCGTGCGTTTGCGCAGGCGATTCTCGAGCTGCTGAACGACCCTGAACGACGCCAGCGCATGGGCGAATTCGGGCGAAAGCGTTTTCTGGAGTGCCTTAGCTGGGAACATAGCAAGCAAAAACTGGTGGAGTTCTACGACCGCCTGCTGGGACACACGCTTGCAACGCCAGGCTCCGCCGAGAAGGTTAAATAGAGGAGGTTCTGAATGGCGCGACTCACTCTGGTTTATAGCGGGGATTTTCAGGGCTACCCGATGGGGGGCGTGCTGGAATATGTGAAAAACTTTGCACGCTACGCCCCTGTAGAACTGCGCATCGTGGGGCTGACCCTGAATCCCGCCACCCCCCTGGGTGAGTGGACGACCGTGCGCCTTAGGGATGGGGAACGCCCCTTCCTACCAATTTTATATGTGGATGAAGCACGCCAGCAACGCTCGCGCATCCCGTTGAACTATCGTTTCGTGCGTGCGCTCAAAACCCACCGTGCCTGCTATTGGGAGCCAGACGCTGTGTTTTACATCCAGCGCGCCGAGCATGGGCTGGCGTTTCTGGATTTGCCAAACCCGCTTTACTTTAACACCCATGGGCAATCCGCCTTTTTCGAGAAATGGACCTCCCATCCGCTGTTCCGCTGGCGCTGGTTCCGCGCGTGGTTTTATCGCACCGAAGCGCGGGTGATTCGGCGCGCGCAGGGTGTGTTTGTGATCAGTCCCGCAGACTACGACTACTATGCGTCGCGCTTTCCCGAACAACGCGAGAAAATCCACTTTATCCCGCTGGGGATTGAGACAGAAGAGTATCTGCCACCTGCCGTGCGTCCTGAGGAACCGCCCACGATTTTATTCGTAGGAAGATTAGACGCCTCTAAAGGGCTGGATCTGCTCATTGCGGGCTTTGCCGAGCTGCGTAAACGCATGCCGTCGGCGCGCCTGATTCTGGTCGGTGGCTCGCAGGATTACAACCCGATGGAGGCGCAGGTGACAGCATGGATCGAGCAGTATGGCATTCACGCGAGCGTGGAGATGACGGGTTTAATCCCCCGCGAGGCGATTAAAGCCTACTACCACAAAGCGCATGTGTTCACGCTGACCTCTCACTGGGAGGGGCTACCGACGGCGCTGCTGGAAGCGATGGCGTGTGGGCTTCCAGCAGTGGTTACCGCCGTTGGCGGCATGCCCAGCGTGGTCAAAGATGACCAGAACGGATATGTCCTTCGGGAGCGCGATCCCGCTCAGCTGGCACAGCGGCTGGAGCGAGCGTACCGCGAACGGGAGCGCCTGGGCGCTGAAGCACGACGCACTGCCGAACGGTACTCCATTCGCCAGCATGCTTACCAGGTATGCCAGCAGATGGGTCTGCTGGAGGGCGTGCCCCCAGCAAAGGTGCGGGAGCAGGTATGTTAACAGGTAGCCAGACACACCAGGCAGAGGAGAAAGGGCAGGTACGGCGGGTGCTGCTCGTGTTGGAGAATCTGCCCGTGCCACACGATCGCCGTATGTGGCAGGTCGCCACCTCGCTCAAGCGGGCGGGCTACCATGTCTCGGTTATTTCGCCACGCCCCCCTGAAGACCCCGAATACTGCGAACTGGAGGGTATTCGTCTCTACCGCTATCCGATGCTGCCCCCAACACACAGTGTGGGCAATTTCATTCGGGAGGCGTTTTACTGCCTGTGGCACACTTTCCGTCTCAGTCGCCGCGTCGAAAAAGAGCAGGGCTTCGATGTGTTCCATGTGGGCAACCCGCTCGATATTTTCTGGCCGCTGGGGCTGTATTATAAACTGCGCGGCAAAAAGTTCGTCTACGAGCATCGCGATCTCTGTCCCGAACTCTATGAGGTGCGTTTTAAGAAGCGTGGGCTGTTCTATCACCTGCAGGTGCTTTTTGAGCGGCGCTCTTATCAACTGGCGGACATGATTATCGAGATGAACGAATCGTATCACCAGAACGCGCTTCAGCGAGGTCGGGCGCGCCCCGAAAAGATTGTGATTGTCCGTAGCGGTCCGCGCGCCTCCGAGTTTTACCCTGTAGAACCCGAACCCATCCTCAAACACGGCAAAAAGCACCTGGTGTGCTATCTGGGCATTATGGGACCGCAAGACGGCACGGACATCTTTGTGCGTGCGGCGCACCATATCGTGCATACACGGGGCTATACCGATGTGCATTTTGTCGCGATTGGCTCGGGCGACTGCCTCGAAGAGGTCAAGCAGCTGAGCCATGAACTGGGTTTGGACGACTATATCACCTTCACGGGGTTCATTCGCGAGCGGGAGTTGCTGCTGCGCTATCTCTCGACTGCCGATGTGGGCGTCGCCAGCGACCCCGATAACTCCTACACCGCCCGCTCCACAATGAACAAGATTATCGAGTTCATGGCGGTGGGGCTGCCGATTGTGGCAACGAAAAGCATCGAGAACAAATGGTCCGCGCAGGACGCATTGATTTCCCCGCCCGACGACCGCCCCGAATCGTTTGGGGACACGATTCTGGAATTGCTCCAGGACGAGGCACGACGCAAGGCGATGAGCGAATACGGACGCAAGCGCTTTCTGGAATGCCTCAGCTGGGAGCGGAGCGAGCAGGTGCTGCTCTCCGCCTATGACCGCCTCTTCTGCGGGCTGCCCCCAAACGGTGATGTGAAGTAAAACGGGTATCCTTATCGGCATGCACTGCGATATTCTCTTGCGCGGCGGCGTCGTTTATGACGGATTGGGCAATCCGGGCTCCTGCGCCGATGTCGCCATCACCGGTGAGCATATCGTGGCGATTGGCGAGCTGGAAGGATGGCACGGCACCCATGAGGTTTCAGTGGAAGGGCTATGCGTTGCGCCTGCGTTTATCGATATTCATACCCACGCCGACTTCTCACTCAATCACCATCCCGAACAGATGAGCGTGTTGTATCAGGGAGTCGGCACACAGGTCGGTGGCAACTGCGGGCTGTGCATAGGGCAGATCGACGACTCCGAGCGATTCCGTCAGGAACAGCGCTGGCTCAAGCCCTATGGCGTGGAGATTAAGTGGCGCTCCATGCGCGAATATCTGCAGATTCTGGACGATCTGGGGCTGGGCACGAACTATGTACCGCTCTGTGGGCATGGCACGCTTCGCAAAAAGGTGATGGGTTTCGCCAGACGCCCCCCCACCGACTCGGAACTGCGCCAGATGCAGAACGAAGTTCGCGCCTGGATGGAGGCGGGCGCCTTTGGCTTCACCACGGGACTGGAATATGTGCCGAACGCCTACGCCGAGCTGCCCGAAATCGTGGCGCTGGCGCGTGTCGCCGGCGAATACGGCGGGTTCTACGCTACGCACCTGCGCAGTGAGGGCGACTTTCTGGTGGAGTGCGTGGAGGAAGCCATCCAGATTGCAGAACAAGCGGAGGTTCCCCTGCAACTGTCTCATCATAAGGCGGAAGGCGAGGCGAACTGGGGCAAGGTTCATCAGACGCTCCAGCGCGTGTCGGAAGCGGTTAAAGGCGGGCTGGATGTGATGCTGGATGTGTACCCCTACACCGCCTACCAGACTTCGCTGGCGACAGTGTGCCTCCCCGACTGGGCGCTGGAGGGGGAGCCGCGCGAGATTCTCCAGCGACTCCAGACGCCCGACGAGCGCGCACGCATTCTGCACGCGATACGCTCACGTGCCTTTGATTGGGAACGCGCGGTACTCGGCTCCTTCCCTCCCCAGCGCGAACTGCAGGGTCTCACCCTCGCTGAGGTCGCGCGTCAGCGGGGCAAGCCCCCTGAAGAGACTGTGCTGGATTTGCTGGTGGAAGGCGGTGGGCATGTGGGGGTGGCATGGTTCAACATTTCGGAAGAGGATATGTTGACGGTGCTTCAGTATCCCCTTACGATGGTCGGCTCCGACGGCTTGGGCTATGACCCGAACCGCCACAAAGAGGAGCGTCCCCACCCTCGCAGTTACGGCACTTTCCCGCGCGTGCTGGGGCGTTATGTGCGCGAGCAGGGGTTGATGCCGCTGGAGACGGCTATCCTCAAAATGACAGGGCTGCCTGCAGCGCGGCTGGGGCTCACCGATCGAGGTGTGTTGAAACCGGGAGCTTACGCCGATATTGTGGTGTTCGATTTCGGACGCATTATTGACCACGCCACTTTTCAAGACCCCCACCGCCTTTCGGAAGGGGTGGTTCACCTTTTGATTAACGGGCGCTGGACTCTCCGCGACGGGCAGTATACGGGTGTGCGTGCGGGGCGCGTGTTGCGCAAAAACGCCTAACGCGCCGCCTCCGCCACCTCATCACGCACGGGCAACGGCTCCAGCAGCATCTCTTTGGTGGCAATAAAGGCGTCGCGCGTGTAGTCGGCTAACTCGTAATCTTCGCGCAGCACAATCGCGCCCGTGGGGCAAGCATCCTGACAGTAGCCACAGTAGATACAGCGCAGGAGGTTAATCTCGTAGCGCTTGGCATAGCGCTCGCCCGGTGAGTAGCGTTCCGTGTCGGTATTCTCCGCCGCTTCCACATAGATACAGCGCACGGGACACGCCCCGGCACAGAGCGAGCAGCCAATGCACCGCTCCAGCCCGTTCTCATACCGGAGCAACACATGGCGCCAGCGCGTGCGCGGAAACTGCTCCTTACGCTCCTCCGGGTAGAAAACCGTGTCCTTCGGCTCCAGAAAGTGGCGGAGCGTGATTCGCAACCCCTTGCCGATAGGCTTCAACACATCGCGGATGATGTTCATAAGCGCACCTCATTCCGAATGTCGGTTCCTGCTATTAAAACGGCGTGCCGCCGAGCGTTTCGTACGACCGCCTTGTGGGGCAGTTCATCCAGCGTGTAGTAGAAAAGCT
>JBBIQJ010000133.1:0-7204 GCA_037442385.1 Armatimonadota bacterium
AACAGCTTTGCTCCACGCTGATGCCCCTGATAAGTCAGAAGCGATACGCGCTCACGGTGCGCTTCGGCGCCGTTGAGATTGTTGTACGCGAAACAGACACAGGGCTGGCAGATTTTGAGCGGGTGGAGGGCGTCGAGCTGTTCACGCTGGAGAACATGCCCGAAGAGCTGCGGAAGCAAGTGGAAGACTACAAGAAGCACTTCTTCAAGGACACTTCGGAGGACTCCTGATGCCAATTGGGCGCAGCAGGTTCGTCAATCCGAGCCAGTGGGGCGACTGGCGGAGCATATTGGCGTGAGGGTGCGCATGGAGGCGGCTTTGCAAAAACCCAATACGCCTTCGTTCCAGGGAATATCCCCCTGCCACCCGCAAGCCGTGGGCAAGCGTTAACGAGGCGGTATAATCTGGGCTATGCCTTTGCGAGTTCGCCGTGTTGTGTGCCCAGTGGGCATACTGATTGGCGTCGTGGATGTTTTACTGTTGGGTTTGTGGGCGCTCTGGAATTTGCCCTTCTGGTTAGGCGAACCGCCGCATAGGGTCTATTCGTTTGAATACTGGCGTCTCCGCCTGCGGGGCGAGCACCTGATGAGTTCCGAAGGGATGTTATGGCGCGGTAACCCTATGCTCCACGCAATTGCGCTTACCTTTGACGACGGTCCCGACCCCATCACGACCCCAATTGTACTGGACGCCCTGCATGAGGCTCAAGTTAAGGCTACCTTCTTTCTGGTCGGTAAAAAAATCAAACAGCATCCCGGAATTGTGTGGCGCATTCTGGCGGAGGGGCACGCCGTAGGATGCCACAGCTACGACCACCAACGCCAGACGCTCCTGACCGAGCGGCAGGTCTGGCAACAGATTTACAACAGTGCTCTCGCACTGCGCTGGGTGGGCGGCAGATTTGTCGCCTATCGCCCACCGTGGTGTGACTACAACGAGCAGGTGCTGGCAGCGGTTCAACGCTGGCAGCTCCCGCTCGTCATGTATTCCGTCGCCAGCGACCCCAAACCGAACTCCTCTCCTGAACACTGGGTGCGCTGGGTCGTCCATCGCACGCACAATGGGACGATTTTGCTGATGCACGACACCTATGGTCCAACGGCTTACACCCTCCCTGAGCTACTCAAAGCGCTCAAGGCAAAAGGATTCCACTTCGCGACCATCCCGGAGATGATAGCCCACCTCAAGAGGCCGCAGGCGCCTTTGCCCGCAAGGTTAGCAGCATTCCCAGCAGAATCAGTCCTGCGCCAATCCAGATGGTCCAGTGCAGCTGCTCTTTCAAAAGGAAGTAGCCGATAAACCCAGCGGCAGGCGTCTGCGCGAACACCGAGACGCCCATCCCGCCCACAGGGGCGCGCTCCATCAGATAGAACCACACCGAGAAGGCGAATACCGTGCAAACCACAGCGAGATACCCCCAAGCCCAGAAGTCGGAGGTTGTCCAGTTCAGGTTCGGAGCGCCCGCCGCCAGAAAGCCAATCAGAGTCAGCGAAATCGCCGCCGCCGTCGACTCGATCCAGAGCAAGCCAACGCCCGAATAACGCATCGCGAGCGACTTGCCCACCACCACATTCACGCTCTCTATGAGAACCCCCGCCAGCACCAGCAGATTGCCCAGCGCCGCACCCGTGAACTCACGCAACAGCAAGCCCTTGTTCACAATCACCCACACGCCCAACAACCCCAGCAGGATGCCCAGCGTCTTCTGAAGGGGAAAGGGTTCGCGGAGCGCCAGCCGCGCCAGCAGAGCATAAAAAATCGGCGAGCTGGACACCAGCAGAGTCGCCTCGGTCGCCGTGCTGAGCTGCGTGCCCCAGAAGTAGCAAATGTAAGCGCTTGAGACCCCAAAGAACCCCACCGCCGCCATCATCAGCACATGGGGCAGGTAGGTCGGGATATGCGGCGCGAACACCCTGCGAAACGCGGGCAGGCTCAGCAGCAACCCCAGTATGAGGGATGTTCCGATAAAGCGAAACCCTGCCACCCATTCGGGACGGTGATGCTCCATCATCACCTTCGCGGCGGGGTTCGCGCCCGCCCACAGGATGTTCAAAAAAATCAGTGTCAGGAACATGCCTGTGCCTGCGCTCCCGTACTGCTCGCGAACGGGGGGCACGCGCGTTTTCATAAGACGACCTCCTTCGCATGGCGGATAAACGCGCGCACTTTGTCGGGGTCTTTGCGCCCGGGGGCAGCCTCCACGCCAGAACTCACATCCACGCCGAAGGGGCGCGTCTGGCGGATAGCGTCTGCCACATTCTCAGGGTTCAAGCCACCCGCCAGAATCACGGGCAGCGGGCTTCGGACGCAAATCGCGTGGGCGCGCGCCCAGTCGTGCGTTGTGCCTGTGCCTCCGAACTGCACGGGGTGATACGAATCCAGCACAACTCGCTCCGCGAAGGGCGCAACACGCGCAATCTGTTGCAGGGCGTCTTCTACGAGACACTCTGGCGGCAGGCGCAGGGCAACCCACAGGGGCTTCTGATAGGCTTTGAGGGCGGGCAACTCCGCCTCCAGCGCTTCGGGGGTGGGAGGAGTCCATTGCAATGCGTCAAAGAGCGCCAGGTGGGCAGGTAGGTTCGCGCGGTTCACGAACACGGCGACCCGTTGCACGCCTGAAAGACGGGGGAGCCACTGCTGCCAGGAGGAGTTGTGTGGCAGATGGCGCGGGCTACGGGGTTCAAAAACGAATCCGAGCGCGTCAGCCCCCCCTTCGATGGCGACATGGGCGTCTTCTGGGTGAGTAATGCCGCAGATTTTGACCCACATCGCCTATCCCAGCCGCTGGAGCCGCACGCGATAGACTCGCGCCGACGCCTCGCGCGGAATGCCCCCGCGCGCATACGCCAGCGCAATCTGCTCTTCGGGCGTGCGCACATCGGGCAGGGGCGGCACCAGCGCCACATGTTCGCCCTGCCACTCCACCAGCACCCCGTCCCGCTGGGGGTCCACCTGCAGCACCTCGCCCAGCGGCTCATACGATTCCACCAGATAGACCACATAGCGCAGGGTAGGCAGCTCGTGCGCCTCAATCGGGGGATAGCGCGTGTCCAGAATCGCGGCGCGAACCGCCTGGTACACAATCTCATGCGCACGGGTGGGCTTTTCGGGAGTCAGGCTGCCCATCAGCGCACGCACTTCGCCATCCTGATAGATGGCGACGAAAACACTTCCGGGCATCCGCAGCTCACGGGGCAGTCGAGCGAGGTTCGGTTCAATCCGCGTGCCTTCCAGCACGAGGCGCTCCACTGCCTGCCGCGCCAGCTCTACGCACGCTTGCTCCAGCGATGGGGGACGCTTGCGCAACTCGAGCTTTGGCTCCTCGCCCTTCAGGATGCGCCGAATGTTCGAACGATGCTTCCACACCACAAGCGCCGCCGCAACCCCGAGAATCGCCGTCGCATAGGGCGAAAGCCCCAGATACGCGCTCACAAAAGGCACCAGCGCCGCCGCCACAATGGACGCCAGCGACACCCAGCGCGTCAACAGAAATATCACCCCCCATACGGGCAGCACGATTGCGATTAGCATCGGCGAGAGCGCTAGTAATGCGCCCAACCCCGTCGCTATCCCTTTGCCACCCTTGAAACCCAGAAACGGCGAGAAAAGGTGTCCTGCGATTGCTGAGACTCCCACCAGCACTCCTGCGAAGCTATCGCCTTGCGACAGCTCCATCACCAGAAAAGTCGGCAACCAGCCCTTGAACGCGTCCAGAAACAGCACGGTCAGCCCTGCCTTTGCGCCCAGCGTGCGGAACACATTGGTCGCGCCGATGTTGCCACTGCCTACCTTACGCACATCCACGCCGCGCAGGCGCCCTATCCAGTAGCCAAACGGGAGCGCGCCGACCCAGAACGCGACCACCATCGCCAACAGCAGCACCTGCCACTCCATCGCCCCGAATTGTACCCCACCCTAACCATGCCACTCCGCCCAGGCTTTGTAAACGGTATAAGGCAATCTGAGCAGGTAGTAGCCCACCAGTCCCGCCGCCGCACGCCACACCGACGGCGAGAATTCTCGCGGCGCACGGTGCGCCCACTCCCCTGTGCGGTAGGCGTGATCCAGGCTGGCATAGGTCGCCAGAATGCCATAGCGCGTCGTCCACTCCGCCAGATGGTCGGAAACTGTCTGCTGGAACAGGTGTTCGGGAATGGCGATATACTCCCGGAGTTCACGGTAGAGCGCCTGCAGGGGGGGCGTGTAGCCTGTGCGGCATGCCTGCTCGCGCCACTCGGCATAGCGTTCCCGATCCAGCGGATAGGTATGGGGCAACGCCACAATCGTCTGCACGGCACGCAACACCCAGCGCACGCGCTCCCTGTCCCACACAGGGTCAAACACTCGAATCTCCACCGTGCCCAACCGCCGCGAGATGATTAAATCCTGAAACCGATAGGTGGGGTCTTCACGCAGAGCGCCGATTGCAAAGGAATGGGCGATTCGGTAAGATTGCCCGAAATAGCGCCCGCCCGCATAGGGGCTGCTCGCGGTCAGCAACATCAGCAGCGGCAGGAAGTGGGCGATATTCGCGTAAGCGTGCATGCGCTGTTCTGGCGCGACGCCCACATGGAGGTGCAACCCGCCCGTGTTGGTGGGCGCTTCGGTATCAAACAGGTGCCCTACAGGCACGATATAGGCGTTGTCCACCACGCTACCCAGCTCGCGGCGGCGCAGGGCGAACTCTTCCAGCAAGCTCTCTATCTGGCAGTGGGGCGTGGTGGCAATCTCCACCGTACTCATCAGCCCGTAGCGTACATCTTTCCCACGCGCAAAGTTGGTGGCGGAGTATTGGTAGTAATGACGGGGATTGCGCAACAGCAGGCGAGCCATGTAGTAAAGTGAGCCGAGCCGCGGACGCATCGGCTCCGTGAGGAACAACTCCTCCTCTAACCCCATCCGTATCATCGGGCGACATTATGATACCCGCTCGCTCCAGAACCGCGAACACTTCACCGATAATCGCTTTTGATGGAAACCCCCATCACTTTTGCGGAGATTCTGAGCGCCTTGAGCCATGCGCTCGATATCACGGAAGGGCAACCACGCGGTCATGCGGTGCGCACCACACTGATCACGATGCGCCTTGCGGAAATTCTCCAGCTCTCTGAGTCGGAACGGCATGACCTCTACTATGCCACTCTGCTCAAGGATGCAGGATGCTCCAGCAACGCGGTGCGCGTCTATAAAGTTTTCGCAGGCGACGATTTGCTCACCAAACGCCATGTGAAACTCATCGACTGGTCTAACCCGATTGAGTCGATACGGTTTGCGCTGGAGCATATCATGCCGGGCGCCAGCGCCATTCAGAAGATACTCCATGCGCTCAAGGAGACGCGCGGCTCGCCCCGCGTGATGGACGAGGTTACACTGGCACGATGCACGCGCGGCGCCCAGATTGCACGCTACATCGGCTTTTCGGAAGCGACCACACGGGCTATAGAGTATCTGGACGAACACTGGGATGGAAACGGCTCACCCTATAAGCTCAAAGGGGAGCAGATTCCGCTGCTGGCGCGGATTCTGTGTCTCGCGCAAACGATGGAGGTGTTCGCCGCCACCTTCGGAGTAGAAGCGACCTACACGATGCTCCAGAAGCGCAACAAGCGCTGGTTTGACCCCGAACTGGTGCGCGCGGCGCAATCGTTCAAAGACGATACGCGCCTGTGGGCACTACACGCCGAGTTGCTCCGCAATCCGGAGATGAAACTGCCCCTGCCAGAGTTCGCCCAGGCTGCCAGCGCCGCCGATATTGATCGCATCTGCGAAGCCTTCGCAATGATTGTGGACGCCAAGTCCAGCTTTACTGCCGAGCATTCAAGGCGTGTCGCGCAGTATGCAACCCAAATTGCCAAACACTTCGGCTGGGAGCCTCCGCGAGTCCAGCTGCTGTATCGCGCAGGGCTTCTGCACGATATTGGGAAGCTGGGGGTTTCCAACACCATTCTGGAGAAGCCTGGGCGCCTCACTGACGAGGAGTTCGCTCAGGTACGCAACCATCCACGCTACACCTACGAGATTTTGCGCCAGATTCGCTCGTTCGAGACTCTGGCAGAGATGGCGGGAGCACATCACGAGCGGCTGGACGGGCGCGGCTACTGGCGTGGCGTTGGCGCAGACCAGCTCGCTAAAGAGATGCGCATCCTGGCTGTCGCCGATGTGTTCGACGCCCTGTCTGCAGAGCGCCCATATCGCCCCGCGCTCCCTCTGGACGAAGTGTTCGCTATTATGCGCCGCGAAGCAGGAACCGCGCTGGATCCTGAATGCGTGGAAGCCCTATGCGCCTGCACCGCGGCGCCCCTCGCTGCATAGGGTATCCTCTGGAGCATGGAGCCATACAGCACCGAGACCCTGCTCCAGCATCTGGGCGAAGAGGAGCCGTTTCCCTACGGCGCGGTCACACCGCCAATTGTGCAGACCTCCCTCTTTCACACACGCACCCTGCGCGAACGCTATGAAACCCCTGAATCGCCGCCCTATCACTACGCGCGGGTGTCGCACCCCACGCTGGAGTTGGCGGAGCGCAAACTCGCTATGCTGGAGCAGACCGAAAGCGCCCTCTGCTTTACCGCGGGCATGGGGGCCATCGCCTGCGTGCTACTCACCTTCACGCAAGCGGGCGACCATGTGATTTGCGTGGACACCGCCTACCCACCCACACGCGAACTGCTTGCGAACTGGCTCCCACGCTATGGGGTGGAAACCACCTTCGTTTCGGGCGAGACGCTGGAATCGTTTCAGGAGGCGCTCCGCCCCAACACGCGACTGATCTATCTGGAAAGCCCTTCCAGCCTTGTGTTTCGGCTGCAGGATCTGCAGGCGGTCGCTGAATGGGCGCGCCCGAAGGGAATCCTCACCGTGTGCGACAACAGCTGGGCGACGCCACTGTTTCAGAACCCCCACGCGCTGGGAATAGACCTCGTGGTGCATAGCGCCAGCAAGTATCTCGCAGGGCATAGCGATTTGGTGGCAGGTGTGGCGGCGGGCAGGCGCGAGCATCTGGCGCCCCTGCAAAAGACGCGCGAGCTGCTGGGCACGACGCTGGAGCCTTTCGGCGCATGGCTCCTGATTCGGGGGATTCGCACGCTGAGCGTGCGGATGCCACGCCATCAGGCAAGCGGGCTGCGTGTGGCACAGTGGCTCGCTGAGCAACCCATGATTGCGAAAGTCCACCACCCCGGCTTGCCCCAGCACCCCCAGCACG
>JBBIQJ010000134.1:0-7084 GCA_037442385.1 Armatimonadota bacterium
CACCCGTTTGCGCGTACCTCCTGCATAATTATACCCCACTAGGGGTACGCGCAGGGTATTTAGCGTGGCTAAATAATCGCCGTGTTCTCCGATACGCGCTGGGGGCTTGCCGACGCTCCAGGCGGAACGCCGCAAAAGAACCGCTCCATGTCGTCCCACGCAATCGCCCCTCAAGCAGGAAACGCTCTCTCACTGTGTAATAATTCTCATGGGATGAATTCGCTGTGGATTCTGGCGGGTAGTCTGATATTGTTTGGGGTCGCCTATCGGGTGTATGGGCGCTATCTGGCGACGAAGGTGTTTCCGCTGGATAACCGCTGTCCGACGCCTGCACACACCCAGCGCGACGGGCGCGATTTCGTGCCCGCGCCCCCCATGATGGTGTTTGGACACCATTTTGCCTCTATCGCGGGGCTGGGACCGCTGCTGGGTCCAGCGATTGCGATTATCTGGGGCTGGGTTCCTGCGCTGTTGTGGATTGTGTTCGGCTCCATTCTGGTGGGGGCGGTGCATGACCTGGGATGCCTTTACAGCTCGCTTCGCAACCGGGGGCGCACGGTGGCAGACCTTGCACGGGATGTGGCGGGTCAACATGCGCGCGTTCTGTTCCTGCTGTTCGGAATCTTTGCGATCGGGCTGGCGATGGGCGTGTTCGTGATTAATGTTGCCAACCTGTTCGCGCCTGGCAAGGAGGGGGTGCATGTCTCGGAAGCCGTGTTGCCCAGCGTCATGCTGATGGTGCTGGCGGTGGCGATGGGGGTTCTGTTCTACCGTTATCGGCTCCCGCTGGGCTGGATGACGGCGATAGGGGTGGTGCTGAGCCTCTATTTTGTGTGGCTGGGAGTGCGCACGCCGATTACCGCCATCGGGGGCTGGGAGCTGACCCCCGACCGCTGGACCTATCTGCTTCTCGTATACGCTTTTGTTGCGTCGGTGTTGCCAGTATGGCTGTTGCTCCAGCCGCGCGACTATCTGAACTCGTTCCAGCTCTTTCTGGGGATGGGCTTGCTGTTTGCAGGCGTGCTGGTGGGCGGATTTGAACTGACAGCGCCTGCGGTGAACCTCTCGGCGACGGGCTTGCCTCCGCTGTTTCCGATGCTGTTCATCACGATTGCGTGTGGGGCGGTTTCGGGGTTCCATTCGCTGGTGGCGTCGGGCACGACCTCGCGCCAGCTGGATAAGGAGTCGCATGCCCTGCCCGTGGGCTATGGGGGCATGCTGACCGAAGGCGTGTTGGCGGTGCTGGCGTTGCTGGCGGTAGGCGCTGGGTTGGGCGCCGAATGGGGCGCGCGCTACACCGACTGGCTCGCGGCGGGCAAAGGCGCGCTCAGCAACTTCGTGCAGGGCGCAGGCACAGTAGTGAGCGCGGTGGGCATCCCGCTCGAAGTGGCGAAAGTGTTTGTGGCGACGGTCGCTGTGGGCTTCGCGCTGACCACGCTGGACACGGGCGCGCGCCTGATTCGCTACAACCTGCAGGAGCTGGGGCGTGCTTGCAACCTGCGCCTGCTGGAGAACGCCTACCTCACCACAGCGCTGGCAGTGGGGCTGATAGGTTTCTTCGCATTACTCAAGGCGCCCGACCCCGTTACTGGGCAGATGCGCTCGGTGGGGGCGATTCTGTGGCAACTGTTCGGCGCGTCCAACCAGCTGCTGGCGGGGCTGGCGTTGCTGGTGGTAACGCTTTACCTGCGCTCGCTGGGACGCCCTGCCCTCCCCACCGCCATCCCGATGGGGTTCATGCTCACCGCCACGCTGACCGCGCTCACCCTGAGCCTGCGCGACTTCTGGAATCAGGGCAACTGGCTGCTGTTCGGGTTCACAGTCGGCATTCTGGGGCTTGCGGTGTGGCTGGTGCTGGTGGGAGTGCGCCAAAGGGTGGGGCGTTCCCCTGTTTCTGTGTCGGAGGAGGGGACTTGAAATTTAGCCACGCTAAAGGGTATATTATTGGAAAATGGAGACCCAAACGATGTCCCGAACGACGCGCAGGCAGGGAATGCAAACTCCCACTGTGCTGATTGTCGGCAACCCGAATGTGGGTAAAAGCGTGCTGTTCCACCGCCTGACAGGACGCTATGTTACGGTATCCAACTATCCGGGCACGACGGTGGAGATAGAGCGCGGCACGATGCGCCACAGGGGGCATCGCTACACGGTGGTGGACGCGCCGGGGCTGTATTCGCTGATGCCCATCACCGAAGAAGAGCGGGTTGCCCGACGGATGCTGTTTTGTGAGCCGCCTGATCTGGTGCTTCATGTGGTGGACGCCAAAAACCTCTCTCGCTCGCTCCCGTTGACCCTGCAGCTGGTGGAGGCGGGGTTCGAAGTGGTGCTGGTGCTGAACATGATGGACGAGCTGGAGCGGGCGGGGCTTCAGATTGACACAGAGCGCCTTGCCCAACATCTGGGCATCCCTGTGGTTCCGACGGTCAGTGTGTCGGGCGAGGGCATCGAGGCGCTGAAGGAGCTGATTCATGAGCGTCTCTCCGCCCCCACTTACCTATCCGCCCGCGATTGAAGATGCTGTTGGGCAGATTGCTTCGCAGTTGCGGGGCGACTATGCGCTCGGCAAGCGTACCCTCGCGCTCCTGCTGTTGCAGGAAGACGCCGAAATCTGGGAGCTCGTTCAGCAACAGGAGCCGCCCTCCGTTCTCCAGAACATCCGCGCGATTGTGCAGTCCGCTCAGAGCCAGCTGGAGCAACCGCTGGACTGGGCCATCGAACAGCAACGCCAGCAACGGAGTCAGCAGATTAGCCAGCAGGTGATCCAGGTCAGCAAACCCACACGCCCCAGCACGCTCGCCGAGTGGGTCGGCTGGCTCTGCATGAACCCATGGACGGGGTTCCCCATTCTGGCGCTGGTGCTCTATTTGGGGCTTTATCAGTTCGTGGGGGTGTTCGGTGCGGGCACGGTCGTCGGCTGGATTGAGGAAGGCCTGTTTGGGGGGATTATCAACCCTGCTGTGGAGTCGTTCGTGCGCAGTGTCGTGCCGTGGCAGCCGATGCAGGAGTTGCTGGTGGGCGAGTACGGCGTGTGGACGCTGGGGATGACCTACGCGATTGCGCTCATTTTGCCGATAGTGACCTTCTTCTTTCTGGTGTTCGCGATGATGGAGGACACGGGCTACCTGCCTCGCCTCGCGATGCTGATAGACCGTGCCTTCAAGGCGCTTGGGTTGAACGGGCGTGCGGTGATTCCGATAGTGTTGGGGTTCGGGTGTGACACGATGGCGACAGTCGTAACCCGCGTGCTGGAGACGCCGCGCGAGCGGATTTTGACCACCTTGTTGCTGACGCTGACCATCCCCTGCTCGGCGCAGCTGGGCGTGGTGATGGCGTTGCTGGCGCAGTACCCCTATGGGCTTCTGATGTGGGCAGGGGTGCTGGTCGTTGTGTTTCTGGCGGCGGGCTGGATTGCGGCGCAGGTGTTGCCGGGCACGCCGATGCCGTTTTACATGGAGCTGCCCCCTATGCGCCTGCCGAGTCTAAGTAATGTGTTACTCAAGACTCTGGCACGGCTCCATTGGTACTTTATGGAGGTGCTGCCCCTCTTCCTGCTGGCGAGCGTGTTAATCTGGATTGGGCAGCTGACAGGGCTTTTTGAGCTGGCTCTGCGGGCGATTGCGCCCCTCACGGCGTTGCTGGGCTTACCAGAGCAGGCGAGCGTGGCGTTTCTGTTTGGCTTCTTCCGTCGCGACTACGGCGCGGCAGGCTTGTACGACCTGCAACAACAAGGCTTGCTCACGGGCAATCAGGTGCTGATAACTGCTGTGGTGTTGACCCTGTTTGTGCCCTGTGTGGCGCAGTTTCTGGTGACCCTCAAAGAGCGCGGCTGGAAGACGGCGCTGGCGATGTTCGGGATTGCGCTGAGCGTGGCGGTGCTGGTAGGCTACCTTGTGAGCCTTACCCTGCGTGTGCTGGGGGTGAATCTGGGATGACCTGCGGCATGTGTGGTCGCGAAATGACCGACGAGGGCATCGAGAAGGCGTGTCAGGGGTGTGCGGCGTTTGGGGGATGCCGCATGGTGAAATGCCCCCATTGCGGCTACGAGCAACCGCAACAGCCGGGGTGGCTCAAATGGCTGGTCGAGATGGCAAAGCGCAAGCAGGAGACGAAACGGTGATTTCGCTGAACGCCTTAAAGCAGGGCGCCAGCGCCCGTGTGGTGCAGATCCGCCACGATTCGCAGGGGCACTGGCGCAAGCTGAGCGCGCTGGGCATCGTGCCTGGCGCAACCGTCCGCATGGTCCAGCGTTTCCCCACCTTCGTGGTGCAGGTGGGTTATACGCTTGTGGCAATCGATAACGAGTTAGCCTCGCAGGTGCAGGTGCATCCAGAATAGCCTACCAGATGTCTTCCAGCGCGTCTCGAAGGAGTTGATAGGCGCCGACGATGCACGCGGCAGCCACGGCTAACGCAATCGCAGAAAGCATACAGGCAACACCTCCCCTGAAGAGTTTTTCCAGAGGAGTTATTCCCGTTAGGGAGGTAGTTGCTCTAAAGGGTTTTTACGGGTTTTTGGCGTGTGGCTGACACAGAAGCGCTATCAACGCCTTTTGCGTATGCAGGCGATTCTCTGCCTGGTCCCACACGGCGGATTGCGGTCCGTCCAGCACGGCATCGGTGATTTCTTCGCCCCGCCGCGCAGGCAGGCAGTGAAGCACAATCGCGTCGGTCAGGGCATGGCGCATCAGCGCCTCGTTCACCTGAAACGGTGCAAACTGGCGCAGGCGTATCTCGCGCTCCGTTTCGAAACCCATCGAGACCCACACATCGGTGTAGACCACATCGGTGCCTACAACTGCCTCAACAGGGTCGTGTGTGAGATAGACCGAACTCCACGCGCGCGCCTGTTGCAACACCTCTGGTTCCGGTTCGTAGCCTTCCGGAGTGGCGACGCGCACACTATGCCCCAGCAGCGCACTCAGCAAAATGAAGCTGTGGCACACATTATTGCCATCGCCTACCCACGCCACGGTTAAGGGGCGGTTGCCCTTATACTCTTCGATGGTCATCCAGTCGGCGAGCGCCTGGCAGGGATGCTCATGGTCGCTCAGGGCATTAATCACGGGCACGCCTGCGAACTGCGCCAGCTCGTGGAGTACCGAGTGATAAAATACCCGTGCGATGATTCCCTGCACCCAGCGCCCTAAGTTGCGGGCGATGTCCATTACTGCCTCGCGCTTGCCCATCTGAATATCGTTCTGGGTGAGGTAGACGCCGTGCGCGCCCATCTGATAGAGCCCGACTTCCAGCGTGACGCGCGTGCGCAGCGAAGGCTTCTCAAAAATCAGCGCGAACGCTGTAGGACGCTCAAACCGAAACAGTTCGCTGCCCTGCTGAGTGGCGCGTTTCATCGCGTGTGCCAGATCCAACACCGCGCGCGCCGTCTTCGGGTTCAAATCGGTTATAGAGAGAAAATGCTCTGGCGGCTGATTCGCCTGCCACGCCTGCCACGCCTGCTCCCATGTCATGCGCGATAGGATACCCCAACGCGGCATGGGCTGCTCGCCTGCTTGCGCTTATACGACTTTGTGGCAGACAAAAAACGAACCCAGGTGGAATCCCCGATGGCTTCAGCTGCTCTGCCGCAAGGATTCGCCCTCCACCTCGTGGCACGATTCATTTCGCCGCGTGGGGCACGGCGACCGCGCCCCTACGGATGCTCGTACGGACGCGGTTCCCGCATCCTGTTCCCTGAAACTGCGGTCTTCGCAGCAGAGCAACTTCAGCCGACGCTGGGAGGCTCTGCCTCATCAGAGAAAAAATAGCAGGAATCTGCCCATACCTGCTGAATAAGAATACCAAACAGGAGGTGAAAGTGGCGGCAAAGCGCATCCAGCAGACACCGCCCTCGCTTGCCTGATGAATTTTGAGCGCGAGTGGCGCCACCAGTGGGAGCGGACCGTCAACCCGCGTGCAATGGGGCGCGAGGGATGTCAAGGGCTTTTCTGATACAATAGCGTATGGGTACGATAAGGTGGGCAACCGATTGGCGCGCACGCGCGTGGTGAACGGGCAGAGTTTTGAGGATGCGCTGGTGTATAACGAAGCGAACCAGTTGGTGTTGTGGAACGGTCAGAGTTGGGAGTATGATTTGGATGGGAATGTGGTGGTGCGTCGTGCGAATGGGGAGACCTGGTTGCTGGGTTCTGATGCGGAGGGGAACTTGGTGAGTTTGCGGAAGCAGGGTGAAGCTGTGGGCTGGGTGTATGCATATGACGGTTTAGGTCGTCGGGTGCGTTCGGTGCGTGGCACGCTGGAGGTGGCGTATCTCTATTCGGGGGATACGCTTGTTGCCGAGCGGGTGAATGGGGAATGGGTATATTATGGGTACGGTGCAGCGATGTACGCGCAGACATCCAGCACGGGGATGGAATATAAACACTGGAGCTGGCGTGGGGACCTGATGGCGAAGTCGGGCGCCAGTGGTGCGTACTCGCTTGCGCCCGTCACGGATGCGTTTGGCGACACGGTCAGCGGTGTGCGGGAGGCTTACGACTGGAATGGCGCGTGGGGTTATCGGAACGAGGCGTTCACAGGCGGGTTGCAGAAGGTGGGGGTTCGGTGGTATGACCCATCGGTGGGTCGGTTTCTGCAGGTGGATCCGTGGCTGGGGTCTCTTTATGCGCCCAGAACGCTGAATGGGTATGGGTATTGTGTGAATGATCCGCTTGGATATATTGATTCAACAGGTTTTATGCCTGAATGGATGGAGAAGGTTGGAACAGGAGGTGGGTTAGTGCTTGGAGCTGTTGCAATCTTAGTTGGTGTTGTTTCAGCACCTGTATCTGTACCAGTTGCAGCTACTGCGACTGCTGTTGCGACCCTGGTTGGTGTAGTTGGAGGTTACATTATGGGAGACGGGCTTGCGGATGCCTTATACCCACCAGGCACGGGTATGTCTACTTCTCCACCTTCAGAGGAGGAGTTGCGGGAGGTCTGGCGACGAGCGCATTGTTACTACTATTCTCATCCTGATCATCCTCGTCCTCCAGGGTTCAATCAAAAATATCCACCGTATTACTTTGATAGACCATCACAACAATCGATATGGTATATTGACCAGTTTCCAATGATGTGAAACG
>JBBIQJ010000135.1:0-7050 GCA_037442385.1 Armatimonadota bacterium
TAATCGGCAACAGCAGCCGCCCCAGCCACTCCACCGTGCGATACGAACGAATCGGGATGGGCATGCCCACCGCGAACACAAGGTCGCCAAACACCACGCTTTTCGCCAGATGCGCCAGCTCCTGCGCCATCCCGAACCGATCTACCGCCGAGACCAGCAGCACGCGCTTCTGGCTAAAATCCAGCACGCCCTGCGCTTGAAGCCAGCGCACCGCCTCGCGCTCCAGTGTGTTCTTCAGTCCGCTGCCGTCCACCACAGGCGTCTTCTTCGCGACCGAGACCAGCTTCTGAATGGAGCGGAACACATAGCGGCGGTTGCCTACCCAGATGTAGAGGTCTGCACCGCCGATGCCCAGCGCGTCCACCTTGCCGTCCAGCTCCGCAAAGAGTTGCTGGAACCGCTTCAGGTCGCCATCGGTGCCAATCCGCTCAATCAGGAACGGCTCGCCCCGCAGGGTGATTTCACTGCGCTTATCGCGCTTCGACGAACCCAGACTGACAGAGACGATATGTTTCATCCGCTAAAAAGGATACCCGCTATCGGGAAACCATCTTCACCTTGAACCGTGCCGTAACGAGCTGCGGACCCAGCGCGCCTCCTGAGACGCCCACCAGACCGAGGTCGATATCTTCAAAGTAAAAGAAGGAGCCGACGCTTCCGTCGGGGAGCTGGAAACCGCCGTGAACCATCTTTTCGCTGGGCACGCGCATAAAGCGCGGCTCTCTCAGCGTCGGGTTCGGTTGATTCAGCGTGAACTGCAGGGTGATTATCAGCACCTTCTCAAGAAGTTCATCATGGTGCGGCTCGCTCTTCTGGATGAGCTCTGGACGGTCGCCGAAATATTTGAAGAAGTAGCGCATCACCCCCGCGTGGCTGGACGCCGTTTGCAGGCGATATTTCAGCTCGGCGAAATGTTGCACGGTCATGGCTCGTTGCCTCCTATCAGGGGGGAATTCGCCGCAGAGGGCGTTGCTCCTGCCAGAGGCGAGGTATACTTTCTGGTTGGCGCGATGGTTCTGCGTGTATTGGCATTTATTGCCATCCGAACGCTGGTGAACAGTTTTCGGCGTGCGTTTTCGAACCCCGTGCGAGCAGTGCTGACCACGCTGGTGCTGCTATTCATCGCGTGTGGCTGGGGCGGCGCGTTTTTAGGGAGCGTGCTGGGCGGTTCTCCTCGCGCTCTGCCGATGCCTCAAGGCGACCCGCAGGGGTTGCTGGCGCGCGCACTCGCCAGCACGCTGATAGTCCACTGGTTCTATGTGGTGTCGCTGTGGCTTTCGGCGCTGTTTCGCCCGTTGACGCTGCTGTTTCAGGAAAGCGATGTGCATTATCTGTTCACGACGCCGCTGCAGGCGATCAGCGTGTTTCGCGGGCTGCTACTGATTCGGGGGCTGCTGGGAGCAGTGGCGCTGTTTCTGGCGCTGGTGGCGTATGTGATTTTCATGGGCGGGCGCACGACGATGCGCGCGTTCGTTATGCTGGAGCCAGTGGTGGGGGGCTGGGCGCTGTTGAGCTATCCGATCCTCTATCTGCTGGTGTTCGCGGGTTTGCTGATGGTGAGCGTGGTGCTGGCGCTTCGGGAGCTGCAGGGTCGCTCGGTGCGCCGCTACTGGGTCATAGCGGTGTTGGGCTGGATGGGGCTGACTCTGATGCTGGCGGGGTGGCGCTTTTACGGCGCGTGGAAGGCAGGCAGCGGATTCAGTGTCGCGCTCGTGCAAGCGGTAGACTGGACACCCGCGGCAATCCTGCTTATCCCCGTGCGCTGTCTGGTGGATAGCGCGCTGGTGCTTTACCACGGCTGGACGCCCGTGATGTTGGGGGGCGCGCTCTTCTGGGGCGCGTTGGCGTGGTGGGGTCATCGGGAGCTGGTGCGTCAACAGGGATGGCTCTACGAACTGGGCGCGGAGCTGGCGCGATTGGGCGGCAAAGTGCGACGCGCGCGTCAGGCCCCGATCCGGGTACATATGGAACGCGCCGTGGAGCGCGCCCAGCAAAAGCCCCTGCGCACCCTGCGCTGGATAGAACGCTGGACACCTCAGGGCGTGTGGGCGCTCCTCTGGCGCGACCTGCTGATTACATGGCGTGCCAGCGGCTGGGTCAACCTGCTCACCGTGGCGGTGCTGGCGCTGGCGCCGCTGGGGCTGATGTGGCTGGCGGCGCGCGACGGCGACACATCCCCCAGAGCGCTTCAGGTGATTTATCTCGCCACTCAGAGCGTGGTCGCCTTCTTCTACGCCTTCGGGAGCTATTACGGCATGACGGAGATGCTCCGCCGCGTGGAGTGGCAAAAACCGATGCCGTTTGTCAGCTGGCAGGTGGTCGTTGTGGAAGCGCTGCCGACGGTGGTGTTCTTCGCGCTGGGGCAGGCGCTGACGATTCTGCTCGCAACGCTCTGGCTCCCCAGCATGGCGGCGTTCTGGCTGGTGGGGAGCCTGATGGTGACCTCGTGGCTGGTGGTGCTGCAGATGGTGATGTTCATGGTGGCTCTGGTGAACCCCGACCCCAGCGACTACACCCAGCGCCTGCTGGTGAGCTTTCTCATGATCCCGCTGCTCTGTCTGGGGGGTGGACCTGGGGCGTTCGTGGCGATTCTGGGGCTCGTGTATGGCTGGGACATACTGCTGGTGGGCACAGCGGTTCTGGGGGTGCAACTGTGCATCGCGCTGGGGCTGATTGCGATTAATGCAACGCTTTATGAGCGGTTTAATCCTGTAGACTGAGAGTCTGCGATGAGTGTGGAGCAGAGCTGGCAGCCCTGGCGTGTGGCGCTTTATCTGGAGGGACGCAAATACAGGAATAGCCTGCGGCGCAGTTTCCAGAACCCCGTCGGGCTACTTGGTTCCCTGATAGGGCTACTGGTGTTAATAGGGATTATCTGGGGGTATTTTGTTTTCGGTGCGCCTCTCTTGCCTCAACAGCAAGAGCCTCTGCCCGCCGGACTTTCTCCCTCAGAGCGGCTCGTTGTTGCGCGGTTTATGCTCACGCTGATTGCCTTTGTGCATCTGCTGGTGGTGCTGATAGGGATAGGCTTCCAACCCTATGGCTTTCTGCGGTACTTTTCTGAGAGCGACCTTCATTTCCTCGTCAGTACGCCTGCTGCTTCGTGGCGACTGATTCGCGCGCTGTTGGTAGCGCGTTCCTTCTCCGTGCTGGGCCTGCTGATTCTCTCTTGGCTGGCATTCGCAATCTCACTCGCCTATACTCTCTATCCTAAAACGATACAGATTTACCTGGAGCATTTGCGTACAGGTGGGTGGCTGCTGGTAGGCTACTTCGTCCTGCGCTACTTGCAGGGGCTGTTTTTTGACTTTTTCCGCTTCTACTGGGCTATCCAGCTGCGGGGTCGCCCCTGGCTCCGCTGGGTTATGGTGGGGTTTGCTGGGGTGTGGATTATGGGGCTGGTGCTGGCAATCGTTTCAGGTTTATGGCTCGCCATCGCGCGCGGTATGGAGCGGTCGGACGCTGTGAGCTATGCCCTGAACTGGCTTCCAACGCTGATAGTCTCACTGCCTGCACGGGCGACTGCTGATGCCCTCTTAGCGGTGGCTTACGGATGGACGACTGCGATGGGCGCAGCAGCGTTGCTATGGATTGCAGGCATTCTCTGGCTCTTTCGCTACCTGACGCGCCATTCGGCAGAGATTGTAGACATGATTGCCGTCAGCATGCCACTAGGGGCTGGTGCTCAAGGAAGCAACGCCGAAGAGCCAATCCCCTACGCCGCCCGCAAGATGCTGGACGACAGCCGCAAACGCGACATGGCAGAATTCCGCACCCCACGCTGGCTGGAACGCTGGCGACTGCAGGGCATCTATGCACTACTCTGGCGAGACCTGATTACTGACCTGCGCATGACACCCTTGTGGCTCACCGTAGCAGGAATTTCGGTTACAACGATCATATTTGCATCCGTGTTGATGTTCGTAAAGACCTTTTCCGTTTCGAATCAGCGCGTGAATGACTTCACTGTCGTGGCAGGATATACTTTGCCCTTCCTGTTTGCTGTGATTACACTAGCGGATCGGCGTACGCGCCATGGAATTCACCACCATTTTGAACTCACACGCTCGCTACCATTTACGGCAGAGCAACAGGTTGCCTACCTGGTAGCCTCTACCGCGGGCGGTGTGGTGGCTTTCTTCCTGCTACCAGCCTGCGTCGTGGGGCTTTTGATCGACTCTGCAGACTGGCATCTCTGGCTTAGCGGGTTCGTTCTGCTTGTTTCGTACACTGTGAGCGGTGCTTTGCTGAGTCTCGTCGGTGAGTTGCTGACAGCACAACCTTACCTGACGCTCTTGGAGAGTGTTTTCAAGGGAATGCAGGGCTTCCTGATGTTTGTAGCGCTGGTCGTGGGCTGGCTTACTCTGGGGCTGAGCATAATCGTGCCCATGTGGTTTCCCATGATTGCGACCCTGATTGTACTGGTATGCTTGCCCTTCCAGTGTTATCTTTTGCGCCTGGCAGCGGAGCTGTGGCAGGATTACACACCGCTGGCTTGAAGTTTCAGGTTCTTACGAATCGAAACTCGCGCTCGCCTTTAGGTGGGCGCGTCATGAGGTTCTGGAGGGCGTCGGATACGGAGCGGGCGCCTTTGAGAATCGTAGCGATAGCGTTTAGCAGGGGCGTGTCAACTCCGTGGTGGTGCGCCAGCGTTTGCGCCACGAACGCCGTGAAGTAACCCTCGGCGACCTGCCCCAGTTCCTGAAGCGCCTGCGTAGGCGTTTTGCCCTGTGCGATGGCGTAGCCCAGCCGATAGTTGCGGCTCAGTCGGCTCGCGGCGGTGGCAAACAGATCGCCCACCCCCGTCAGTCCCGTAAAAGTTTCGGGGCACGCGCCCAGGGCAACGCCGAGCCGCATCATCTCCGCCAACCCGCGCGCCAGCAGCGCGCCTTTGGTGTTGTCGCCGAAGCCCAGCCCATCGCTCATGCCCGCGCCAATTGCGTAGACATTCTTGAGGGCGCCTCCCAGCTCCACGCCCACCACATCGTCGTTGGTGTAAACGCGCAGGGTGGGGGTCATAAAGAGCTCCTGCACGGTTTCGGCGGTGTTCAAATCATAAGCGGCAGCGACGGTGGCGGTGGGCACGCCGCGCACCAGCTCCACCGCCAGATTCGGCCCCGAAAGCACCGCGATTTGCTCGCGCGTCCAGCGCCCTGTCTCCAGCACCACCGCGCTCATGCGTTTGCCCGTGTCGGGTTCCAGCCCTTTGGCGGCAATAATGCAGAGCGACGCTCCCTGAGGGAGCCGATTCAGCACCGAGCGGACGGCTCCCGACGGCACTGCCAGCACCCACGCCTCGCACGCTGTCAGCCTGTTGAGGTCGGTAGTGGGCATCACATTGTCGGGTAGCACGACTTCGGGTAGGTAGCGACGATTCACATGCTCGTGCTGGAGCACCTGAATGCGTTCGGGGTTGCGCCCCCACAACCATACGCGCATTCCCTTTTGCCCCAGTAAATACGCCAGCGCCGTGCCCCACGAACCTGCGCCGATAACCCCGATACATTCAGGCATGCTCTTCCTCCTCTTGCGCCCAGTTGGCCGTAAGTTCCCCAAGCAAGGCGACCGCCTCTTCGCGCTTGCGCAGGGGAACCCAGATGAAAATCGGCTGGGGTATGGAAGGGTACAGCGGCACCTGTGGCGCTTCGGGCGTGAAGGTCAGCACGCGATGGTCTATAAGGTAAGTCTGCACCAGCTTTGCCGTGATGTCGTCGTAGGCGACCGCGATTGCGACCAGCTCTTCCGAAACCTTCTGCTCGTCCTCCGCGAGGATGCGCCAGTTCATGCCATGAGCATACCTTAAGAGGCAGGGGCAAGTCCCCTGCCCCCTGCAGGTTAAGGCTGCACCGTGTGGCTGACCGTTTCGCGTAGTATGAACCCGCGCTTCAGGAACTCGCGCACGAACACATGCCCCGACATGCATTGCTCGTAAGGAATAATCCCGCGCGGAACCGTGCCGTTGGCGACCCCTATGGCGATGATGGATGCCGAGAATCCTGTGCAGCGCTCCATCGCCGTGAAACCCGTTTCGTCGTCGTGGTAATCAATATATTGTACGCTGATTTCGTAGGGCGCGCCGTTTTTCTCGCCCGAGGCGTAAACCCACACCACCACCAGGTCCTTCTCTTCGGGGAAGTCTATCTTGGGGGGAATCACCGTGGCAGTGAACTGGCGCGGGATGATGCGCTGTTCTCCCACCTCGAGGGGGTCTTCGTCGAAAAAGCCGAGGTCGCGCAGGGCGCGCATGATGTCCCAGTGTCCGGGGTAGCGCAGGGTTTTGTAGTCGTACTCCTGCACTTTGCCAGCGAGAGTGTAGGGCGCGGTGGAAGTGCCGCCTGAGGTGGGCGCGGCTTCCAGCAAGCCCAGCTCCTCAATTTCCAGATATTCGACATCCTCCAGAGTGGGCACATAGGTCGGCTTGCCTTCCTGCAGCACCAGCGCCTCACCCGTATACTCCGAGATGACGCCAATCATATTGAACACCAGTTTGTAGCCCAGCGGACCGACAGGGTGCTGGGGCAGCCCGCCACAGCGCAGACGAATCTCGTGGCAGGCATCCATCTTCTCCATGCAGTAGAGACCGAGGTGGTTCACCATGCCCGGCGCGAGTCCGCAGTCGGGTACGAGCGCGATTCCGGCTTCTTTGGCTTCTGCGTCGCGCTTGCGGAACTCATACCAGAACCATTCGGGGTCGTTGCCCATATCGATAAAACTGCGTTTTGCCTCCAGCGCAAGTTGGATCAGGCGCATGTTCATCTGCCACGGCACGGCGCTGATGACCACATCCGCCTCGCTGAAGTAGTCCAGCACCTGCTTCTCGTCGCGGGCGTCCACTTTTTTGGGGAACACGATTTGCTTTTGAAGCAGTTGATTCACCCACTCCGCTTTTTGTGTGGCGCGGTCTAAGTCAATATCGGCAAGGTAGATCCGTTCTGCGTTTCCAAATCGGGCTAAGTCGTAGGCGACCGCAGGCCCCTGCATTCCTGCGCCCAGAATCGCGTAGCGAAATGAACTCATAGGCATAAACCTCCTTCTTTTTTTATGCTAAAA
>JBBIQJ010000136.1:0-7033 GCA_037442385.1 Armatimonadota bacterium
GGCGTCCCTTGGAGGGGCGTCTTCACTTCGGGGAAGATGGCGGGCGCGGGTTTGGCAGGGTCGTTCGTTTTCACCTGTTCCGTGCCTGTCCAGGGGGCGAGGTCTGATGGGAGGGGCGCGGTGGTGCGCCCTTCCCGAAGGCTTTCGAGGGACGGAAACGGGGCGGGTTTGTCCATTTCAGATGAGCATCTCCTCTTCGCCGCCGCGTGAAATCACGATTTCACCCGCTTCCTCGAGGCGTCGCACGATACTCACGATGCGCTGTTGCGCTTCTTCCACCTGCCGCACGCGCACGGGACCCATGAACTCAATTTCCTCTTTGAGCATGTTGACGGCGCGTTCGGACATGTTGCGGAAGATTTTCTCTTTGAGCGCGTCGCTGGCGCCTTTGAGGGCGAGCGCAAGCTCCTTCATATCCACCTCTTTCAGTACCTGCTGGATGGCGCGGTCGTCCAGCTGAAGCAGGTCTTCGAAGGTGAACATGAGCTTGCGCACTTCTTCGGCGAGTTCGGGGTTGGTGTCGTTGAGATAGTCAAAGATAGCGCGTTCGGTGTTGCGGTCTACCCACTGAAGCACCTCGACGAGGCTTTTGACCCCGCCTGCCGCGCTGAGTTCCTGGCTGGCGATGCTGGAGAGTTTGCGCTGGAGGACAGCTTCCACGCGACGAATCACATCGGGCGGCGTGCTACCCATCGTCGCCAGGCGTTCCGCCACTTCAGGGCGCAGTTCGGGAGGCAGGTTGCTGATGACGGCGGCGGCGGTTTGCGGCTCCAGATATGCCAGCACCAGGGCGATCGTTTGGGGATGTTCGTCGGCGAGGAAGGTGCTGAGCTGGGTGGGATGGACGCCTTTGATAGAGTCGAAGGGGAGCATCTGGAGCGCGCGGGTCAGGCGTTCCAGAATTTCCTGTGCCTTTTCGGGACCGAAAGCCTGTTCCAGCATCGTGCGGGCATGATCCAGGCCGCCTTCCAGCGCGAGGTTCTGTGCGAGACAGATTTCGTAAAACTCCTTGATAACCTGCTGGCGCACCTCGGCGGGGATGCTCCCCAATCGCGCAATTTCAAGACTGAGCTCCTCCACTTCCGCCTCGTTGAGGTGTGGCAGGATTTTGGAGGCAACCTCCGTGCCTAAAGCAACCAGCACAATCGCGGCTTTCTGCTTCCCTGTGAGTTTCTTTTCCGCTGGCTTGAGCATGGCGTCCTACCCCTTAATCCAGTTTTTGAGCAGTGCGGCGACATGTTCAGGTTTGTTCTGGGCGAATTTCTGGATTTCGAGCAGTTCGGGCTGGGTGCGCTCCCGAATGGCGCGCGCCATCTCTTCTTCAAGGAACGACTCTTCTTCCCTGGGTTGGTGGGCAGGAGTGAGCGCTCCGCCCTCTCCCGAATAGAGGGCGACGATGCCCTCCTCGCCGATGCTGACATCGAGCGCGCCGCCGCCAGGCAAGGCAGCCACGGGGCGCTGGGCGGGCAGGCTGGCGACAGGACGTTTAATTTGCTTGCCAATCACCCGTGCGAGGAAGAAGGTCACGATGAACAGAAGTAGCACTGGCAGCAGTTTCCAGAGGGTCGCCATGCGTCGGGCGGCTTCCTGCGCTTTGCGTTCCTCTTCGGCGGCTTTGGCAGCACTGGTATCGAACTTCACACGCTGAACCGTTACGACCCGGTTCGGCGTGTTGGGGCTAACCCCGACGGCGGTTTCGAGCCATGCGCGCATGGCGGTAACGGCGTTTTCGGGTACCGATTCGTCCACCAGCACGGCGACGCTGAGCCGATCGATTCGCCCCGGCGCACGCACGATATGCTCCACCTGTTTGTTGATTTCGTAGTTGCGCACACTGTCTTCGCGATTGTATTCACCGACGCCCGTCGCCGTGGGCGCGGTGGGGTACATCGGCGCCTCAGCGCGATTGGAAGCGATTCCTGCAGCGCCGCCTACGGCGGGCGGCGCGCCGTTGAGGCGCTCGTTGGTGCGTGTCTCGCTGACGACGGCGGCACGGTTCGGGTCTAATGGCTCGACACGCTGGGACTGAATCTCTTGCTTATCGAGGTTCAGCTCTGCCTGAACCACCACGCTGGATTTGTCTTTGCCCAGCACGCGGTCTAAGTGCTGCTGAATCTGGCGGCGGAGTTCGTCGGCGTAGGTGCGTTCCGCTTCACGCCGAGCGCGCACCATTTCCTGGTCGCTGGCGAAATCGTCGCCGCCGTTCCACAGGGGGTGCGCCTCAGAGTCCAGCACCGTTACATTTTCGGGCTTCAGCCCCTCCACACTATGGCTCACCAGATGCACAATCCCCCGAATTTGATCGCGCGTCAATTGCATGCCGGGTTTGAGCGTCACGACCACGCTTGCAGTTGGCTCGGTTCGGGAATCGGCGAAGGGAGAGTCGTTGCCTGGCGTAATGTGGACTCGCGCGCTCTCTACAGGGTCCAGATGCTGGATGGTGTTTTGCAGTTCTTCCTCCATCGCGATTCGGAGGGTGTTTTGCTCCATCGTCTGGGTCATGCCGAAGGGCGTTTTTTCGAGCCGCGCGTAGCCGGGGGCGCCCGTTTTGGGAAGTCCCTTCGCCGCCAGTTCCAGTCGGGCGGTTTCGGCATGTTCAGCAGGCACCTCAATGACACTTCCACCCCCTGAAGTGCGCACGGGGATATTTTTCTCCTTGAGCGCCTGCACCACCTGGGCGGAATCGGCGGGGCTCAAGCCGGTATAGAGGACCGTATAGGTGGGCGAGGTTGCCCAGAATCCGAGCGCGATAAAGAGAACGAGCAGTCCCCCCGCGCCCACAAGCATCCCTGTGCGAGAGGCTCGCGGCGTGTTATTCCACCAGTCCCTGAGCCGAGCAAGGAGATTTTGCATAGTTTTTCACCTTAAACCTGCAAACGCATGATTTCCTGATAGGCTTCCAGCACTTTATTGCGCACCTGCAGGGTCAGTTGAAAGGCGAGGTTGGCGCGTTCCATCGCCAGCACGAGCGTATGTTCGTCTACGGGTTCGCCTTGCGCGAATCGCTGGGCGAGTTCGCTGGCGTGGTTCTGGGCGTCGTTGACCTGTCCAATCACCTCGCGGAGCATGGCGCCGAAGTCGGCATGAGGTGCGTCGTTTTCCTCCACAGATTGGGGTGCCAGCCATTCTGGCGGTTTAATCTCGTTTATCTCAATTCGCGGCAGAGGACGGATGATGCCCTTGATTTCCATCGCTCAGCCCTCCTTACACGCGCCCGATATCGAGCGTACGCAGGAACATGTTTTTGGCAGCGTTGAACGCCTGAATGTTGGCTTCGTAGGCGCGGCTGGCGGTGATGAGGTCCACCATTTCATGCACCACCTCCACATTTGGGTAGGCGACATAGCCGTTGGGGTCGGCGTCGGGGTGCCCGGGCTGATAGACCAGCCGCGGAGGGGTCGGGTCACGAGCGATCCCCACCACGCGCACGCCGCCTGGCATGGAAGCGGTAGGTGTGATGGGTTCAAAAATAGCGACTTTGCGTTTATAAGGTTCGCCTTCGGGCGTGCGTGTGCTGTTTGCGTTGGCGAGATTATCGGTGATTAAATCCATCCGCAGCCGTTCGGCAGAGAGACCGCTTGCGCTCACGCGCATTGTGCTGATCAGTCCCATCGTTCACCTCCTATCGGTTTTGTCCGCTTGTGATGGCGGTGAGCAGGGTGCGCACCTGGCCGCCGGCGATTCGCACAAGCATTGCATAGCGCAGTTCGTTTTCGGCTAAGAGCGCCATCTCGTGTTCGGGGTCTACCGTGTTGCCGTCCGTTCGCATGGGCGTGTTCGTAAACGGCTTGAGCGTGCCTGTCGGGATGGGTTCCGGGGGTGCGGCGTAGTGGCGCGGGTCCGAGGTGCGCAGGGGGATGAGCGCGTGCTGGCGCGCCAGTTGCACGGCGCGGCTTTCTGAGGGGTGTTGGCGTTTGCCAGATTATGCGCCAGCGCGCGGTGGCGTGCGCTGGCGTGGCTCATTGCCCGCTCCGCCGCTTGCAGAGTCGGCGTATCCCAGAAGATGCGCGTTGTGCGAATCGGTTCCATCGCTCCCTCCTCTCGCGTCCGTGCATGATTCGGCAATCCTTGCCTCAGAGGGGATTATCGGCAGGTACAGGTACGGAGTTTAGAGGGGGTTCTATGGGAAAAGCGAGGGTTGGGAGGATTCGCTGGGGGTAAGCGGCTCGCCCCAGCGGCGGGCGATGCCTGCCTCCAGCAGTTGCTGGTTGCCAGGCGCATGGAGGTTCAGCGCGTACACGGTTCGCCCCATTTTGTGAGCGACTTCGGCGCACTGATAAGTGCCGCTGAACACCTTTTTGCCGTTTTTGAGCGATTCCCGCGCCCCCGATTCGATAATCACCACGAACTCTGCCAGCGCTGCCACCAGACGGTTGCGCATCATAGCCGCCCCGGAGGACCACCCTGCCTGGGGGTGGAGCTCCGAGAGTAGGAGCAGTTGGTCGTCGTTCAGAGGTTGCATCCATTCCCGAACAAGTTGCTGGGTCAGTTTAGAAAGCAATCCCTGCGGCAGGATGCCCACGACAGTTCCTCCTGCTTCCAGCGCAGTGCGTGATGCGATTTGATCTATGCCTTTCGCGAAACCTGTGATGATACCGTAGCCCTCCTCTACGAGTTGCAGGGCGACGCGCTGGGTCTGTGTCTGAGCCTCTTCCGAGGGATTGCGTGAACCTGCAATCGCGGCGAGGGGAACAGACTCCAGCAGGGCAAGTCTGCCCAGCGCGTACAGCACCAGCGGCGGCGCTGAGGCGTCGTGCAAGCGTGCGGGGTATTCGGGATGATAACAGGTCAGAAACTGCCCCCCTTGCTCCAGAAACTGGTGGAGTACCAGCGCTTCACGGGTCAGGAGCGGCTCCATCTGCGCCCATTCGGGCTGGTCGCGCAGGAAAGCGCCAGGGTCGGAGGGTCGTTGCTTTCGAAAGCATTTGCGCAGGTCGCGGTTTTCACCGTGCGCCAGCAGCATCCAGTAGACCCATTCGCGTTCGTCCATCGCTATAAATCCCCTCGGTGGCGTGTGCGTGCAAGGCAAAAGGCGTAGAGCGCGCCCGCACCCGCCTTCTTCAAAATTTTACCCGCTATCTCCAGGGTAACGCCCGAATCGGACACATCGTCCACCACCAGCAGGCGTTTGCCGTTCAAAAGTTGGGTACACAGGAACGCATCCTTCAGGTTTTCTGCCTTCTGGACCTTGTTCGTCCACTCTTTCTGGGGGCGGGTGGCGCGTGTTTTTTTGCAGAACGGGCAGATAAGGCAAGCCGAGACGGTTAGCGAGTCGTTTCGCGAAGTCCTCCACGAAGCCCCCGCTGACGCTGGGCGGAATGGGCACTAAGGCGTCAATTTCGTGCAGGGGGAACCGCTCGCGCAGAGACTGCCGCCTGCTCAATAACCCAATCGGGGAGCGCGCCTCCACCCTCATATTTGCACTGATGCACCACTTCACCGATGGGCGTGCCCCCATAATAGCCGAGGGCGTAGCCCTGCACATAAACAGGCTCTTTCTGATAGACCCCGCTCAGTGGGAGCGGAGGATGGTAGGCGAAACGCTCCGCTTCGACGAACCGGGCGGGTTCCGGAGGGGGCAATCCCCGTCGCTGGCAGCGGTCGCATACCCCGCAGTTCCGGGCAGTTGTATCTCCCAAAAATGGCAGAGGTAGCGCATGCGACATTCGGAGATTTCCCAGTAAGCAAGGATGGCTTCCAGATCGCGCAGTTTGGCGTCCAGCACTGCCTGATAGTGGGAGTGGTCAATCTGCCGGCGTCCGGTGGCCCGATAGTAGCGTTCGTTGTCGCGGGTAATTAGTCCCTGATCCATCAGGTCGTACAGGATGGTGCGCAGACTGTTCTGGGTCAGCCCTGTTGGGAGCGAGAGTTCGCGCTCGCGCATTGGACGATGCTGAAGCAAAGTGCAAACTTGTTGATAGGCGTTGGGTGTGGGACGACTGTTGCGAATCATGTTCTCCTGCAGGATTTTGTCGTCGGGATGAGCCAGCAGGATGCACCAGGAGGGTTCGCCGTCGCGCCCCGCGCGTCCGATTTCCTGATAGTAGTGCAGGGGTGAGGCGGGCGTTTCCGCATGGATCACGAAGCGCAAATTGGGTTTGTCCAGTCCCATACCGAGCGCGTTGGTACAGACCAGCGCCTTGAGTTTGTTGCCAATCAGCTGCTGTTCGAGGGCGGTTCGCTCCGCGCCTAAGCCTGCGTGATAGTACGCCACCGTATGCCCACGCCCTTGAAGATACTGGGCAACCCACTCACTATTGCCCCGCGTGGCAGTGTAAATGAGTCCGCTGCCAGGCAGAAGATGGAGCAGGTGGTCCAGCCAGACCAGCTTTTCGGCGTCGGAGTCGACGCGCTGCACAAAGAGGTGCAGGTTGGGGCGCGTCAGCGCACCACGCAGAATATAGAACGGCTCGCCGATTTGCTCGCGCACATCCTGCTCCACACGCGGGGTTGCCGTCGCGGTAACGGCGACGACGGGCACTTCAGCAGGCAACAGGCGTACGAGCTGGACGATTCGGCGGTACTCAGGGCGGAAATCGTGCCCCCACACCGAGACACAGTGCGCCTCGTCAATCACTACCGTGCGGATGGGCAGGCGCGCCTGGTACTCCTGCCAGAGGGGATTGCTGAGTCGCTCAGGCGCGATATAGAGTAAGTCTATCTGATTGCTTGCGGCACGCTCTAGAACTACCTGCTGTTCTACCTTGTCCATGTCGGAGTTGACGGTATCGGCTCGCAGGGCGTAGCGTTGACATGCATGGCGCACCTGATCGCGCATCAAGGCGCGCAGCGGCGAGAAAACGAGCGTCAGCCCCCTCAGCGCGGCAATCATCTGATATACAAGACTTTTGCCCCAGCCTATAGGCTGGATCAGCAAAACGCGCTTGCCCTCCAGCGCGGCGAGAATTGCCTCTTCCTGTCCGTCTCAGAAGGTATCAAAACCGAATCGCTCACGCAAAACTGCCCTCAGGTCATGGAAGTGCATAAAGTTTAGGTATGCTTTTGCGGTGCGGGCTCCTGCCACGGGAAGTGT
>JBBIQJ010000137.1:0-7029 GCA_037442385.1 Armatimonadota bacterium
GGTATCCGATCCCTCGGCTATCAGCAGGGTGTCGGTCGGGTGCTGGTGCAGGTGGTCGCGCGGGCTGCCAGCCACCACCGCCATATTGGGGAAGGGCATATCGAACTCACTTGACACCCGAGGCGCTGGGGGCGCACATCGTAGCCTTCTTTGCGAATCGATTCCAGAGCAATCTGCACGAGGCGGACGGCAACAGCATGCGTCAGGCAGAAATGCCTTCTGATTCCACAGCTTGCTCGTTTTCTTAGATCGCCTCTTAGACGGAGGGGGACGCAAATCAGGTATAATCCGCATGGGTGAAACCATGCAGAACACGCCGACGATGCCTGTGGTCATCACGGAGCGCGCCCTTCAGCGAATCAAGCAAATTCTGCAGAAGAAGGGTATGCCCGACGCCTATTTGCGCATTGGCGTGCGCGCGGGCGGTTGCGCAGGCTACGAGTATGTGATGCTCCCCGACGAGGCGCCCCGTCCCAACGATCAGGTCTACGAAATGGACGGCGTGCGAATCGTGATCGACCCCAAAAGCGCCGCCCTACTGGAGGGCACAACGATTGACTTCACGGGGCAGCTGATTGGCGGTGGATTCCAGTTCCACAACCCGAAAGCCAGGCGCCAGTGCGGATGCGGCACCTCTTTCAGCGTGTAGCCGCGCCCAGTGTCGCCAGAAAGTTGCGCAGAATCTGCAACCCGACGGCGCCGCTCTTTTCGGGGTGAAACTGCACGGCGTGTAAGTTATCTTTCCCCACAGCACACACGAACGCGCCCCCGTAGTCGCAAGTGGCAATCACACTCGCCCTATCTTCGGGTTTGGGGTAATACGAATGCACAAAGTAGACATAGCTCCCCTCGCTCACGCCCTGCCAGAGGGGCGACTCGGACCGGGTGAGGTGGAGCGCGCTCCAGCCAATATGGGGTACGGGTAACGCAAAGTCGGGGCGACTCTTGAAACCCACCACACGCCCCTTCAACACTCCTAATCCCTCCACGCCTGGCGATTCCTCGCTGGACTCGTAGAGCAACTGCAGTCCCAGACAGATTCCCAGAAACGGCTTTCCCCGCTCAATTTCGCGGCGAAGGGCATCGGTCAGCCCCTGCGCATTGAGCCGTTCCATCGCCGCGCCGAACGCGCCAACGCCGGGTAGCACAATGGTGTCCGCCTCCCGCAGGGCATGAGGGTCGTGCGTAATCTTTGCCGACACGCCGAGGGACTCCAGCGCTTTCTGCACGCTACGCAGGTTGCCCATGCCGTAGTCGACAATCGCAATCACAATCATAGGCTGTTTTCAGGCGACTCGCCTGCCCCTTCCACATAGCCTTTGGTGGAGGGGATAGCGTTCTGTCGCGGATGGAAGCGTGTTGCCATATCGAGCGCTTTGGCGAACGCCTTGAAGATGGCTTCGATTGCGTGATGGTCGTTTTGCGCTTGAAGCAGACGAATGTGTAGGGTGGCGTGGGCATGTGTGGCGAAGGCGCGGAAGAACTCGGCGACCAGCTCGGTGCTGAAGTCGCCCACGCGCTCGCGACGGAACTCGGCAGAGAACTCCAGCAGGGGGCGTCCGCTGAAATCCATCGCCACCATTGCCAACGCTTCGTCCATCGGCACAATCGCCCAACCGTAGCGCTGGATGCCCCGCATATCGCCGAGCGCCTTCTGCACCGCTTTGCCCAGACAGATGCCCGTGTCTTCCACCGTGTGGTGGTCGTCCACCTGCAGGTCGCCCGTTGTGTTAATCACGATATCGATGACGCCGTGTCGGGCAACCTGAGTGAGCATGTGGTCAAAAAAGCCGATACCTGTACTCACCTGCGCATTCCCGGTGCCGTCAAGGTCTACGGAAGCGTAGACACGGGTTTCAGCCGTTTCGCGCTCATACATCCCGAATCGAGAGCCGGGGGTAGGGTTGCGTCTCATATCAGTCCTCTCCTTGTGAGGTGAAGCGGAGCGCGCTGGCGTCGGCGTGTCCGTCAAAGCCTTCTTCCTGTGCCAGCGCCTGTAAAAACGGGTCCAGCGCCTGTAAAGCGGTCTCGGTGAGGGCAATCACGCTACTGCGCTTGAGAAAAGTTTCCACCGAAACAGGCGATTCGAATCGTGCGGCGCGTCCTGTAGGCAGAGTGTGGCTCGGTCCCGCCAGATAGTCGCCCACCGACTGCGGCGTGTAGTGCCCCAGCAGGATACATCCTGCACAGCGCACCCGCTCCAGCCAGCGTTCGGGGTTGGCGGTCATCAGGCTCAGGTGTTCGGGAGCAATCTCGTTTGACCACTCGATGGCGTCTTCCAGAGTGGGGCAGATGAGCGCGACCGAGTGCGCCAGCGACCCCTCCAGAATTGCGCGCCGCTGGCGTCGGGGCAGCTGGCGCTCAATTGCCTGCATCGTTGCACGCACCAGCGATTCGCTATCACTCAACAAGTAGCCCACCGACTCCGCGCCGTGTTCCAGCTGGGTCAACAAATCGCTGGCGACCCATTCGGGGTGGGCGGTCTCGTCCGCCACAATTGCCACCTCGCTGGGACCTGCCCACAAATCCACACCCACCTGACCCCACAGCATGCGTTTCGCCAGCGCCACATAGAGGTTGCCTGGCCCCACAACCTTCGCCACAGGGGGGATGGTCTCTGTGCCATATGCCATCGCGAAGATGGCTTGCGCGCCGCCGACCTTGAACACCCGACGGACGCCCACCTCCGCCGCCGCTACTAACACCGAGGCGGGCAGGCTGCCATCAGGCTGGGCGGGCGTGCAGAGAACTATCTCCTCCACGCCTGCCACACGTGCGGGTACGGCGTTCATAATCACTGTGCTGGGGTAGCGCGCGCGTCCGCCTGGTGCATAGATGCCCACCCGACGCAGGGGCATAACTTTCTGCCCCAGCCAGCCGCCGTATGGTTCGGCAATCCACCACGAGGTGGGGCGCTGCGCCTCATGAAAGCGGCGCACGCGGGCAATCGCCGCCCGAATCGCCTCCAGCACGGCGGGGTCTATCGTGCGATAGGCGTGTTCGAACTCGGCGTCGGAAACTGTGAGTTGCTGGAGCGTGGGGCAATCCCACTGGCGCGAGAGTTCCAGAAGAGCCGCATCGCCTTCTTGAAGCACACGCTGCTGAATAGCGCGTACCTGCGCTTCGGCTTCGGGTGTGGGTTCGCTCAGGGCGTGGCGCAACGCCTGACGCACGCTCTCTGCCGATCCCGTTCGCAGGTCATAGATCCGCATCTGGTGGAGAGGATTATACCTGTCGGGGTTTGTGTTTCTTCGACCTCTCGACAACTTCTCGGCAGACCTGAAGCACGAACTCGCGGTCCTTGCATCTCTCCAGCACTTCGTAATTCTCCCTAAGCATTGGAATTCTGTTCAAAGCGATACTGTGTTGGTCTATTTCTTCTATTAGACAGGTGGTGACAAAATAAAGCACAAACTTGCCTTCTGGCGTCTCGTGAACCCCGATGACAACATCAGCAGTTGCGGTATTCTGGCGGTACTTTTTCACATCCGACTTGTAGATTCTGTCGGCTCCTCCTCGCACGCCCCCGATAAAACTGATGCTTTTCCGCGCCGTTTTCACCTGCGCCCGAATGATGTCTTCGGTTCCGTCCTCGCGCTTGCGGGCAATGATAATGTCGTAGTGGGAAAGGGGTAGGTCTACCAGCGACACATTCTGGTAGCGCTTCATGAGTATCCCCGCAGCGATATGCTCGTTCGCAAATCCCTCGACTGCTCCCTGTCTCCCCGATTCTTCTGTTGGCATGGCTACCGCCTCAGAATCACCATATGTTCTGTTGGCATGCGGTGGTCTTCGATGCCTGTAGCGGGGTTAAAGCGCGAGCGAAACAGGACCCGCGTTTCAATCTTGTCGATATAGGTAACTTCGTGGCGCCATCCGAGCGCCGTGAAATGCTCCGCGAAAATCACATCGGTGGGGATACGCTTGCCTCGTACCGTCGCTTGCCCCACAAAGAGACACATGGTATCTGCAACCCGTTCCGAAAGCAAGGTTAGCGTTTTCGCCACAGAGAAAAAGTAGTGCTGATAAAGACGCAGAAGATGCAGCTCTTGAATTTGCTCGGCATATTCGCGGTAAGTCGGTGAGAGAACCTCAAATGGTTCGACCTTTTTGTAGGGCAGCTCCCGTTTGGAGAGTTCGCGAATCGTTTCCTCTGGATAGCCCAGCCAGAAGAGATCTAGCTTGGAACAACGGATGTACTCTTGCGCCTGTAGATAGGGAGGCGAGGTAATCAACATGTCCCAGCGCGCATCTTCAGGCAACGACTCAGCAAGTTCCGAGGAGTCCACTCCTGCTTGAACTCGTATCGCGGGCTTATAAGCTGGGTCAAGCAGGTGCTGGTATTCAAGCAGTTTTTGCACTGTTCGCGCCATTTCTTCGCGAAGAGCCGCACAGAAGCGCGATTCCAGCCCTTCTCGAAGCAGACGCTCCACACGCTGTATCGCCTTCGGTGAACGGGAAAGCTTCTGGCGTTGTGGGTCATTGTACGAAAGGAGCTTTGTGGCGCGAAGCAGCGGAATCGCAAGCAGCGGACGCAGGGAGCCATCCGCCTGCAGGTGATAGTAACCCCACACTTTCCCCAGCAATTTCAGCGCTGGCTCAGGATACCAGTAATCCAGGCGCGACCATTCAGGTAACCAGAACGCCTCTGAGTGCGTCAGTGTTTCCATCAGTGCATCGATGTGCAGAAGCGAGGGGTTTGCCAGCGATGCTTCGATAATGTGTTGCAGAAGAGGGTTCAAATCCCACAGTTCACTGTCCAACCCATAGAGGTAGGCGGTCAGCCCTGTGGTGCCGCTGCCTGCGAAGGGGTCGATAATCCGACTTCGGTTGGTGGCGTAATGGTCAATTACATAGGCGACTGCCTGAGGAATGAATTTGGCAGGATAGCGATATAGCCCGAATACGCCGAAGGTTGTGGAGGGGATGTGAGGCGCCTCGAGGCGGAAGCTAATCGGTTGGTGGCGCGTTTCGCGTTGGGCGGGACGGCGCTCTCGTGTGGCAGGGAGCGAACGAAACGGCGCAACGGAAACCACCTCCAGTAAACGCAACTGCTCCCGTATCCGAATCTCCGCATCGATAGGATAGCGCCTCTCCATAGCCATGACGGTCTCCTGCGGTATTATACCCCTCTGAACTCCTTGTGAGAGATGAGCGAGATGCTTGCCATTTTGGGTACAATTGCCTCCACGATGGCAAAGTACGACTATCCCGACAGCCCGCTGTATCGGCTGCGCCACTCGGCGGCGCACCTGCTGGCGCAAGCCGTGCTGGAACTCTACCCCAACACGAAACTCGGCATCGGTCCGCCCATCGAGAACGGCTTCTACTACGACTTCGATTTCCCGGAACCCATCAAAGAGGACGATTTAGCCCGTATCGAAGAGAAGATGCGCGAAATCGCCGCGCGCGGGCTGGACATCGTGCGTATCGAGACCTCCCGCGGCGAGGCGCGCCAGATTATCGAACAGATCGGGCAGGTTCCCTATAAACTGGAACTGCTGGACGCCATCCCCGAAGGCGAACCGATCAGCTTTTACAAGCAGGGCGACTTTATGGATCTCTGCCGCGGTCCGCATGTGGAGAATACGCGCCAGATTCAGCATTTTAAACTGCTCTCGTTAGCAGGCGCGTACTGGCGCGGTGATGCACGTAATAAGATGCTCACCCGAATCTACGGAACCGCCTTCTTCACGCAGGAGGAACTGGAAGAGTACCTCCATCGCCTTGAGGAAGCGCGTCGTCGCGACCACCGTAAATTAGGGCGCGAGCTGGGGCTGTTCTTCATCTCGCCTGAGGTCGGCTCGGGGCTGCCGATGCTCTTGCCCAAAGGCGCCACCATCCGCCGTGTGCTGGAGGAGTTCATCCTGCAGGAGGAACTCAAGGCGGGCTACCTGCATGTGCGCACGCCCGAAATCGCCAACCTCAACCTCTACCGCACCAGCGGGCACTATCCCTACTACAAAGACTCGATGTATCCCCCGATGGTGTTTGAGGATGGCGAGGAGCTGATCCTGCGCCCCATGAACTGCCCACACCACTTCTTGATTTACAAATCCGAGCCGCGCTCCTATCGCGACCTGCCCCTGCGTATCGCGGAGCTGGGAACGGTCTACCGCTACGAAAAGAGCGGCGAACTGTCGGGGCTAATCCGCGTGCGATGCTTCACCATCAACGACGCCCATGTGTTCCTGCGCCCCGAACAGATTAAAGCCGAAGTGCAGCACAACATCGAGCTGATTCAGAAGGTCTACAAACGCCTGAATCTGACCGACTTCTGGTATCGGCTCTCGTTGCGCGACCCGAACAATAAAGAGAAATATATTGACGACGACCAGATGTGGCAAACAGCCGAGAGCGCCCTGCGCGAAGCGCTGGACGAACTGGGGCTGGACTATGTGGCAGTGGAGGGCGAGGCGGCGTTCTACGGACCCAAGCTCGATGTGGAGGTGCGCGACTGCCTGGGACGCGAGTGGACCATCTCCACCGTGCAGCTGGACTTCCTGATGGCGCACCGCTTTGACCTGGAATATATGGGCGAGGACGGCAAGCCGCATCGCCCCGTGATTATCCACCGGGCGCCCATCGGCTCCTTTGAGCGCATGATGGGGTTCCTGATAGAGCATTATGCGGGGGCGTTCCCGCTCTGGCTGGCGCCGCTGCAGGTCGCGGTTATCCCGATTGCTGACCGCCACATGGACCACGCCCAGCAGGTGTCGCAGCATCTGGGCGAGGCGGGCTTCCGCGTCGAGCTGGATCGGCGGCGCGAAACCCTCGGCTACAAAATCCGCTACCACCAGACCCAGAAAGTGCCCTACATGCTGATTATCGGCGATAAGGAGCAGGAAGGCGGGCTGGTGGCAGTGCGCAGCCGTGATTCGGGCGATCTGGGACAGATGACGCTGGAGGCGTTTATCAGACGCTTGAAAGAGGAGGTCGCCGAATGAACAAGAAAACGGTTCGCGATATCGATGTGCGGGGCAAGCGCGTGCTGGTGCGCGTGGACCTCAATGTGCCGATGCAGGACGG
>JBBIQJ010000138.1:0-6988 GCA_037442385.1 Armatimonadota bacterium
GGACTATCAGCACCACGATAACCTTTAATAATTCCACGAATATCACGGTCAACCAGACACGCAGCGACTTCAACAGCCAATATGACGACTTCATGCTACCGATCAGTGTTGAGACCTACTACAGCGCTACCCTACCTGGCGGCTTTTTCGTCATAGGCAGTAGCAATGGCGCTAAGGCTTACAAGTTTGAAGCTGGTCCGATTCTCATTCCAAGTGGTACGATACGAGGTATTAACTTTGATATTCGCCTATACAACATTACACTGAATGTTGCGGGGCTTATCACGGGTGTCAACACAAGTATTATCGAGCCTTACGGCGCGCGCGTCTACGAGATTACGGGTATCCCTTCACCGAGCGATTGGGACAGTCCTTCTGATCCAAACCCATCGGGAGACACGAGCTGGGGGCGAATCGGAGATATCGAGGCTAATATTTTTGGCTGGGTACGCATAGGACAGGCGATTCTGGATGTGGATTCGTGGCGTATGTATCGCCCCGTTCCTGAGCCGGCGAGCATGATTGCGCTCGGCACTGGCTTGGTGAGCCTGCTCGCTTTGCGTCGGCGCAAACGCTGAGGCTTCTCACACCCCCTCACACGCCGACAAGCCCCCTCTTGCTAAACTTCAAGAGGGGGCTTTATTTGACTGCCCACAGACGGAGCGTGTGCCGCTCGTTCTCGCGCCAGTCTTCAGAACAGTAGCGTACCTTTTCAGGAGGCAGTAGTAGCTCACCTGCTCGAACCCAGCGCTCAGGCGAAGCGGGACGCCCGTAGGTTTGGAAGTGCGTCTCGGTGAACACTTCCAGAATCAGCCAGCCGCCGGGCGCAAGCCACTCCCACGCACGTCCCAGCAGCGCGCGTGAAAAGAAAAAGAAAAGGCACACCACATCAGGTGGCTCAGGAGGCTGCCACACGCTCTGTTCCAAATCCACGCAGATCCACTCAATCGGGGGGCTTTCGGGGGCATAGCGCGTTTGCAGCTGGCGTCCCCGCTCCAGCGCCTCAGGGAGTCGGTCTGCAGCCATCACGCGGCAACCCCTGTCGGCAAGATAAACTGCCTCGCGCCCGCTACCGCATCCCAGGTCTAAAACGAGGGGTGTAGGTTTCGGCAGCGGGTACAGTGCCAGAATCTCCTGCAAAAAGGCGTTTGGCTCCCACAGGCGATAGCGCGCGTTGGGTGTTGGGGGCGGAACCGCCTCAGACTCCGCCAGTTCGGCGCATCTGCCCCGCGCGTGGAGCCAGCCCAGCGCCCCATAAGCTGCCGCACACGCACGCACCACCTTCACCGCGCGATGGGGTGGGGGTAATTCGTGCTGACGCGAAGCCAGCGCCTCTAAAGGGATATACACTGCGCCCCCTATCGGCTCACACACGCTCAAAAACAAGGTGGGCAACAACATCGAATCAGAGTTTACCCCTTGACAAATGGCCCAAAACATGCTATAATATCAGCACACCGCAGGAAAGGAGGTCGATGATGATGCGGATGACAAAGTGGTTCGGAATTTTCGCCGTATCGGTCGTTCTGATAGGCGCGGCGCACGCGCAGACCCTGGTAGACCGCCTGCGCGATGCAGGCAGTATTTCTTTTCTCTTGGCAGACGGGGCGTATCAAATAACTGTGGGACCCGTTAATGGTCCCTGCACTAACCCGTTCGCCTCGGGCAACCTTGGCGCTCAGAATCCCCTCAGCTTTACCTTCCAATCCAACTCGCTGAACTTTCAGGCGACGATCAACCAGTTAGTCAACTCCATCCAGAGCAACGCGCTCGTTACCTTCGTGGGCGCCGACCTGGGCAACAATGTGGTGGAGTGGACCGTGGACCAAACCTTCAACCCCACAATCTGTACTCAGATTTCTATCGGGGGCAGTGATTATGTCTTCGAGATTGTTCGTGTGTATGGCAAGTTTCGCATGCAGGTGTCGGAAATTGATTGCGTGGACGACCCACACGGCATGCTGAGCCGCCAGGTGAGCCTGCAATTGACGCCCACGGGCGGGGATGAGCACAACTACATGGGGTTCGATGGCTTCGTGCCCGATGGGCAATGCACAGCGCGTTATTTCTGCGCGATTGCAACGGCGAATGCCCTGCAGTATACTGCCTATGGTGGCGACTGCCCCGCCTGCCCCGGCAACGGCGATGTGGATGGCAACGGGTGCGTGGATGACGCCGACCTGCTGGCGGTGCTGTTCGCCTTCGGCGGTAGCGATGCAGGCTGTGCCGATGTGGACAACAACGGCATCGTAGACGACGCCGACCTGCTGACCGTGCTGTTCAACTTCGGCAGCGGGTGCTAAGCTCTTCTGGACCGCGGAAGCGGGTTTCCAAAGCCCTCGGCATGTTCGGGGGCTTTTGTTTTTGTCGTAGAAACAATTTGAGCTGCTCTGTCGCAAGGATTCGCATTCCGCCGCGCGGCACGATTCATTTCGCCGCGTGGGGGCGGCGACCGCGCCCCTACCCATGCCCGTACGGACGCGGTTCCCGCGTCCTGTTTCTTGACTCTGTGGTCTTTGCAACAGACCAGGTAAACCCGTTCCTGATATACCAAGCCAGCCTGCGCTGGCTACAACAGCCGACGCAGGTCGGCTTTGTGTCGTAGGAACGGCTTCAGCCGTCTGGCATCGGCGTAGATGTCTTGATTCCGCCTGTCGCTTCCAAATGCTTCCTTCATCCACTTCTGGGGAACTCGCTTTCTTGATGCCATTTTGGGGTATAATCTCTTTGTCCCTCTAGGCGGTGGACAACATCCCCGTGGGCAATGCCCGCTGTTCACCGCAAACGGGTCAGGAGGAAAACCTATGGCAAAGAACCCGACCTTACCGACCGAATTGGAGGTTCAGGTGGAACTGCCCACGATCATGCCCCGATCGAAGCGCCGCCCGTCGGTTGCCTACACCGAAGCCCAGCGCGCCATCGAGAACGACCCTGAAATTCCCTATCTCAGCGAGCAGGAGCTGATTGAGCGCATCCAGCGCCTGCGCAAGGAGCGCAACGCGGTTATCCTGGCGCACAACTATCAGATTCCCATCATTCAGGATCTGGCGGATTTCGTGGGCGACTCGTTGCAGCTTTCCCAGCAGGCAGCTCAGACGGACGCCCCTCTGATTGTGTTCTGCGGCGTGCATTTCATGGCGGAGACCGCTGCCATCCTGTGCCCCGATAAAACGGTGCTGATCCCCGACCCCGAAGCAGGCTGTTCGCTGGCAGCCACCGTGACGGCAGAAGAGGTGCGCCAGTGGAAAGCGCAACATCCCGATGGGGTGGTGGTCGCCTATGTCAACACCAACGCCGATGTGAAAGCCGAAGCAGACTACTGCTGTACCTCCAGTAATGCCGTCAAGGTGGTGCAAGCCATCCCCGAAGACAAGGAGATTCTGTTTTTGCCCGACATGTTTCTGGGGCTGTATGTGCAGCGCATGATGGGGCGCAGGATGCACCTCTGGATGGGTGAGTGCCATGTGCATGCGGGATTCCGCGCGGAGGATATCGCGAACGCGCTGAAACAGTATCCGGAGGCGGATTTGCTGTTGCATCCCGAATGTGGCTGTGTGAGCCAGTGTATGTACGCGCTGGCGGAAGGCGAGCTGCCCGCCGAGCGCACTTTCGTGTATAGCACGGGTGGCATGGTACGCCATGTGAAGCAATCGCCAGCGCCTATTCATCTGGTGGCGACCGAGGTGGGCATGATGCACCGCCTGCGCAAAGAGGCGCCGCACAAGCAGTTTATCGCGGTCAAAGCAGACGCCATCTGTGAATATATGAAGACCATCACCCTGCCGAAACTTTATCGCTCCCTGCGGGATGGTGTTTACGAGGTGCGTGTGCCTGAGGAGATTTCCCAGCGCGCCCGCAAAGCGATCGAGCGCATGCTGGAGGTGGTGTGAGATGGCGGTTCTATCGTCTGAGCTGCTGGAAAAGCTGGCGTGCCCTGCGTGTGAGCATCGCCCGCCGCTGCGCCTGCAGGGCGATTACTTAATCTGCGATGCCTGCCGACGCGCGTACCCCATCCGCGACGGGATCCCCGTGCTGCTGGTGGAGGAAGCCGTTCCCGCGGAGACCGTCCCCATCGCGCAGGAGAATCCGTCTTGAGGGTATCCTTACCGCCAGTACGGGCGATGGGATATTACGAGATTCTGGAACACACGGCAGATAAGGGGCTGGAAGTGCATGCCAGCGACCTGCCCGAACTCTTTCGGCTGGCAGGGCAGGGATTATTCGCGCTCATGATCGATGTGAAGCGTTATCCCCCCACAGAGCAGGTTGGCGTCCAGGGCGAGGCTCCCGACCTGGAAATGCTGGTTGTGCGTTGGCTGAACGAGTTGCTCTATCAGTTTGAGGTGTACCATCGCCTGTTCAGCGATTTTGACCCTGTAAAGGTAGAGGAGCGCGACGGGCGCTGGTATGTGGAAAGCGTTGCCCATTATCGCCCCATCCAGCCTGCGGAACTGGAGTGGGACGGCGCGCCCGTCAAGTCGGTTACCTATCATGGGCTGAAACTGGAGCCGACCCCTGAGGGTTGGTTCCTGCGCTTTTATGTGGATGTGTGATTGAAGTCGTTAGCACCGTTCAAGCCGACGACGCCTTCACCGCCCGGAATCACCCTGACCTGCACGCCATGCTCGCCCCATGGGGTCAGCTCCAGCCCGACCTGCGCGAACTTCGGTAGGAGCCACAGCACCGTGCGCAGGTGACTTGAGGCTTTGGGCGTGGTCCATGTGCTGGGTCCGGCGGCGAACACCGCTGGCACCAGGAGCTGGTCGGCGAGGAAATGGTCTACCGCCGTGCGTGTTTTTGCCCACGCAACGAACTCGTTCCATGCCTCTTCCACGACCTGCTCGATGGCGACGCCGCGTCGCCCCAGACGGATAAAGCCAGCATATCCGCGCTCCGCCTTTACTGCCAGCGTCAGCGATACCCCAAATCCGCGCGAAGGCAGGAGGTGGTGAATAAACTCCGGGCGCAACCCGGTCAAGCCGATAAAGGTTTCTGCGGTTTCGTCCCCGCGGCGCACGATATGGTCGGGCAGGTTGGAGATGGTGGTGATGACCTTGATACTCTGGATAGTGCCGCGATCCAGCCACTCGATCGGCTGCGGCGGCGCTTCCGCTGGCTTCACGCGCAGGGTACACATCCCGCCGCCCTTGGGGTAAAACCCAGCATACTCGATGTGCAAGTCCGCCTCGATGCCCATTTCATGCAGAGCGGGCAGGTAGACATATTTCACATAGTCCGCGCCCGGACTCCAGCCCACATGCGTGCCGCCCAGCAGGCGCAAAGTCGCCGATTGTCCGCTCAGTGCGAGGGGCACCAGCACCGTTTGCGCCACCAGCAGCACAGAACCTGCGGAACCTGCTCCCGAAATCTCTTCCACATTGAACAAAAACTCGCCACCCTCGATTGCGCCAGGGACGAAACGCAGCGTCGAGGAACCCAGATACGCACCCTCCACACGCGCCTGCGCCAGGGTCGCTGCGGCATACACCGCGGTGAGATGCTGCGGCTGCAACCCCGGATTGGGGCGACGCGCCCGAATGTTACGAATCTCAAACGGTTTGCCTGTCAGCATCGAGAGGGCTAAGCTCACCCTCACAATCTGCCCGCCGCCTTCGCCATAAGAACCGTCAATCACAACAAAATCACGAGTGTGAGTCTGCATGTCCATCTTAGCCCAATTATACCATCCCCAGCAGGTACACTTCATACGATGACTCTGCTACTCAGTCGGGATGTGAGTTATTATCTGAACCGCTTGCGTGCGATTCACACACGCCTGCGCGACCATCTGTATCGTTATCTGCGCACGCAGGAGCCATCGGTTCTTTCGGCGGTTCAGCGTGATACCGGAGGCGACACGCAGTATCGCATCGATGCTGAGATGGAGCGCCTGCTGCTGGATTTGTGCCGCGAATGGGCGCGAGAAGTGCCCTTCGTGTTGATTGCCGAAGGGCTGGCGGAAGATGGCTGGTATCCCCTGCCTGAAGGCTCGCCAATCGAAGACGCCGAGTTTCTGCTCATTATCGACCCCATCGATGGCACGCGCCCGCTGATGTATGATAAGCGAAGCGCATGGATTCTCAGCGGAATCGCCCCGAATTTTGGCAAAGAGACCACGCTGGAGCATATCGGGATTGCGGTGCAGACCGAGCTGCCCACCACGCGCCAGTATCTGGCGTATCAGCTCTGGGCGGTGAAAGGACAGGGCGCACACGCCGAACGCCACGATATGCTCACGGGCGCAGTGCAGAGTGTTCGCCTGCAACCCAGCCGGGCGGAGACGCTTCAGCACGGGTTCGCCTCTTTTGTCAAGTTCTTCCCAGAAGGCAAGGCGCTGATTGCGGCGCTGGAGGCGCGCTTCTGGGAGCGCGTATTCGGCGCGCTCCCTGCCACAAACCCCCTCGCTTTTGAAGACCAGTACACCAGCACGGGAGGGCAACTGTTTGAGCTGATGGCGGGGCACGACCGTTTCATTGCCGACCTGCGTCCGTGGGCGTTCCGCAAGTTAGGCTACGAGCAGTCGCCTCTCCCATGCCATCCCTACGATATCTGCACTGCCCTGATTGCGCAGGAGCTGGGCGTGGAAATTACTAACCTCTACGGGGAGCCGCTCCGCACGCCGCTGGATATCCGCGCTCCCGTCGGCTGGATTGGCTATGCGAACCGCCCGCTACGCCAGATGCTGGAACCGATTTTGATGGAATTACTATGGGGCGCGCCTTCCGAGAAAAAATAGGCTATAATATAGTCTGGTAGTCTGGAGGGCTTTGACAATGATTCGATGGAAACGGATAGGCTTGGCAGGGCTTTACCTGATTCCTGCTGCCGCATTGATGGGCTTGGGCGGCGGTGGCTTCTACTTGCCAGGCTCGCAGCCCAACGAAGATGGATATTATTTTCAGTCTTCTGAGCTATGTTCTTACTGCCACGGAAATAGCCAATATGCCTACGACCCGAACATGGGCGGTGCAGACCGCTACTTTACCAG
>JBBIQJ010000139.1:0-6977 GCA_037442385.1 Armatimonadota bacterium
CGATAGGCAGGCCTCACAAAAATATCTTCCAGATAGAGTGCAAACCGCCCACGAAAGGTCGAAAACACGGGATAGTAAAGCGCATACCCGACCGCTTCCTGCCCTATCCACGCCAGCACCGCGCGCACAGGCGAGCCTTCGCGAAACAGCGCCGCGCTCAAATCCGCCTCTGTCGCCTGAACCTGATCCAGCCGACACTCGTAATCCGCCAGCTGACGAATCAACTCCAGCAACAGCCCCACCTGATGCGGCTGCACGGGTTCAATCCACACTTGCATGCCGCTCTGTTATACCCCACGCCAGCAGGAAAGTAACCCACTCCGACGAAACAGAACCCCGCTATGAAACAGGACATCTGCTGGTGGACGGTGGCGGGGCGCGTAGACCCGAAACGATTGATCGCCGAAGCGAAACGAATCGGCTATGTGGGGTTCGAACTCGTGCCCGAACCGATGTGGGACGCCATCAAAGAGGCAGGACTGCAGATTATCACCCACGGCGGACACGGCACGATCGAAAACGGCATGAACGACCCACGCCAGCACAGCCGTATCGAAGACGAACTCAAGGCGAACATCGACAAGGCAGTCAAATACGAGATTCCCATCCTCATCTGTTTCTCGGGCAATCGGCGCGGACGCCCCGATGAGGAAGGCATCGAGCATACCGTCGCATGCCTCAAGCGCGTCGCCCCTTACGCCGAGCAGAAGGGTATAACCCTTGCGCTGGAAATCCTCAATAGCAAAGTAGACCACCGCGACTACATGTTCGACAAAATGAGCTGGGGAGTGCGCGTGGTGGAGCTGGTCAATTCGCCGCGAGTGAAGATTCTGTACGATATCTATCACGCGCAGATTATGGAAGGCGATATCATCCGCACGATTCGCGCGCACCACGATAAGATTGCCCATTATCACACGGCAGGCAATCCTGGACGCAACGACATCGACGAGAGCCAGGAACTCTACTACCCTGCCATCCTGAGAGCCATCAAGGAAACGGGCTACACGGGCTACATCGGGCAGGAGTTTATTCCCAAAGGCGACCCGATTGCGGCGCTCCGACGCGCCTACGAAATCTGTAATGTATAAAAAAATAAGGGCAGGTGCGCCCTGCCCCTCGGAAGGAGTGATGATGCGCCTTTGAAAAGCCTTACCGTTTGCGGCGTCGGGCGAGCAGCCCTACCAGCCCCGTGCCGAGTGCAACCAGCGCGCCTGGCTCCGGTACCATCGCCAGATCCTGCCCCCGCATCGAGCCGCTTCCTGTTGCACGCAGGTAGAAGTAGTAATCGCTTTGCAGGGCGGTGCTGCTCAGCAGAGCCTGAGCATAGTTCTTGGCAGTCGTGTCGGCAGAATACTTGAAATTGCCCGCGTTCAGGTTGTCAGGATTGCTGTAAGCGTGGTCGTGGGCAATTTCCCACATCGCCAGCTGAATACCTGCTCCTCTCTTATCCAGATTGGAACCCGTCAGAAAGCTATCTCGCTGGTTGAGCAATACGCCTGCGCGCCCGCGAGCCAGCCAGACCTGGTAAGTGTAGTTCTGATTCAGGCTCATCCAGTGATCCAGGTCCACACAGTAGGCGTAGTTGAAAGGAATCGGGTCAGGAAGTGTGGAAGAGGTGATCACAATCTGATACTCCCCTGCCCTCACATTCAGCGTGTTGCTGCCGTAGAGAATCTGCGTGTTAATCGCTGGCTGCACCTGCGTGATTTTGAGTGTGATGGTGCCCAAAAGCAGCAGCCTCTCAGCGTAGAACTGGTTATCACTGGCGTGAGCGATACCGCTAATCCCTATCAGGCTCAACAGAGCCGTACTCCAGAATGCCGTTTGTTTTATCATAGACCAACCTCCCGTTGTCAGACCCTTCCCCTGATTCGCAACCTGCGTGCCAAAAGCGCCTTGTGAGCCTGAAGGATTTACGGGTTTGGCGCGAATCCTGACAAGATTGCAGGAGGATTCGGTATACTTTTTCCGATGCGGTGGCTGGGGATTTTTCTCTGTTTGGGGTTGATGGGGTTGGGGTTCGGGCAGCCGATGGAGCAGATTCCGAACCCGCGCACCGCCTATGGGGGCTGGGTGGTGGATATGGCAGGCGTGCTGAACGACCTCCAGAAAGCCCGGCTCAACACGCTCATCACGCAACTGGAGCAGGAAACAGGCGCTGAGATTGCCGTCGTGGTGATTCGCAAAACGCAGGGTGCGACCCCCAAAGAGTATGCCACGGAGCTGTTCAACCGCTGGGGCGTGGGCAAACGTGGCGCAGATAACGGCGTGCTGATGCTGGTGGCGCTTCAAGATCGGCGCGTGGAAGTGGAAACGGGCTACGGGATGGAAGGGATTCTGCCCGACGGGCTGGTGGGCGCGATTCTGGACGAGGCGGTTATTCCCCATTTCCGTCGCGGCAACTACGCGGAGGGGATTATCGCTGGCATGGGGCGGATAGCTGAAACGATCCGCGCAGCCCAGCAAACAGGCGCCTACGAAACTCCCGCACGTCCCTATGCCCCATCCGCGCCCTCCTTTGCCCGCCCCGACGACGCAAGCCCCTTTGAAGCGCCCTCTCCGATTACGCCTGCACTGGTGATGACACTGTTTCTGCTGGGAGCAGGCGGAATTGCAATCGCCGTGTTCCTGCTGCGAGAACGCCCGCCCCAATGCCCCGCCTGCGGGAAACCGATGCGCCTGCTTGACGAGCAGGCAGACGACGCCTTCTTAAATGCGCTCCAGCGCAAGGAAGAGCAACTCGGCAGTGTAAACTACCTCGTGTGGCGCTGTGAGCCGTGCGAGACCTTCGAGATTATCCCGAAAGTGGCGTGGTTCACCCCTTACTCGCAGTGCCCGAAGTGCAGCGGTTATACCCTGCGCACCAGCACCCGACTGGTACGCGCTCCCACCTACACCCGAACAGGGCTGGAACTGGAAGTGCGTCGCTGTCTTAACCCGAACTGCGGCTATCACGACGAGGAGGAGCACGTTTTGCCGAAGCGCACGCGCGACGACGACTGGTGGATTGGCTCCACAACGACACGGAGCGGCTCATGGGGTGGCTGGTCAGGCGGCAGCAGTGCTGGAGGCTGGTCAGGAGGCGGCTGGTCATCGGGCGGCGGAAGCTTCGGCGGCGGAAGCTCAGGCGGAGGCGGCGCAGGAAGGAGCTGGTGAGCGATGGAAAAACGGCTGGATCCCAAAAAAGCAGAAGAGGTGATTCAGGAAGCGGTACGCCTGCAACAAGAACACGAGTCGGGCATCCCGCAGACGGTACTCGAAGCCAGCGCGCAGGAGATAGGTGTAGACCCCCAGCATCTGCGCGAAGCGATTCGGCGCGTAGAAGCAGCCCAGGCGCACCGCGCACGGCTCCGGATGCAGATTCTTGTCGCCACAGGGGCGCTCGTGGGGCTGTTTTTGCTGAACCTGCTCTACAGCCAGTCGGTACTGAATCGAGCATGGAGCGAAGTGCGCTATTACCGCGCTCAGGTGGAGAATGTGATTCAGCGCCGCGAATCGCTGATTCCGCGTCTGGAAGCCCTGAGCCAGCAGGTCAGCGCTCAACAACGCGCTCAACTCGAAGCGCTGATTCGGGCGCTCAAGAGCAACCCCGCACAGGCGCAGGCGCTGATTGTGAAACTCCAGAGCGATCCCGCGTTCCGCAACGACTGGATGTTCACACGCCTGATGGACGAGATTGCAGGGAGCGAGAATCGGATAGCCGTAGAGCGCAAGCGGTATCTGGAAGCGGTTGCCCGCTATGAACAAAAGGCGCGCCAGTTTCCGATTAACCTGGCGCGCCCCATTCTGGGATACCCCAAACAGGTGGAATAAGCGCTACTGGCGCGTTGTCGACGAACCGACTTCGCTCAGGTACCAGCGCCCATCCGCATACTCGAAAGTGTAGGACACATAGACCACCTTCAGCATGCCGGTGGCATCGTCAATATAGCGATGCTCACCCCGCACCACCAGCTGGTTCTCGCCCCGCTTCGTGACGCGATAGAAGGTAATCTCTTCGGTCTTAATCACGCGCAGGGCGTCGCGCGTTATCTCCAGATAATCCTCCGCAGGAAGCGAATAGGCATACTTCCCTTCCAGATAGACCGCGATATAGCTGTTGGGGCGTACATAGCGCTCGATAAATTGAATGTCACGCAGTTTCCAGAGCGCCCGCAGGTCGCTCAGTATCGCCTGACGCTCATCGCGGTAGCGCGGAGTGCGATCTAAATAGTAAGGCGTCTCCACATAGACGGGCACTTCCACATACACCACGCGAGGAGGCGGCAGATACACCACCCGATACACAGGAATAAACGGGGGGCACGGGTCATAGTACCAGTAGGGCGTGTAGCACACCCGGTACGGCTCCGGGCGAATCACATAGTAGCGGTAGGCGAAGCGCACATTCCCGAAGCGGTACTCTACCCATGTTTCGGCGCTATAATAATCGGGATACGGATTGACGACGATAAAGCGGTCGTGGCTCCAGCGGCGCGAATCCAGCCCTTCTGTGCGGCGCACCAGACCAGGCAGATAGCCGCGATCGTCTATCGGCACGGGACGGTTCTGGGGCTGGGGAGAAAGTAGCAAGGGCTTGCTGTTAATCTCCACCGCTTTGGGGTTCTGCAGCACCATGCCATCGGAGCGTCCGCGCTCCTGCGGGGTATTGCCGGAACCGGTTTGTGAAGGCTGGTTGCGCGACTTTTTGCGGAACAGGTCGTCGTTTTGACCATCACTGTTATTGCTGGGAGAGGCGCTGGGTTTGTTATCGTTGCTGTTCTGGCTGGGGGTCGGTTTGTTGCCGCCGCGCCCTTCGGATTTGCGCACCAGCCCCCCCAGATCATCGGCTGAAGCGAGGCTCCACGCCAGCAGCGCGACGATGAGCCATAAAGAGCGTTTCATGGGTCTCACCTCTGTGTTTATTATACCGCACTTTTAAGACGCTTGAGAGAGGCGTTTCGTTTCAAAACACCCACTTGGCGGTCTCAGGGTTGGCGCGGAGGCGCTCCCACTCTTCGTCAGAAACGGCGCGCGGGCGGTCGCGCTCCGCGTCCACCACACAGAGGAATCCGAACGGCTCTTCATAGGGGTTCAGCCAGCGATGGGGCACATCGGGCGGCACATAGATGATATCGAGCGGGCGCATCTCAAACACGCGCTCGCCCACCAGCGCCTTGCCCCTGCCCCGAACCGCCACCACCAGATGAATATGCGTGTGCTTCTCAAGACTGGAGTAGCCGCCCGGTCCAATTTCAAAGTAGCGCAGGGCAAACTGGGCGGGCGTAATGGGCGGGCGTCCCAGATCAAAGCGCACAATCCGACGCCAGCCCATCCCGCGCTCTGTGCTTACATGCTCTTTATACTCGCGCGCCATCAAACCCTGCCAGCGAAACGCCCCAGCGTCAAACGGGATATGCAAGCGCTCCAGCGCCTGCTGGAGCGCTTCGCTGGCAACCTCTACCTTCCACTCGTTCATAGGTTCACTCGCGCTGGCTTCTCGGACGAGTCCGCCAGCTCCCACAGGAGTCCAAAAATAGTACGGGCAACGCGCGCCATCTTCTCGTAGTCTATCTTATCCGGGTGATCCGAAGGGCGATGATAATCCTCGTGCAAGCCCGTGAAGAAGAAGATGGCGGGAATCCCTTTGCGCACGAAGTTCACATGGTCGCTTCGATAATAGAGTTGCTCCGGGTGATTCTTGTCGTCGTACATCGGGTTCAGTTTGAGGTTCAGATACTGACTGTTGACCTGTTCCAGCACCTTACCGAGGTCGGGGCTGGCAACGCGGGGACCGATCACGAACACCTCGTCGGGCGCCGACAGGTCTTTATTGCGCGGGTTCGTGTCGTTGGGCTGTCGGCTCCGTCCAATCATATCGATGTTGACGTTCACGATGATGTTCTCCATGGGCACGGTGGGGCGCTCGGTGAAGAGCCGCGAGCCGAGCAAGCCCTTCTCCTCTCCTGCGTACCAGAGGAACAGCACCGAGCGTCTGGGTCGGGGTCCTGTGGCGAGCGCCTCGGCAATTTCCAGCAGAGCGACGGAACCTGAGCCGTTGTCGTCCGCGCCGTTGTAAATCGTGTCGCCACGCGAATCAGGGCGCCCAACGCCCACATGGTCCAGGTGCGCTCCAATCGAGACAAACTCGTGCTTCAGCACAGGGTCCGAGCCTTCCACATAGGCAATCACACTGCGTGCAGTGGCGGTGGTGGTCTGCACTTCCAGCTTGACGCTTAGTCGCTTTCGCTGACCGAGGGCGAAGGGAGGCACAGGGTCGCCCATCTCCGCACGCTGGAGAATCTCTTCCGCCGAGTGCGCCTCTCCTGCAAAAATGAGATCCAGCAGTTCCCGCGACGGCACAATCAGGGGCACAGCAGGCGTGTTCGCCTCCAGTTCCACAATCGCGCGGCGCTGGCTCCAGAAACGTGCCAGCCGATCGATGCGCTCCATGTCGGTGGGGTCTATTCGGAGAACGGCAACCGCGCCGTGCTTGAGAGCATTCTCTTCGGGGCTGACCCAGCCCGCTTCACGCGCTTTTTCAAGCCCCAGCTCCTGCACCGGTTTCGGGTAGCCCCCAAGCGCCACCATAATCGCGTCCTGCAAATCCAACCCGTCGTAGGGGTCAATCCCCTTGCTGGGGTTAGACCAACCGTTGCCGACATAAACCAGTCGTGCAGTGGTGTTCAGGGGCATGGCACGCGCGACGAACCCCTCGCCATAGCGGAGGGCGCGCCCCCCTATCTCGATGCGGCTCTCGGCGGTTTGCACTGTGGCGGTCTGGTAGGTCATCGTCTGGTAGTAAGTCCCGTTCTCGCCCGCCGGTTTCAGCCCCCAGCGTTTCAGGTGAGAAACGATATACATACCCGCCAGTTCCAGCCCACGCGAGGGGGTGTCGCGTCCCTCCAGCGCATCGGAGGCGATAAACTCCAGATGGGCGCGCAGGTCGGTCGGCGTAATCGTCTCGGCGCTATTCATCCATGTGGGGCGGTCAG
>JBBIQJ010000140.1:0-6959 GCA_037442385.1 Armatimonadota bacterium
TCGTCTTCAGCTCAGGATTGTAAACCTTCATCGGACGCAAGTACACAGTGGAGTTGAAGGTTCCCACAAGGTCAAAGTTCATGGCATAAAAAATCCAGTCTGAGTTTGCTAAGGGCATCGTGGTGGGATGATAGTAAGTCACCAGTTTAAGAGTGCGCTGTACCTTGCCCGGCCAGCGTTTGGAACCGTAAATTTCGATATTGTCGATCCAGATAGTGCCCTGTGAAACGCCTGAGAGCGCCTCCACCTGAAACCGGAACTGCATGCCGTTGGGGTCTACATTCGGAAGCGTGTAGGTATATTCGAAACGCGTCCAACTGGGAAGCGGATTCGTGCTGGAGAGAAGAGTAACCGAATTACCCCCGTTGTAGTCGCGAGCGAACACCCGGTAGCGGGCATTCTGCCAATTAGCAGTTTTGAGCCAGAAACTGATACGCACTGTCTCGCCCGGCTGGGGATACATTTCGGTAGGGAAACGCAATGGCAGGGTCATGTAGAATGTGGCTGTGCCCGTATTGTTGCGTGAGAATTCGATTCGCTGGCTTCCCTGCCCTGAAATATAATCGTTAGTGTCCTTAACAGGAGTGAAGACATTCCTCTCGCTCGCATCGTAACTAAACCCATCCACCACATTATCCCCGCGTCCCTCGGGGTCTTCGTCGTGTTCGCATTCGCCAATCCCGGCGGCGTAGTTAATCAGCGGTGCTTCCTGGGCGACCGCCCAACCAAACAGCAGGCAGAGCCAGAACAAACCCCAGATGCGTTTCATAGCCACTCTCCTCTCACGCTATATTATAGCACACCCCTGACGGGACTCGCATTCCTCCTCACAAAACTGGCGCTCTTGACAGGGGTATAATACGCCCATTGCTTATGAGGCGACGGCGACGCGGAGCGTGGTTTATGTTAGGCCTACTGGGGATTTTCACCACAATCACAGGCACAGGGCTACTGGTTGGGCGTTGGACGCGAATCCGCGTGGAAACGCTGCCGCTGCCTGTGGAAACGCCCATACGAATTGCCGTGCTAACGGACACCCACCTTGTGGACGACCCCAGCGTGCGCCATTTGCAGTCCACGCTTCAGCAGGTGTATGCGCACCAGCCTGACCTGATTCTGATTGTGGGGGATGTGGTCAGCTCGCGAAAAGACTTGCCGTATATCCGCAAAGGCTTCAAGGGGATTCGTGCGCCGCTGGGGGTCTACGCCGTGCTGGGCAACCACGACCACTGGGCGGGAGGCGAAGCGGTGCGCCGCGAACTGGAATCGCTGGGGATTACTGTGCTGATGAACGAATCGCGCACGCTCCGTAAGGGCGGCTCAAAGTTTGTTCTCGTCGGTATCGACGACCTCTACGCAGGCAACCCCAACTGGGAGCGCACCTTCCGCGCCGTCCCCCCCAACCCCAAGCAGGCGGTGATTTTGCTCTCCCACAACCCCGACGCCGCGCTCAGCCCCTACCGCAACCGCACCCATCTCATCCTCAGTGGGCACACCCACGCAGGACAAATCTGGGTTCCCAAAGGTTTCCATCGGCTAGCAAAACGCCTGCTGGGGCGCAGCTTCCTTCCCCAGACCGAATATGGCATCGCCCATCCCTATGGTCTCAAGCGCGAGGGCAAAACCTGGGTCTATGTCAGCAGCGGCGTAACGCAGGGGCGCGCCGTGCCCCGCTGGTTCACCCGCCCCGAAGTCGTCATCATAGAGTGTACGCCTCCATAGGGTACACTATAGACGGTGAGTCTCGTGAAAGAACCGATTAAATTACCCATTGCACTGAGTGAGGAGCTGTTAAATCACGCAGAACTCGTGGCGCAGGTATTCCTGCAGGCGATGTATACCTCTATTGGCGAGCGCCTGCTGGAGGAGCTGGCAGAATCGGACCTGACCTACTCGCAGATGCAGGCGTTGCGCTATCTGGCAACCCATCGACGCGTTACGGTGGGCGACCTTGCGGAGGGGCTGAACATTTCGTATCCGTCGGCGACCAACATGGTACATCGGCTGGAGAAAAAAGGGCTCATTCGCCGGATCGCCAACCCGCGCGACCGCCGTCAGGTGGGGCTGCTGCTGACCGACGAGGGGCGGAGCCTGATTGAGCGCGTGGACGCAGAACGCCGACAGCGGTTCGCTCGCGTGCTGGCAACCATGAGCGATGCGGAGCGCCACGCCTTCATCAACGGCTTGAGCGCGTTCATTCGTGCAGGCGTCGCCACAGGTATCCTGAACGCAGGGGATGTGTGCCTCCACTGTGGCACCAGTGCCGACCCCACCTGCCCGCTCGTGCTGCTCCATTCGCCCGAAATCTGTCGCTAAGATAGCAGGAAAATCCTCGCCAGCGCAGTATAACCTGCACTATGAACAATGCACGGCGACCTATCGGCTTTCTGATTGCGGCGTTTGTGATGCTGGCGCTGGCAGGTGTCGCCCTTCAGGAACCCAACCAGCTCACCGAACAAGAGCAAAAAGAAGGCTGGAAACGGCTCTTCAACGGCAAAGACCTCAGCGGCTGGACCATCATGGGCGACCCCGACTCGTGGAGTGTCGAAGACGGAACCCTCTACTGCAAGGGCAAGGGGGGCGGAATGATTTACGCCGACGGCATCTATAAAAACTTCGAACTGAAACTTGACTTCAAACTGACCCCCAAAGCCAATAGCGGCGTCTTCTTCCGAGTCTGGGACAAAAACGACCCCGTTCAGACGGGTATCGAAGTGCAGATTCTGGACAGCCATGGCGTAGAGAAGCCTTCCCGCCACGACTGCGGCGCAATCTATGACATTCAGGCGCCCACCGAAAACGCCGTCAAACCTCCCGGCGAGTGGAACTCCTTTCACATCATTTGCAAGGACACCCACATCACAGTCTACCTGAACGGCAAGAAAGTGAACGAGGTGGATCTGAGCAAGTGGACGGAGCCATATCGCAACCCGGATGGCACGCCCAACAAGTTCAAGTACCCCTACAATCAGATGACCCGCCCGGGCTATATCGCGCTCCAGAACCACGGGAACCCGCTATGGTTTCGCAACATCAAAGTCAAGCCGTTAGATTAGACTATCCTGCGCGGCGCCAGCGACTGCGGCAGCAGCTTTTTGGGACGCCACGCAAAACGCCTGTGGACGCGGTGCTGATTACAGGCGCGCCGAATCTGCATTATCTCACAGGATTCACAGGCTCGTTTGCATGGCTGGTTCTCACTCCCAGCGCCGAGCGCCTGCTGACCAGCGGGATTTACGAGACCCAAATTGCCGCGGAAGCGCCCGACATCCCATGCACGCGAATTCCCGTCGGGGTGGAGCCGCCTGCGGCGCTGCGCCCTCTGCTGCTGGAGCTGGGCGTGCGTACCCTGGGTGTAGACCCCAGCAATAGCCTTTCGTTTTTCAAGGGGCTGCGACGCGCCCTGCGCCAAGAGGGGATCCGGGTGCGCCCGATACCCATCCCCACCGACTCGCTTCGCCTCATCAAAGACACGGCGGAGCTGGAGCCGATTCGCGCCGCCGTCGCGATTGCCGACACGACCTTTCAGCATATCCTGCGCCTTTTTCAGCCCGAAGTCGCCGAATGGGATATTGCGATGGAGATAGACTTCTACATCCGTCGTCAGGGCGCCTACCCCGCGTTCGACACGATTGTGGCGTCGGGTCCCAACAGCGCCCTGCCCCATGCGCACCCCACCGAACGCCGCCTGCAACGAGGCGACTTCGTGACGGTAGACTTCGGCGCCCGCTTCAACGGCTACTGCTCCGACATCACCCGCACGGTAGTGATTGGCAAAGCCTCACCTGAACACAAACGGGTCTATAACGCCGTGCTGGAGGCGCTGGAGCGGAGTATCGCCGCCATCCGCCCTGGCAGGCGCGGCAAGCAGATTGACGCGATTGCCCGCCAAACCCTTGCCAAACACGGGCTTGCCGACTACTTCGGACACAGTCTGGGGCACTCTATTGGGTTGACCGTGCATGACGGGCGCGGCTTCTCACCCCGTGAAAAAGGCAAACTGGAGCCGGGCATGGTGCTGACGGTGGAGCCAGGGGTCTATATCCCCGGCTTCGGCGGCGTGCGCATCGAGCAGGATGTGCTGGTCACCGAAACGGGCTGTGAAGTGTTGAGCCAATCCCCCGTGCAGCTGATGGAGATGGGGGAGTGAACAAAAACTGTCGGGTACACTTATTCCCGATGCGCAAAAAGGCTCAGGAAACCCGACTCTATCGGCAGGAGATGAATAACCGCATTCTCGGAAGCGGCTTCAAGCCCTTCCAGCGGTTCTTCGCGCTGGACGCTTCCGCCTACGATGAAGGCGCCATCCCCGTCAAATACAAGGAGATGATGGGGCTGGTCGGCTCGATGGTGCTGCGATGCAACGATTGCATCTTCTATCACTTAGACCGCTGTGTGCAGGAAGGCGCCACCCGCGAAGAACTCCACGAGGCGATGAATATCGCGCTCATCATTGGAGGCTCCATCGTTATCCCCCACCTGCGCTATGCCTACGAGGTCATGGATGAACTGTTCGAAGAGAAAGCCAGATCACAGGGAGGTTCCGCATGACAAAGGTGCATATGAAAATTGCCACCGTAACACCCGAACAGGTGCGCGTGCCCTGGCTGTGGCGATTGGGGCACGATTTTGATCTCAAAGTGAATATCCTCAAGGCAAACATCGACGAGGACTTCGGCTGGGCGCTGCTGGAGCTGGAGGGTCCTGTAGAGGAGATTCAGCGCGCCACTGCATGGCTCCACACCACAGGTTTGCATGTGGAGCCGATAGAGCGCTCTGTATTCGAGTAATCCACTATGGGAGGCGTCGCCCACGAGCCTGTGCTGCTGAAGACGCCCCAGCCGCCTGCGGACCTCGAGCCGTTCTGGCGTGCGGTGGCAGCCGAAGCCGACACACTTCCCCTGCAGCTCGAGCGCGTTCACTTTGCCGAGGATGACCTGCCCACGCATCGGGTAGAGCGCCTGCGCTGGCTCGGTTGCGACGGGCGCGGTCGCGAAGGCTGGTTTGCCATTCCCCACACTGCCCCCCTGCCGGCCCCTGCGGTGCTGTACCTGCCGGGCTATGGCGTGTCGACCGTACCCATCAACGAGAACACCGCCTTTGAGCGATGCCTCACCTTCTCCATCAACCTGCACGGGTACGCCGTCGTGCCAAATGTGCCCTACTCGCCTGAACTGGGCTACTTCACGCAGGGTATCGAATCGCCGCAAACCTATGTCTATCGGCGGATTATGCTGGAGTGCTTGCTGGCGATGCGCGTGCTGGCAGCGCAACCCGAAGTCGATTCGGCGCGTCTAACGGTTGCAGGGCTGAGTCAGGGTGGCGGGCTGGCGGTGATGATGGGCGCGTGGTGTAAACTCGTGAAACGCGTAGTGGCGGAACTGCCCGCGCTCACCTACTGGGAATACCTGCTCCAGCGGGCGGTCTGGCGCTACCCGATGAAAGAGTTTCAGGACTACATGGAACGCTATGGAGTCCCGCTGGAGTCGCTCCTGCAAACGCTTCAGTATTACGATACCGTCAACCATGCCCCGTTTGTGGTTGCGCCTGTGCAGCTGAGCCTCGCCCTGAAAGACCCCGGCATCCGCGCGCCTGTGGTATTCTCACTCTACGAGGCGCTTCGCGTGACGAAGCGCCTGCTGATTTATGAGGAGCTGGGGCACGACTGGTCGCCCGCCATGCGCCCGCGTCTGGAAGAGTGGGTGTTGTCCCTATGAACCTTCCAACACGCTGGCGCATCCCGCTGGTGCTGGCAATCACGGTGTTCGTGCATTACATCGATCGCAATAACCTGGCGATTGCTCTGCCCGCGATTGCACACGATTTTGGCTGGAGCGACCGGGAGGTGGGCAAATGGGGCGAGCTGCTGTTGGGCGCGTTTTATCTGACTTTTGGGCTGGCGCAGGTGGTGCTGAGTCCCCTTGCCGAGCGCTGGGGTCCCAGGCGGAGCCTGATGCTGGCGGTACTGGGGTTTTCGCTCTGCACGATACTGGTCTACCCGCTGGGAGGCTCGCTGGGGGCGCTGATTGCTTTACGGTTGTTATTGGGCGTTGTCGAAAGCGTGCATATGCCGATGAACAGTGCGCTGGTGGCGCGCTGGTTTCCACCCCATGAGCGGGGGCGTGCCAACTCAATCTATGTCGCTGGGATTCTGGTGGCCCTGGCAATGGCGCCCCTGCTGATTGTGCCCGTTGTGGAGCGGTTCGGCTGGCGTTTTGCGTTCGCATTACTGGGTCTGGCAGGATTGATGCTTTCCCTGCCGCTGGTGGCATGGCTCATTCCAGCCGATGTCCCCGCTTCCGCCCCAGCCCCAGCCCCTTTTCACAGGCGCGTTTACACCGACTGGCGGCTCTGGCTTTACATTCTGGCAGGTGCGCTAAACGCATTCTGTGTGTTCGGCGTGTTGAACTGGCTCCCGACTTACCTGAACCGCACGAAGGGGATTGCCTTCGGTGAGCTGAGCGCGCCGCTCTTTGCGGTGTTCGTGTCGGGGATTGGGGGGATTTTCTTCTGGGCATGGCTGGGCGATTGCACGGGCAGGCGGGTTCGTTTCGCCGCGCTGGGGCTGGCGCTGGCGGGAGTCGCCGTGATGTTGACGGGACTTTTGGAATCGCCTGCAGGGGTGGTGTTGCTGTTTGCGCTGGGGGTCTTTCTTCAGAGCAGTTATAATGCGCAGGAGTTTGCGACCCTGCAGCAGCGCGTGGCTTCGGAGCAGGCAGGCACGCTCACAGGGTTGTACAACGGGCTGACAGTTTTGCTGGGCGGGGTGGGTGGCTCACTCATACCAGGCACGATTGTCGCGCTGACGGGCAGCTTTCAGGCGGGTCTGCTCAGCGTGGTTGTGGGTGCGTTCGCGGTCGCTGCGCTGATGGCGCTTCTAAGTCGCCTGGGTTTTGAGCAATAAGACGCTTATTCAGCTCGCTGGAGCGCCTGCTCAAAGGCTTCCAGACTCTCTACCG
>JBBIQJ010000141.1:0-6880 GCA_037442385.1 Armatimonadota bacterium
CGCTGCTGACAATCAGCCCTGCGCGTAATTGAAGGAGAAACAGGAACAGCAGGACAATCACCAGCAAGCCGCCCTCTGTGAGGTTGTATAACACCGTGTGCAGTGTCCCGTTCACCAGTTTGGAGCGCTCCAGATGGGGAATAAGTTTTGTGCCCGCAGGGAGCGATTTTTCGATAGCGCGCAGTTTGTCCTTGATGCGTTCGATGACGATTCGTCCGTTCTCGCCGATCAGGAGAAGCGTGAGCACATAGCACTGTTCCCCCTCGCCGTTCTGGGTCATCGCCCCATAGCGTACAGCAGGCGCTTCGGTGATGTGGGCAATTTGCGCCAGGGTGATAGGGGTACCGTGCGAGTTTTTGACCACCACCCGCTTGAGGTCGTCCAGGCTGGAGAGTTGCCCGACACCGCGCACCAGCGCCTGCTGATTTCCGCGCAGGATGTAAGCGCCCCCTGCGTTCAAGTTGTTGTTCTGGAGCGCTTCCATAACCTCGCGCAGAGTGATACCGTAGGCTTCCAGCTTGCGTGGGTCTACCTGCACCTGAAACTGGCGGGTTTCGCCTCCCCATCGCGTCACTTCCGCCACTCCCGGCACAGTGAGCAATTGGGGGCGCACAATCCAATCTGCCAGCGTCGCGCGCTCCATCAGCGAAAGGTTGGAATTGCGCACTTCCACATGCGCCAGTTCGCCCAGCCCTGTGCTGACGGGGCCCATCTCCGCGCGCACGCCCGGGGGTAGCTCGCCCTGAATCGCTTGCAATCGCTCCCCGACCAGCTGGCGTGCAAAGTAGAGGTCTACTGAATCCTCAAAAACAACCGTCACCTGGGATAGCCCGAAGATGGAGGAGGAGCGAATCTCTTTAAGATAGGGCAATCCTGCCAGCCCCAACTCTATGGGGAAGGTAATTTGGCGCTCCACCTCCTGCGCGCTCAGCCCGGGCGCAATCGCGTTAATTACCACTTGCTTATTGGTGATGTCGGGAACGGCATCGATGGGCAGCTGTAAGGCTTGATAAATCGCAAAGCCCGCGAAAAAGAGGGTTAGAATCAGCACCACCGCCCGCTGGCGAATCGAAAAGCGGACAATCGCTTCCAGCATCAGTGTCCACCTCCCTCGCCGCCACTCAGCATGCCTTTGAGCAAGGAACTATTACGCACCACGATGCGCTCGTTGGGTTTCAGCCCCGCGCGCACAACCACATGGGTGTCGTTGCGCGCACCGAGCGAAACTTCCCGTATCACAAAGCGGTTCGGACTTTCGGTCGCCACGAAGACGCACGGCTTCCCCTCGATTTCGTGAACTGCGATCAGGGGCACAACCACCTGCGGTTCTGTGAGTCGCAGAGTCAGTTTGCCTTCTACAAAGGTGCCGGGTTTGAGCGCTCCGTCGGGGTTGCGCACCATGCCGCGCGCTTTGACGGTGCGTGTGTGAGGGTCTGCCTCGGGCATTATCATCTGGATTTCGGCAGTGTAGCGTTTGCCGATGCCGCTCGAAAGAGTAAACTCTACGAGTGCGCCGGGTTTCACAAACGGGACATCTTCGGGATAGAGGTCGAAGCTCACCCATACCGCGTCAGTGTTCATAATACGGAAAATAGGTTTATCAGGCGTAACGGTTTCGCCGACGGTAACGCGCAGTTCGGCGATTCGCCCGTCGAATGGCGCGGTGAGGGTTAGTTTATGTCCGCCGTTGGGTTTCCCGCCCAGAAGGTTCAACTCGTCTAAGGCGGCTTCTAACTCCAGTTGCGCCTGAGCGAGCTGCGCTTCCGCTTCGGCAATCTCCTTGCTGGTAAGGTATTGCCCCTGATAGATTTGCTGGGCACGCTGGAGTTGCTGCTGGGCGATTTGCTGCTGGGTTCGTGCGTTTTCGAGTCGGGCAGTGGTGTGCTGGAGGCGCGCCTGTGCCGATTCGAGGTGGGCTTGCGCTATCTGAAGCGCGGCGTGGGCGCTCTCACGCTGTGTCTGGAGCGACTCGTACTCCTGTTTGGAGATGAGTTGCGCCTGAAGCAGGCGTTCGGCGCGGGCAAGCTGGCTCTCTGCCTGGCTCAGGGCGACCTGCGCTCGATGGCGTTCCGCTTCCGCCTGACGCACCGCTTGCTGGGCTGCCTGGTGTTCCGCCTCCGCGGCGCGATATTCGGCTTGCGCCTGATTCCAACGAGTGCGCGCTTCTTCTAAGGTAGGGTTTGAATAGGCGCCCAGTTGCGCCAGCCGTTTCCGCCGTGCCAGCTCTGCCTGTGCGAAAGCGACCTTGCGCTTCGCCTGCGCGTAGTTTACCTCGGCGCGATGAATCTCTTCGCTGTCCAGAACTGCCAGCACCTGCCCCTTGTGCACCCACTGCCCCACATGGGCACGCAGTTCCAGCACGCGCCCCGTAACGCGCGAGTTGAGATTTACCACTGCTTCGGGATATGCTTCGATCTGCCCGTACAGCGTGAGCGTGCGAGTCAGGGGGCGCAGAGCGACACGCTCGATGCTCAAATCTGCCAGCTGGAGGCTTTCCGTGTCTAACTCCACCACATCGGGAATGGTGTGGCTCGGCTCCTCCGCCGAAGGCTCAGCATCCGTCGAAGAGGAGCGCCCCAGCCACCAGATGCCTGCACCTGTAACAGCGATTCCCAGCAAAATCGTTGTGATTTTTGTGAACTTATTCATTGTGTGTTCCCTCCTCGTATCGTGTGAGCCACAAGGTAGCGAACTCAGCTTGCGCCTGGGCATATTCCATCACAGCAATCCAGTAGTCGCGTTCTACGAGAAGCGATTCTTCCTGGGTTTGGCGCGCCGTGCGCTGGGCTTCCAGCACCTGCAGAAGGGAGAGGTGTCCGCTTTCCAGCCCCACCTGCGCAGATTGCAGGAGTTTTTGGGCACGGGGCAGGATTTCGCGCTGATACGCCTCCCAGCGCTGATAGGCGTTCTGCACACGGCGATGGGCGTTTTCGAGGTTCGTTCGAAGAGTCTGTTCGATGTTTCGCAGGCGGAGTGCCTCGGCGTTTACGGCAGCGTCCAGCGCCTGCAGGCGTTTGCGGCGTGCACCGTAGTCTACGAAGGGTACGCTGAAGAGTAACCCGAACCCTGGTGAGATGTGCTTTTCGAGGCGCATTTGCACGCCCACATCGGGCAGCCCCTCGATCCGGGTCTGGCGGCGCAGTGCCTGCGTGTAGCGCCAGCGTGCCTGCTGGAGCCGCAGTTCAGGGTGATGCTCCCCAACGCGAGGCGTCTCAGGCGGCAACGGCGAGCGGGTCTCCTGTAAGTTCAGGGGAGTTTCAGGGGGGAACCTTAGCCAGAGCCGGAGCGTCGCCCGCGCATTTTCGGCTTCTGTGGTGCGCTCTTGCAGGGTCTGGCGCACGCGCTCCAGCTCAATCTCTGCCTGAACCTGGTCTACGCCGGGGCGCACCCCAAGCTCCACCTGCCGGCGTACGAGGGCAAGGGTCTGTTCTGCACGACGCACCTCGGCTTCCGCCAGCTGGCGCAACCGCTCCGCATAAAGGGCAAGGTAAAATGCACGCCCCACCTCCGTGAGCAGCTGGTTTGCTTCCTTTAGGATCTGGGCACAAGCCATCGCCTGCTCCGCCGAGGCGGTTTTTTCTCGCGCCGTGCGCGCGCCGTTCAGCTCCAGCATTTGAGCAATAATCAGCTCTTCGCCCGTGCCTCCAGTGGTAAGCGCAGGGGTCCAGTGCAAAAAGAGCGCCCTGAGGGCGCGCGCCGCTTCCGCCTGGCGTGTAGCCGCCAGCCAGTCACGAGACAACGCCTGAAGACTCTCGTTCGCCTCTATGGCTCGCTGTAGCGCCCTTTCCAGAGTCATGCTCTGGGGCGACACACTCTGCGCAAAAAGTCCACTGATGATAAGTAAGAATCCGAACAACAGTTTCCGCCGCATACAAACCTCCGTGATGAGCGAATGTTCTGGAGTAAGATACCTGTTCAATAATGCAGGCGCGATTAACAGGGAACAATCATCATCGGAGGAGCGCGACGGAGTACGCGACTGAGAGGAATAGAAAACGGAGGAAAAGCGCCTTCTGAACCCCAGAACCGATCAAATGGGAGGCTATCTGGCAAATACGACACTTGATCGAGCGGGGCAACGGGAACCGATAGGGGTGCGTTCCAATCGATGCTGGGCGCTTGTGGGACGGGCACATCCACGCTGTAAAACATGCAATCGCAAGAGCGGGCGTGGATAGCGGATATCGGCGCGGAGACAGGTACCAAGCGCTCAGACTGCACCTGATCTCCAGCGCACGCCTTGAGCCAGAAACATGCGCTGTTTATCTGCTGATGACAGATCCAGTAGCCGATGCCCCCGCTGTTCAGCAGGGCAACCAGCATTAGGAGCCACCAGCCCAACCGCTTCAGACGCATGCGTGTTTCCTTAACGACTCAACCCCGTTTGGGTTCCCTTATTATACCGCTTGCGTCTGGAGCAGCCTGAGCGGCTCAGCCTACCACACCCGTTAGCGCCGGGAATGCTTTCCCCAACACCTCTTCGGAGTCGCTGCCGAGCCATTCCAGCACGGTGGCGTACACGCGACGGAAGTCGATCTGCATCTTGAGGTCGTTGTTGCTGTCCAGGTCGCTCAGGTTGGGTGGGTCGCCGTGCAGTCCGCCACGCACGCGCTTACCAATCAGGAACATCGGCGCGGCGGCGCCATGGTCGGTGCCGAGGCTGCCGTTTTCGCGCACGCGCCGTCCGAATTCGGAGAAGACCATCAGCAGCACCTTGTCCGCTTTGCCCTGCGTCTCCAGGTCGCGATAGAAAGCGTTCACCGCGTTTGCGAAGCGGCTCAGGAGTTGCTCGTGCGTGCGCGCCTGTCCCGCGTGGGTGTCAAATCCGTTCACTGACACATAGAGGATTCGGGTTTGCGGCGAGGTGGCAATCAGTTGCGCCGCCTGCTGGAGTCCGCGCCCGAACGGGTCGTTGCCGTAGGAAACATCAGAACGGTAGTTTTTAACGGCTTCGCGTAGGCGTTCCACCGCCTCCAGCGCGGTGCGAGTCGACTCGCGAATGATTCGCGCTGGGGCATCGGGCTTGCGCGACTCCATCGCCTGCATCGCCTGCAGGGTGCGCTCCAGATCGGGGTCGCGCGTCATTATCTGCAGGTCGCTCAGGCTGGCGAAACAGGGCACGGAGGCGCGTCGCGCCTGCAGCGCCACAGGCAACTCTTGCGTGAGGCTCACTGCCAGCACGGGGTTCGTGGCGGAGTCGGCGAGCGTGTCCAGATAGCGCCCCAGCCAGCCGTAGCGGCTGTGCCCGTCGGGGTCGGCGGTCTGCCAGATTTCCATCGAGCGGAAGTGGGAGCGGTTGGGGTTCGGGTAGCCGACGCTCTGAATCACCGCGACGCGCTTCTGGTTGTACAACGCTTTGAGCGGTTCCAGCGCAGGATGGAACCCCATCCCTGCTTCGAGAGGAACCACTTTGTCTTCGGGGATTGCCAGTGTGGGGCGCGCCTGATAATACAATGACTGGGTGTATGGGATGACCGTGTTCAGCCCGTCGTTGCCCCCCGTGAGCTGCAACACCACCAGAATGTGGTCGTTGGGGAGTTTTTCGCCTTTGAGCGTGCGCTGGGCATCCGCATAGGCGATTCGCGCCAGCCACGGCGGCGCTGCCAGCCCTACCGCCACCAGAGTCAACCCCGCTCGCAAAAACTGGCGGCGCGACATCTCCGCCGCCCAGAAATCGCTGCTCGGACGCTCACACAAGGGACACGGCTTGCCCTCTTCTGGTCGTTCCATAAAACCCCTCCAGCAGTTTAATTTTGGCTGGGCATGCGCCCAATCCTGCCTGTATAGACGCCAGAAGAGGGGAAATGTTTAGTGGCGGAGGGGGAGGGATTCGAACCCCCGTCCCACACGAGGTGGGATGCGGTTTTCAAGACCGCCGCCTTCAGCCACTCGGCCACCCCTCCGTGCCAGCGAATTATACCCTATTTCGCCTTGAGCGCCGCCAAAATTTCTTGCACGCCCTGTCGCGCGTCCATAAACAGCATGAGCGTGTTGTCCATCGCAAACAGCGGGTTCGGGATACCCGCAAAGCCGGGGCTGAGACTGCGCTTGATGACCACCACGCTTTTCGCCTTGTCCACATCCAGAATGGGCATGCCTGCGATGGGACTGTTGGGGTCAGTGCGCGCCAGGGGGTTCACCACATCGTTGGCGCCAATCACAATCGCCACATCCACCTGCTCGAAGCGCGGGTTGATTTCGTCCATCTCTTTGAGTTTGTCGTAGGGCACATCGGCTTCCGCGAGTAGCACATTCATATGCCCCGGCATGCGCCCTGCAACGGGGTGGATAGCGAACTCCACGCGCGTGCCCTGCGCCTCCAGCGCCTGCATCAGGTCGCGCACGGCATGCTGGGCTTGCGAGACCGCCATGCCGTAGCCGGGCACAATCACCACATAGCGCGCCCCTTCCAGTAGCATCGCGACCTCTTCGGGCGAGGTTGCCTTCACCCGCCCTCCGTACACATCCTCCGCCTTTGGTCCCGCCTCCGCAGGCACCCACACCCCGAACAGCACATTCCGCAGGGAACGGTTCATCGCGCGGCACATGATGGTGGTCAGAATAATCCCTGACGCACCCACCAGCGAACCGGTGATAATCAGCGCGTTGTTGTTCAGCACGAACCCCGTCGCTGATGCCGCCAGCCCTGAATAGGAGTTCAACAGCGCAATTACCACGGGCATATCGGCGCCCCCAATCGGAAACACCAGCAGCAGCCCCACCACCGACGCCACCGCCAGCAACGCCCAGTAATATCCCATCTGCGATGGCTCCATCGCAAGCATCACCCCCAGCCCAATCGCAATCAGGAGCAACAGCCCATTAAAGTAGTGCAACGACCGAACGGGTATCGGGTTGTCCCCCACAATCCCCTGCAGTT
>JBBIQJ010000142.1:0-6832 GCA_037442385.1 Armatimonadota bacterium
CGACTTTCGGGTGTACCACCCGTGGAATGAGGTCCTGACCGCAGGCAACAACCCCGCGCAAGTGTGGCAAGCGCGCTTGAAGTCCATCGAAGAGCGAAAAGCGCGCAGCCAGAATCCCGCCAACCCGTGTAGGAGAACCCTTCCCTCAAAACCCAACACCCCAGGGGCAGGTAGCACGAACTACCTACCCCATCTTCTCAAGGTATCCTATTCCCTATGCAGAACGAGGATGTTCGCGTGGGGCAACCGCTGAATCTAGCAAGCGTCGTGGCGGTAGCGCGAGGGGGACGCCGCGCCGTGCTGGACGCGCATGCAACCGAGCGCGTGGGCACAAGTCGCGCCTTTATCGAAAAGCTCCTCAAAGAGAATCAGGTGGTCTACGGCGTCACGACGGGGTTTGGCAAGTTCGCGCAGGTGCGTATCAGCCCCGAAGACACGCGCCTGCTTCAGCGGAATCTGTTGCTCTCGCACGCGATTGGCGTTGGTGAGCCGCTGCCCACAGAAACGGTGCGGGCGATGATGCTGCTGCGAGCGCAGAGCCTCGCGCTGGGCTATAGCGGCGTGAGGACAGAGGTTATCACTCTGCTGCTGGAGATGCTGAATCGGGGCGTGCATCCCGTTGTGCCGTCGCAGGGGTCCGTGGGGGCAAGCGGCGATCTGGCGCCCCTGGCGCACATGTGCCTGCCCATGATTGGTGAAGGCACCGCAGAATACAGAGGCGAGATTCTGCCCGGTGGCGAGGCGATGCGCCGCGCGGGGCTGGAACCAATCGTGCTGGAAGCCAAAGAGGGTCTGGCGCTTATCAACGGCACGCAGGCGATGACCGCCATCGGCGCGCTGACCGTGTACGACGCGCTCGAACTCTGCACGCTCGCCGATATTGCAGGCGCTATGAGCCTCGAAGCACTCAAGGGGAGCCTCAAGCCGTTTGATTCGCGTGTGGCGGCAGTACGCCCCCACCCAGGCGCAGCAACTGTCGCCGAAAATTTCCGCAAGCTCGGCGCGAACAGCCCCATCCACAAATCCCACGAGTTTTGCGACAAGGTGCAGGACGCCTATTCGCTCCGGTGTATTCCGCAGGTTCACGGCGCCTCGCGCGACGCGCTCATGCACTGCAAACAAGTGCTGGAACGCGAAATCAACAGCGCGACCGATAACCCCCTCGTGTTCGCCGACGACGAGACCGTCATCTCGGCAGGCAACTTTCACGGACAGCCCGTCGCCCTCGCGATGGACTACGCTAAAATCGCGATTGCCGAGCTCGCCAACATCAGCGAGCGCCGAATCGAATACATGTTAGACCCCGCGCTTTCGGGGTTGCCCGCCTTCCTGGCGCGGCAGGGCGGGCTGAACTCCGGGCTGATGATTTCGCAATACACCGCTGCCAGCCTCGTCTCGGAAAATAAGGTGCTGGCGCATCCCGCCTCGGTCGATTCGATCCCCACCAGTGCGAATCAGGAAGACCATGTGTCGATGGGCGCAACCGCGGCACGGCAAGCGCGCATGATTCTGGAAAACGCCCGCTGGGTGATTGCGATTGAGTTCGTGGTGGCGGCGCAGGCGCTGGAGTTTCACAAGCCGCTGGAGCCAGGTCCGGGCGTCAAAGCCGCGCTGGGAGCCATCCGCAAGGTTGTGCCCCCGTTAGAGGCAGACCGCATCCTCACGCCCGATGTGGAGGCGGTGCGGACGCTGATGCTCTCAGGCGCGATTCGTCAGGCGGTGGAGTCGGCGATAGGGCGGCTAGGCTAAGCTCGCGACACCACCACCTGCGCACACCGCCCGCACAGGTCAGGATAGTCGCTCAGCGCGCCCACTTCAGGAAGCACCAGCCAGCATCGGGCGCATTTGTTTCCCGGCGCAGACTCCACCACAACCTGAATCGTATCCCCGCTTATGGGAACCACTTCTGCCTGCGACACGCCGAACACCCGCGCCAGCAGGTTATCAGGTGTCGGCGGTGTCGGGTACTGGCTCAACAGCGCGTACAGCCCCTCCGGCGCATGCACCACCACCCTCGCCGACTGGGGGTTCGGAATGCGCTTCTCGTTTTTAGCGCTCTCCACCGCGCGGTTCACCACCTCGCGAGCCTCTAAAATTCGCTCCCACCGCCCCAGCAGGCTCTTGTCCAGCCACTCCTCACGCACGGTCGGGAAGTCCGCAAGGTGAACGCTCACGGGCTTGTTCGGCAACGGCAGTCGCTGCCACACCTCTTCCGCGGTATGCACCAGAATCGGCGCTAGTAGTCGTGTCAGCACGCTCGACAGCTCCAGCAACACGGTCTGGGCAGAACGCCGCGCAAGGTCATCGGGCGCGCTTGCATACAGCCTGTCTTTTAGCACATCCAGATAGAACGCGCTCAACTCCACATTGCAGAATCGGCGCGTCTCGTGATAGAAGCGGTGATATTCAAACGCCTCGTATGCCTGAAGCGCGTAGCGCACATACTCCTGAAGCCGCGCCAGCATCCAGCGATCCAGTTCGTGGAGCTGCTCGTAGGGCACGGCATCGGTTGTGGGGTTGAAATTCGCCAGATTGCCAATCATGAAGCGCAGAGTGTTGCGAATCTGGCGATAGGCGTCGGCGACATATTTGAGAATCTCGTCGGAGAGGCGCACATCCTCAAAATACTCGGTGGAGGCGACCCACAGGCGCAGCACATCCGCGCCCATCTTCTGCACCACATCCAGCGGGTCCACCACATTCCCCTCGCTCTTGCTCATCTTGCGCCCCTCGCCATCCAGTACAAACCCGTGCGTAATCACCATCCGATAGGGGGCGGCGTCTTTCGTGCCAATCGCAATCATCAGGCTGGCGTTGAACCAGCCGCGATGCTGGTCCGAGCCTTCGATATACAAATCGGCGGGCCAGCGCAGTTCGGGGCGCGTCTCCAGCACCAGCCGATGCGTGCTGCCCGAATCGAACCACACATCCAGCACATCGGTCTCCTTGCGAAACTGGCTCGCGCCGCATTGCGCACAGCGCGTCCCTGAGGGCAGGAAGTAGTCGGCAGGCTTATCGAACCACACATCGCTCCCTTCCTGCTCAATCTTCTGAGCAACCGCCTCGACGATTTCGGGGGTCAGCAACACCTCACCGCATGCTTCACAATAAAATGCGGGGATGCCGACGCCCCATGCCCGCTGACGACTGAGACACCAGTCGGGGCGGTTTGCAACCATCGCTTTGATGCGGTTCTCACCCTCTTCAGGGATCCAGCGCACGCCCTCTATCGCGCGGAGCGCCTTCTCCCGATGCCCCATATGATCGATATTCATAAACCACTGCACCGTCGTGCGGAACAGCAGGGGCGAGTCGCATCGCCAGCAGTGGGGGTAGTTATGGTGGTACGGTGCGTGGTCGAGCAGCGCGCCCACCTCTTGCAGGCGTCGGATGACGGCGCGGTTGCCTTCAGGCGTTATCGGCAAACCCGCGAACTCGCCCGCCTCCTCTGTAAAGACGCCGCGCTCGTCCACAGGGCACAAAATCGGCAGTCCGTATCGCTTGCCCGTATAAAAGTCTTCGGCACCGTGTCCGGGCGCAGTATGCACCACGCCCGTCCCCTCCTCTGCCAGCACATAATCTGCCAGCACCACGGGCGACTCGCGGTCAAAAATCGGGTGTCGCGCCACCACCCCTTCCAGCGCGCTCCCCTTCACGGTCGCCAGCACGCGATACTCTTTCACGCCCAGTGTTTCCATCGTGGCGGGCACTAACTCCTGCACCAGCACCCATGTCTGATCGTCCACTGCAACCAGCGCGTATTCCAGTTCGGGATGCACCGCCAGCGCCAGGTTCGCAGGGATCGTCCAGGGGGTGGTCGTCCAGATGAGGATCGCGGGGTTGGGCGTGCTGGCAAAGACGCCGTTCGGGTCGCGCACGACGGGAAAAGCGACATAGATGGCGTCAGAGACTTTGGGTGCGTATTCCACCTCGGCTTCCGCCAGCGCAGTCTGGCATACGGGGCACCACAGCACAGGACGCAAATCGCGATAGATATACCCCCGTTTCACCAGCTCCCCGAAAATACGCACGATGCCTGCCTCGAAGGCATAATCCATCGTGAGATAGGGATGCTCCCAATCGCCCACCAGCCCCAGCCGCTCGAACTGCTTCCGCTGTACCTCCACAAAGTGCTGGGCATAGGCACGGCATGCCTGACGCAACTCCACCTTGCTGGGGGTCTTGCCCTGTTGCAGAAACTGCTGGCTCACGGCGTTCTCGATGGGCATGCCGTGATTATCCCAGCCCGGCACATAGGGCGTACGGTAGCCGCGCATCGCGTAGGAGCGCACAATAATATCTTTCAGCACTTTATTCAGCGCGTGCCCCATGTGGATGTTGCCGTTGGAGTAGGGTGGTCCGTCGTGCAGAATAAAGTCGCCGTTCGGGGCAGGTTTGGCGAGCAGTTGCGCGTAGAGGTTCTGCTCGTGCCAGAAGGCTTGCCAGCGCGGTTCCTGCTCTGGCAAGTTGGCTCGCATCGGAATCGTATGCTCATCCTTCGGCAGATTCAGCGTCTCACGATAGTTCTGCGCCATAGGTGGGCAATATTGTACCTGATTTACACAGGGGAATGGCTCTGGAATCCGCCTGTCATCGAGGATGTGCTACAGGCGTAGGGACGGGTATACGCGCACGCCCCTCCGTTTTCGGGAGGGGCGCAGTGGAATGCTTACTTCACCAGTTCCATTTTGAGGGTGCCGTCGATGGGCATCGGCGCGCCTTCAGCAGGCAAGCCTTTGATGCTCATCACCGTGCGCACTGCCATGCCCGTCTTGATGTCCACCCACACATGTCCCTCGAAGCTCATCGGTTGATTCTCGCTCTCGCCCTTGCCAGAGACCTTAATCTTGACGGTCTCGTAATCGCCCACTTTCTCGGTACCCATGACTTCGTAGCTGGTTTTAATCTTAGGCGCTTGCTCACTCGGCTTGACTTCTTGCTCCCACTTATCACCCACCTTCACGGGTTTGTCGGGGAAAGAGTAGCTGCCGAAAGTGCCCGCCATCTGGTTCCCTTCGCCTTCCACTTTAAGGACGCTCCCGTTGGGGCGATAGGTGATTTTCGTGGCAGGTGCGGCAGGCGCGGGCATCTCCTGGTCGCCGAACTTGACCAATCCGTTCTCCTGAGAGCTTTCCACGGTGTAGTTGCCCTCGCTGTCCACTTTAACGATTTTGTTCACGACGGTCGCCGAGAACACTACCAGCTGACCACCGAAGTCGATATCCATCGTCAACTTATACTTGTAGACTTCGCCCTCTTTCACATTGACTCGTAGCGTGTAGCCGCCTTCTTGCGGTGTATCGGTTTTGGGTGTATCCTCCTGTGTCCAGGCGAGGTTCATCACGCTGAGGCTCGCAAATGCCAGTAAAGACCACATCCGTCGCATTGTTCTATCCTCCTGTGCGTTAATCACGCGCCGAGAGTATACCTTATCGGGGTATACTGAAGCAAGATGGACAAGCCCATATTGATTGACGCCCAGAATGCTACCCTCACCTATCAGGACGGCGCACGCACGGTCTACGCCGTGCGGGAGGCGACGCTCCAGGTGCATCAGGGCGAGTTTGTGGGGATTGTGGGACCCTCCGGGTCGGGCAAAAGTTCCCTGCTCTATCTGCTGAGCGGGCTGAAGATTCCATCGTCGGGCACAGTGCGCTATCGGGGGCGTTGCTACACAGAAGCTTCGGACCGCGAACGGAGCGCGATTCGGCGCGAGCGCTTCGGGTTTGTATTTCAGCAGCCTTATCTTCTGGGCTACCTGACGGTGCTGGAGAATGTGCTGGCGCCAGCGCCCGACACACGCCGCTATCGCGAGCGCGCGATGACCCTGCTGGAGCAGCTGGGTTTGGGCGATAAGGCACACCGCTACCCTTCCGCACTTTCTGGGGGTGAGCGCCAGCGCGCCTGTGTCGCCCGTGCCCTGCTGATGGAACCCGAAGTGATTTTCGCCGACGAACCGACTGCCGCCTTAGACCAGCACACGGGGCTGCAGGTGCTGGAACTGCTGGAGCGCCATCGGGGCGAAGGCGCGGTGGTGCTGGTTACTCACGACCCTCAGATGCTACGCTATTGTGATACGGTCTACACACTGCGTGATGGACAGATTGCGTCGGTGGAGTCGCGGGGCGCGCGCGGCGCAAGCCTGACCCCACCGCCAGCGCCATGACGAGGCACGCATACGCCCCGAACCAGCCTGGAGGCGCCAGCGGCGCGCACGCCAGCCCGGCAAATAACACCCCGCACACCAGCAGCGAGCGCTCACCCAGGCGCCAGAAGGCGTAGCCACAGAAAAGCGCCATCCCTGCAAAAAAGAGAATCATCCCTGCACTCCCTATGGGTTGTTCCACAGAGGTATACTTCTTTCCCCATGCGGTTGTGGCTGGCACTGACATGGCTTGTGCCCCTTCTTGCCTTCGCTCAGTATCGGGGGCATTTCGTGGTGGAAGACTTCGCCACGCAGGTATTCAGTTGGAGCGGTGTGAACGGCGTGGCGGGGTTCAATACCGACCCGACGCGTGTGCTGGGCTTTCCGCCGCCTGGCGCAACCCCGAATGTACCCGATAACACCAAAGTCTTCTCCTTCGGCTGGGGCGGCTATGTGGAAGTGGGTTTCGCACGCCCCATTCAGAATCTGCCCGCGGGCGTAGACCCCCACAACTCCGATGGCTACGACCTGATTGTGTTCGGGAACACTTTTTACGCTGGGGGCAACCCCTGTCAGGTGTGGGGCGAGCCAGGCTATGTGGAAGTCGGTATCGACCGAAACGGCAACGGTGTCCCCGATGGTGGCGACGACTGGTACCTGCTGCTGCCGCGTCATCCCGACCCGCGT
>JBBIQJ010000143.1:0-6708 GCA_037442385.1 Armatimonadota bacterium
CCCCCTCTATATTCTGGACGAGGTGGACGCCGCCTTAGACGGACGCAATGTGCAACGCTTCGCCGACCACCTCAAAGAGATTGCCCAGACCACACAGGTGTTAATCGTCACGCATAACCCCATCACCACTGCGGTCGCCCAGCACTGGCTCGGCGTAACGATGACAGGCGGGGTCTCGCGAATCGTGCCCTATTCGCCGCGGCTGGATGGGTTCGACTCAGATGGCGTGGACACCCGTCGTGCGGTGATTTTGCACCAGAGCCAACCCACGCCCCAGCCATAAAACGCCCCCAGCAACCACCCCCCCAGCACATCCAGGGGGTAATGCACCCCCACATAGACCCGTGAGAGTCCCACGAAGAAGGGTAACCAGCCCCAGTAGAGCGCCTGACGCCAGCCTCCAATCGCCCCCGCAAAGGCGACGATCGCCGCCGTGTTCGCCGCGTGCGCCGACGGGAAAGAACCGGAAGTAAGACGCCCCGTGAGAGGCTCTATCGGCAGCGCCACGCACGGGCGCTCCCGACCCACCCACGCTTTCAGCCAGTCGCTGGTCTCGTTCGTCAGAATCAAAACGGGCAACAGCAACAACGCAAACCGTCGCAACTTTCCCCCGCGCCACACCATCCAACCCCAGAGCATCAGCACCGCCGCCCTTGCAGGCAGGCTTTTGAGCGCGTCCGAGAAAAACACCATCACGGGTGTGAGCCAATCGGCGTGCCAGCCTTCAAAAATCCAAAAAAACAGCTGCTCATCCCAGCGCAAGAGCGTCTCCATCGCGTATGTTGTACCCCATGGGGTATAATAAGCCCCCGGAGGGGAGTAGCACCTGCTTCGCAGGGATGAACCTCGTCAGGACGCTGGGGAACCAGCCGGGGTTTATCATGAAATGCGAGACCTCCGTTGCCGTTGTGCGTGGCAATGGAGGTCTCGCATTTTTTATAGGCAAAGTGATAACATGATAACTGCCGAGTTCTGGCTCGCGTTTGTGCTGATTGTGGGCGGCTTAATGGCGATCGACCTCTTTGTGGTGCATCGCACCCCACATGAGGTCAAACCGCGTGAAGCCCTCTTCTGGGCGGCGCTCTGGGTCGCTCTGGCAATTCTGTTTAACAGCGGCATTGCGATATGGTACAGTCGTCAGGGCGCTGTGGAGTTCTTTTCAGCGTACTTGATAGAGCTCTCTCTGAGCGTGGACAATCTTTTTGTGTTTCTGGTCATTTTCCGGTACTTCCGGATTGCTCCTGACCTACAGCACCGTCTCCTGTTCGTGGGGGTGCTGAGTGCCCTGATAATGCGTGCCCTTTTCATTATGTTGGGACTTGCCCTTTTGCAGCATTTTCACTGGACGACTTATGTTTTCGGGCTGATTCTCATTTTGACGGCTCTGCGCCTGCTGCGGAAGCCTTCGGAGGAGGTGGAAATTGAACGCAATCTCGTGATGCGCGTCGCCCGACGGTTCCTGCGCCTCACTCCCGTTTATCATGGTGGGCGCTTCTTCATACGCCAGCATGGGCAACTGGTAGCCACTCCCCTGTTCATCACACTGATCTTGATTGAAAGCACAGACCTCATGTTTGCACTCGATTCCATCCCTGCCGCGTTAGCAATTTCACGAGACCCGTTTATTGTGTACACCTCCAACGCTTTTGCGATTTTGGGATTACGCTCGTTCTTTTTCGTGCTTGCAGGGCTTATGAACCGATTTGTTTATTTGCACTATGGGCTGGCGGTGATTCTCTCCTTTGTGGGGGTGAAAATGCTCCTCGCCTCGGTGTATAAGATTTCTCCTGGGGCATCGCTGGGGTTCATCGCGAGCATTCTTCTGATGAGTGTGGCGCTCTCGCTTCTTGGGGGCTGCAAGGCAACGCCCAATGAAGAAAACGGGGACAGGTGAGCTTCCTGCCCCCGTTTGAGAGATTCCGAATCGGCTCTTCAACACCCTGTGCCGAAGTTGAACAGCACGGTGAGCAGGTCCGCGTCGTCCACCGTCCCATCGCCGTTCACATCCGCCAGCGGATCAGTGCCGCCGAACGCGAACAGCACCGATAGCAGATCGGCGTCGTCCACGCAGCCGTTGCCGTCCACATCGCCGTCGATCGGCACAAAGAGGCGGAGCGCGTCGATGCGAACAGGGTTGGTGGCACTGTCGTCGGTGAACACTTCGCGATAACCGATGTAGAAGGAGCCGTACGGGTTCGGCGTGGCGGTCGCCGTAATCAGGGTTCCGTCGCTCAGCGAGCCGTAGGTGCCACCGAACACGCCAATAATGCGGTTGCCGCGCACTTCCAGTCGCAGGCGATACCAGCCCGAACTCAGCGCAGAGAGGTCAATCTCGCCGTAGTTCTGCCATGTGTTGTTGCCGTTCGGGTTGCTGTCGCCGCCCGTGCCTGCGTTCATCAGGCGCAGTTTCACTTCATCGGGGTCGGCGGTGGTAGTGTTGGCGCGACGGAAATACCAGCCGATGCCTGTCATCCCGCCCGCATTCACCAGCGAGCGATAGGGGATGTTATAAAACGAGTCGCAAGTGCCCAGCACGCCAATCATCCACGACTCCAGCTGACCAGGTACAGGAGACGCGGTATCGATATAGATATATAGCTCGTACCCTGCACGCCCTTCGAAGATGGCGGTAGAGGTCGCCATGTTGCCGCCGCCTGCCCAGTCCCAGGCTATCATAGCGTTGCCGCCCTGTGGAGAGGGGGGAATACTGTTCGGATTGGGAGTTGCGATGTAGGTGGGGTCGCCCTGAGTGGGGTCAATCGCGCGCGGCGCACGAAACGAACCGCTCAGGTTTGGCACAAAGTCGTATACATTCAGGTCGTCGAAGTTCATCACCATCGAGCCGCTGAACACATTCGGGTTATTCGGCGCGCCCGGTGTCCACGGCATGTGCCCAAAATCGTTGCCGTTGTTATTGGTGTCGTAGCCGTCGCGCCAGCGCCCCAGCGAAAGGAGCGTGTCATCAATGGAAGCGCCTGCTTGCAATGTGATATAGTTGCCCCAGATTCCTGAACCCAGCTGTGGAATCACATCTGCAGGCACCCATGTGGTGAGATCAGGCGCTTTGTTGGTCTCATAGGCGACCGCGTCCACCACATTACCGCTCGCGTCGCGCAACACAATCCACTCATTATCGTTCTCAAACAGGTTATTTGCGCCTACAACAAGGTCTACATTCGGCACATTGCCAGAGCCAATTACATAGTAGTCGCCCGGCTGAAGCACCGTGCCTGCCGGAATCGTGTAATCCGCGTTGTTGTCGCCTGTCAAAAGGTCGCCGCTTTCCAATATCCAGCCGCTGATGTCCACGGGGCTGGAGCCTGCGTTGTAGAGCTCGACGAACTCCACATCGTCCGTGCCTGTATCATCGTAGGCGAACTCGTTGATGACAACCTGCGCATTGGCAAGCCCCGCCGCACAGAGCAGTGCTATCGTGCCACAAAGTAATCGCTTCATCGCATCGTTCCTCCTTTCGAGCGTGTTCTGGCGACGTGAAGACGCCACCTTTTTGATTATACCCCACTTGCGCCCTTTCGGGTATACTTTCGGCGTATAAGGAGGCAAAAAATGGCAGAAATTCAGCGTACTCTTGTGTTTGTCAAACCCGACGGGGTAAAGAGAGGCTTGGTAGGCGAAATTATCCAGCGCTTTGAACGGCGCGGGATTCGGATTGTGGGGCTGAAGATGGTTCACCCCACGCGCGAGTTGGCGGAGCGCCACTACGCCGTGCATCGCGACAAGCCTTTCTTTGAAGATGTGGTGCGGTTCATCACTTCAGGACCTGTGGTGGCGATGGTGTTGGAGTGTCCGAACGCAATTGAAGTAACGCGCCAGATGATGGGCGCCACGAACCCGCTGAACGCCGCGCCGGGCACCATCCGCGGCGACTTCGGGCTGGACATCGAACAGAATGTGATTCACGGTTCCTCCGACCCCGAAGCCGCGGCTTACGAGATGAACCTCTGGTTCTCCCCCGAAGAGTTGATAGACTAAGATGAAGTCTTCTGTGCAGGTTGGGATTGTTGGCGCGACAGGCTACACAGGCAGCGAGCTGGTGCGCCTGTTGAGCCCGCATCCGCGGGTGCAGATCACGGCGCTAACCTCGCGCTCGGAAGCGGGCAAGCCCCTCAGCGCCGTGCTGCCCCATCTGCATGGGCTGACGCTTCCCCCCTTGACGCCCTACGACCCCGACACGCTCGCCGAAAAGTGCGAAGTCGTGTTTTTAGCGGGCGAAACGGGCTTCGCGATGGAGCAAGCGCCCCAACTGCTGGAGCGCGGCGTTAAGGTGATTGACCTCTCCGCCGATTTCCGCCTCAAGGAGCCGAGCGTGTTTCAGGAGTGGTATGGCAAACCCCATAGCGCCCCTCACCTGCTGAACGAAGCGCTTTACGGGTTGCCCGAGCTGACCCCAAAAGAGGCTTACGCTTCAGCACGCCTGGTTGCGAACCCTGGCTGCTACCCCACTGCAAGCGCGCTCGCGCTCGCGCCCCTGCTGCAGGCAGACCTCGTGGACAGTGAACGGCTGGTGGTGGACGCCAAGTCGGGAGTGTCGGGCGCAGGACGCTCGCGCGTGAGCGTGGACTACCTGTTCACCGAACTGGACGAGAATTTCAAGGCGTACGCTGTGGAGAAACATCGCCACACGCCCGAAATGGAACAGACCTTGCAGAGGATTGCGCGGCGCGCCGTGCGTATCCGCTTCACCCCCCACCTCGTGCCGATGACACGCGGAATCCTTGCCACCGCCTACGCGCCGCTGGTCCAACCCGTTGCCCTCCAGGATTTGCACGCCCTTTACAGCACATTTTACGCCAACCAACCCTTCGTGCAGGTGCGTCCTCTGGGAGAGTTTCCTGCCACCCGCGATGTGTATGGCTCCAACCGGTGCGAGATTGGGCTGACGATTGATGCCCGCACGCGCATGGCGGTCGTGATTAGCGTGATTGACAACCTCGTCAAAGGCGCGGCAGGGCAAGCCATTCAGAACCTCAATCTGTTGATGGGCTGGGAGCCAACTCTGGGGCTGCCCCTTGCAGGGATAGCGCCCTGAACATAGCAGGAAAACGCCTCCTTGCTGGGTATATAACAGAAGAGGAGGCAGACTGCGATGATTTTCAAAAGTCCATACGCGGATGTATCCATACCCAGCGTGGGGTTAGTGCCGTTCGTCTATCAGCACGCGGAGTCTTTCGGTGAGAAGCCTGCGCTGGTTGACGGTCCTTCAGGGCGCACCTTAACTTACGCTCAGTTATGGTCGGGCGTGCGGCGCGTTGCGGGCAACCTTGCGAAACGGGGGCTGAAAAAAGGTGAGGTCGTGGGGATTTACTGCCCCAACCTGCCCGAATATGCGCTCGCCTTTCACGGAACCGCGCTGGCAGGAGGCGTCGTGACCACTGCAAACCCGCTCTACACCGCTGACGAACTGGCATACCAGCTCAAAGATTCGGGCGCGAAGTTTCTCGTGACGGTGGGTCCACTCCTGGAGAAGGCACTCCCTGCCGCAGCGAAAGCAGGCGTTCAGGAGGTGTTCGTGATTGGCGAAGGCGAAGGCGCGACGCCCTTCACGGCGCTGCTTTCTGACGCCGAGCCGCCTCAGGTCGCCATCGATCCCCAGAACGACCTCGTTGTGCTACCCTACTCCAGCGGCACCACAGGGCTGCCGAAAGGGGTGATGCTTACCCACTATAACCTCGTGGCGAACATGTGTCAAGTGCTGGGGTCAGGGGTGAACTTGCAGCCAGAAGAGCGCGTGATAGGCGTGCTGCCTTTTTACCATATCTATGGCATGCTGGTGATTCTTAACCTCTGCCTGTACAGGGGTATCACGATTGTAACGATGCCGCGCTTTGATCTGGAGCAGTTCCTGAAACTGATGCAGGACTATCGCATCACTCGTGCCAATCTTGTGCCGCCGATTATTCTGGCGCTCGCCAAGCATCCGATCGTGTCGCAGTATGATCTGTCGCACCTGCGAATTATCATGTCGGGGGCGGCGCCGCTGAGCGCCGAACTCGCTCAGGAGACCTCCCAGCGGCTGGGGTGTATTGTGATGCAGGGCTACGGCCTCACCGAAACCAGCCCCGTGACCCATGTGAACCCCGAAGATCCCGCCAAAATCAAGCTCGGCTCGGTGGGGCCCCCGATTGCGAATACCGAGTGCATGGTTGTAGACCTCAGCACGGGCAACCCGAAGGGTGTACGTGAGGAGGGCGAAATCTGGATTCGCGGTCCGCAGGTCATGAAGGGCTACCTGAATGCACCCGAAGCGACCGCCTTCACCCTCACGCCCGAAGGCTGGCTCCGGACAGGCGATGTGGGCTATGTGGACGAAGATGGCTACTTCTACATTGTGGATCGCGTCAAGGAGATGATTAAATACAAGGGCTTGCAGATAGCGCCTGCGGAGCTGGAAGCGGTGCTGCTAACCCATCCTGCCGTTGCGGACGCGGCAGTGATACCCAGCCCAGACCCGGAGGCAGGTGAAGTGCCCAAAGCGTTCGTGGTGTTGAAGCCCGACATTCCTGCCAGCGCCGAAGACCTCATGGAGTATGTTGCCGAGCGCGTGGCGCCGTTCAAAAAGATTCGGCGTATCGAGTTCGTGCAACAGATTCCCAAGTCGCCCTCGGGCAAGATTCTGCGGCGCGTGCTGGTCCAGCAGGAGCGCGAACGCCATCAGGCGTAACTGCGTTGCTGGGGGGATACCCCCAG
>JBBIQJ010000144.1:0-6642 GCA_037442385.1 Armatimonadota bacterium
GTGCGCAAGCCGAAGGGCGCGCCTTCGGGATTCGCACTCTACACACACGAGAAAACCCTCGCCGTCCGTCCCAGCACGCCGTAGCCCTTATCGGTACAGCGGACCGTACGCCTGGCACGCTCGAAAGTCCGCACTCTCCGACTCGGCAGTGCCGAACATGCCCCACTGGTGCGGGCGGAAGACGCGCTCTGGGGGCACATTATGCATTGCCACGGGAACGCGCAACATCGAGCAGAGTGTCATCAGCGCGTGTCCGATATGCCCATAGCTCAGCACACAATGGTTTGCGCCCCAATACGCCATCACCGTGTAGACATCCCGAAACGCGCCGTACCCAGGCGTGCGCGGCACAAACCATGTGGTGGGCCAGGTCGGGTTCGTGCGCTCGTCCAGAATCGTGTGAACTTCGTCGGGCAGTTCCATTGTGTAGCCCTCGGCAATCTGCATCACGGGACCCAGTCCCTCCACGAGATTCAGGCGGAACATGGTGGCGGGCATGCCACCGCGCGTGCGGAACCGCGTACTCCAGCCGCCGCCGCGAAAATACTCCAGCATCGCGCAGTGCCATGTGGTCGCCTGCAGGCACCGATCCACCTCTTCGGGCGTAACCTGCCACCAGGGCTTGATGGCGGGTTTGCCGTCGAGCGTCTGCTTGCCTGTGCCGTCCAGCGCGGCAGGTCCAGAGTTAATCAAGTGTAGGAACCCTTCGGACGCCTCATCAGACAGAGTGTAGCCTGCGACGCGCTTCACGGCGTTGGGCGACCAGTAAGTGCGCACATCGGCGAAAATCTGGGCGCTGCCCGTGAGCAAATGCCCGAACAACATGCAGACCCCGTTCAGGTAGTCGTTCTCCGTCGCCAGAATGTAGGGCTGGCGGATGCCGTTCCAGTCGAAGCTGGAGCAGAGGATCGCCTCCATAAAGTCGCCGTTGGGCAGGTGGTCGGTCCACTGGCGTTGTCCCTGAAAGCCGCCTGCGATGCCGTTGAAGCCGAGCGCCTCTTCCTCGTAGCCCATTTCGGCAAGCTTCGGGTTGCCCACCATCAGGTCGCGCGCTATCAGCGCCATTTGGACGCTGACTTCCCAGGCGCGGTCTTTTTCGGCACGGCTCATCTGCTTTTCGGGCGGGTTGTAGTCCTTGCCTTCCTTGCAGTAGGTTTTGACCCAGCGCAGGGCGCGTTCATATTCGTCTTTGTCGTAGATTCCGCGCTCCATGCGACGCACGAACTCCACCATGTCGACGGTCATCGTGCGCATGCCCAAATACTGCTGGAGGAAGTTCTGGTTCACCAGCGAGCCGACGATGCCCATCGAGACATTGCCCATCGACACATAGGTCTTTTCGCGCATGGTGGCGACGGCGATCCCTGCCTGCACGAATTGCAGGATTCGCTCGGCGACAGCGGGCGGGATAGTAAGGTCGTCAGCGTCCTGCACATCGCGCCCGTAGATGCTGAAGGCAGGTAGCCCCTTGTTGGCGTGCGCCGCCATCACTGCGGCGAGGTAGACCGCCCCAGGGCGCTCTGTGCCGTTAAATCCCCACACCGCTTTGGGGCGCGTGGGGTGGATGTCCATCGTTTCGTAGCCGTAGCACCAGCTGCGCGACACGGTGAGGCTGACTCCCACCCCTTCGCGCTCGAACTTCTCTTCGCAGGCAATCGCTTCGGCGATACCGCCGATGCAGGTATCGGCGATTACGCACTCCACGGGCAGCCCGCAGGCGTGGCGCAGGTTTTCAGTGATGAGCCTGGCAACGGCATGCGCCATCGCCATCGTGTGCGCTTCCATGCTTTCGCGCACGCCCTGTCGGCGCCCGTCTATGGTGGGGCGAATTCCGACTTTGGGCAAGCCGCCCCGCAAACGATTCCGCGGCGGATTCACGGTATGCATTGCTGTGCCCTCCTGAGGAGAATCGTTTGCTTCATGACTTTATTTTTCCTGCTACAGTGGGGCATATTTTTCCTGTGCAGGACGGGACGCCGCGCTGGCTGGCAGTGCTTCTGGGGTGCTGTTGACCTTGCTCACAGGCACGGTCAGTAGTGCGCTCTTGTTGCACGGGCTTTCCATGCTGGAGGACCCGCAAATGCTACGCGATGGTCAGTATATGTTCGTCTTTTTTATTGGCGGGGGATGTGGTTTCTGGGCGGCGACGCCGAGCGCTATCCTTGTGGGTGTTCAGCTGGCGCGAAAGCCCCATCTGTGGCAGCCTCTCCTGATTGCGCTGGGCGTCTACCTTGCCATCGGAATCGGTGTGGGGCTGATTTTGAGCAGTTTTGGAGGTGTGAACGCCGTGCTATGGGGGATTGTGGGCGTGGGGCTGGCGCTGCTGGGTCCCCCAATGGCGCCCTTGAGCCTTATCTGGTTCCATCACACGCTCCCTGCGACTCTCCCCGTGGGAGTGGTGCTGGTTGCGGTGGCGGTAGGGGTGAGTCGGCGGTATGGGGAAGGCGGAACTATGAGGAGTGGCTGAGTCCGAAAGTTTGCAATATTCTCTCTTCAAACTCTTGTCCAACTTCTTTGTAGATTGTTAGGAGCGCTTCGTAGGTTCCCTCGCCGCCTATCAGGTTCCAGAATTCTGTTCCAATCAGCACAGCGTCCTCAAAAGGGGCGTAGTTTTTCGCATAGTTCCACTGATAGTCCTCGCGTGAGTGTCCATACGGATTATACGGAAGCGCAAAATAAGCTTGAACTTTGGGTTTGGGCTTCCCTCTAATCAGGTGGATGCGCAGCAATCGCAGGGTAACCTCCAGACACTGCCCTTTGTTCGGCTGGGGTGATTTGATTTCGAAGAACAGTTCGGTACCCTCGTGCGTGAGAATGTAAATATCTGCTGTTGCCTCGAGAAGCTGTTTGGAGCCACGGGTATCCGCTTTCAGCACTGCGTCAATCATGTTGGCGAACGCCAGCCTTTGGTCCTTCGTTGCCATGCTCTCAAAGTTTCTTATCTGAGCATCGATCGCACTAATCGCTTCCCTGCTTACCTGGGCTGAAATCTTGTGATTGCGCCTGGCATCCTGGTGGTGCTGTTTGGCGATGAATAGGGCACATTGCTCAAAAGTGCTACCCAATCGGGTGCTGAACCTCCTTTCAAACTCGCTTATGCCCCATAAAGGAGGGGGAAGCACTGCTGCATGAAAGGGCTTCAGTATGGCTTTGTTCGGAGCGGAGTTCCGAGAGTCTTTTCTATCATTTCCATATGTTTCAGAAAGCAATTTTTCAATAAACTCACGAAGATACTTTTTGATTCGTTCCTGTGTCTTGATATTGAGAGGCTCTCTGCTTGCCATCAGTGTTTCCTCCAGATGAAAACCGACTCGAAAAACTCTGTAGAGCGTCTTCCTGTGCGCCGATTGACATGGCGATGGAGCACGCCCTCTTCCACAACCTCGAGCTGGCGAGCGATTTCGGGATAGAGGTTATGCTTATCGTTCGCGACCACTATAAGGGGCGCGTTAGGGGGCATAACCTCCAGCGCACGGCGGAAAACGGTCGCAATATCTGTCACATACTGAGCCTTTGCCCGTTCCGACGCGCCGTTTGAGGCGGCGCCAATCTCGCGCACGCTCAAATCGGGAAGCTTCAGCAGGTGGTATGCATACGCATGCTGGTCGTGGTAATCAATAAGCCCCACATAGGGGGGACTGGTGATAATGCCGTCCACAGGTGGGAAGCAAGCCTCTCGGCTATCTGCATGGCAAACGACGACACGGGCATCCGTGCGGACATAAGCAAACTCGGTAACGCGCCGAACTGTGTCCTCGCTGTAGCGCTTCAGGAATTTGAGCGCTTCGGTCGTCGGCTCGCAAATGCGCCGATGTTTGTAGCACCAGTACGGCTCGGTCTGCGGTTTCTTCGGGAAATCTAGGTCGTAATGGGGCGTCAACCGAGCAGACCGTGCTGAGCGTGACAGAATGACCCGCAATAAATCCTTGTAAAGGTAGTCTCCTTGCTCTATGACGGAGCGGTAAGTCAGCAGCTCGCGAAGCGCCTGGGGCGCGTACCACATCCTCAAATAGTCGGAGCGGGGCGAGTCCAGTTCCAAATCACACGGTTCTACCTCTCCCAGCAATGAAAGCTGACCCTTCTGGCGTGTTAGCAGGCGTTCCGTCTGTGCCAGAGCGTCGAACACTTCCCACCGCATCCGCGAGAGGTCATAAACTTCTGTTTTCGCGCGGCACAACATCACATTGAAGGCAGACACATCATAGCCCACAGCGTGAATGCCCAGCTCATTCGCCTGCACCAGTGTTGTCCCAGAACCAACGAACGGGTCTAAGACAGTCTGTCCTGGCTGGAAATATTTACGCAGGAAGACTTCCACCAGCTGCGGGATAAATTTCCCCAGATACGGGTGTAATCGATGCACATGGCGCGTGCGGATGCGCTCAGGTAAATCTTTTTCGCGCCAGTTGAGATTCAGCGCCTCCAGAGGGGTATCGGGCGTCACAGAGGCGGGGGCAATCGGCTGGTGCGCTCCGTGATAGAGACCTACGCGGCGCTCCTCGTTCGTCAACATCGCCTGTAGGATACCCTATCCCCTCGATTGGGCGCGCCAGTAAAGCCAGTTCCACATCAAGAGGGCGCCCTGAATCAGCAACACGCCCAGCACGCACCAGAGCCACATCGTGCTATTCGCGCTCCCAGTAGAGCGGGTTCGTGAACGAGAGCGGGTACGCCCCATAGAGCGCCGTGAACCTGTCGCCGCGAGCCATCAGAATCACCCAGCCGCTGGATGTATTAGGCGGTAAAGGCACTTCGATCGTGCCCCGATAGTTCAGCGGCGCGTTTTCGGGCTGGCTCAGCGCAATCTCTTTCACCACCTGCCCGTTCACCACCACCTGAAGCGTGTTGGTGCGAACCCACGAGGCAGCGCGCACCTCCGCCTCCAATATGAGCGTATCGCCTTTCACGCGCACCGTGCCCCCTATCGGCACACGGGTTCGGTTCTGCAGGGCGTAAAAGGTGAGCATCGGTCCACCGCACACCACAATATTGCCCTGACGCATCGTGGCGGTGAGGTTCGCGGGCGTCACGCGGCGCGGATCGCGATGCCCAAAGTAGATATAGGTGCGCGGATAGCCCGGCTGAAGCCGATACGCATGGTGGCTGTCGGTGTTCCCAATCGCCAGATAGCGCTTGCCGCGATTCAAAAAGTAATACCAATCCTGCATCACCAGTTCCGCGCCGCTGGGGTTATCGCCGTTGAAGACCTCTATCGCATCAAAAGCATCGGAAAACTCATCTGCACGCTTGATTTCGCCCGTTTTGGGATCAAAACCCACATAGGTAAAATAGCCCATCGTGGGTGCGCGGGGGTGGTTCACCTGCACAATCACATCACCGTCGTAATTCTTGCGCGCCGCCTCAAAAATCTCCCTTGCGCCGAGGTCGTACCACGAAACCGCGCCGTTGTTAGGCAGGCTCGGGTCGTAGCGCTGAGGATAAGCGTTGAAATGCCCTAGCGGCCAGACAGGGGTAATCTCGGTGCCGACGATGGACACGATTCGGCTCTCCGCCTTCAACTGGCGAATGACGGGGCTGAAATCCGTGTTGATGTCGTGGTCGGTGGCGGTCAGGATATGCACGCCGCAGGCGATGTAGGCTTTTACCTTATCTGCCAGCGGATCGGATGAGTCGGGCGAGGGCAGAGCATGGACATGGAAATCGCCCGCCAGGTAGCCCGGCATTGGGGCGGTGTGTTTGAGAACCGCCTCGAAACGGGTCGTTTTGCCGGAGGTCAGGGGCAGTTCCTGCTGGGCAATTTCGTACTCAAAGCCGCGCGTGAGCGTGATGCGGTACTTGCCCGGTTCCACGGGGAGTGTTTCGTCGCCCGTGAGGCTGAAGTAGGTGCGCTCGAACCGTCCGAAGTTGCCCTCTTCGCCGAATCGTATGCGCTCTGGCTTCGGGATGTTTGCCGTCTCCAGCCGTTCAAACACGGCGGCGACGGGTTCGGGGCGTCGGCGTTCGTTCAGGGCGCGAATCTGGAGCAAAGCAGGAGTCTCCAGCGTGATAATCGGCGTTTCACTGGCGGGGACTTCCACTCGAAAGGCGCGCGGGCTGTGGTGGTCTGCAAACGCCACCCCCTGATAGGCGCCCGGCGCCAGCTGCGCCATAAAGCGCCCCAGTTCATCGGTCGTGGCGAGTGTAACAAACTCGTCCGAACCGTTCATCAGGTAAACGCGTGCGTCAGGGATGGGTTTGCCCGTGTTGTCAATCACGCGCCCGCGAAGAATCGCCAGCTCCGTCGGGGCGTTCTGCAGTCGACGCTGTTCACGCCGAATCGTTTCCAGCTCGCCTTCTGACACGGTGAACGCCCAGCGCACCGCGAGAGTCTGCTGCGGTTCCACCAGCGCGTTCAGAGTGAGCGGCATGAAATAGATATCCTGCACCTTCTGAACCTGCGTGAAAACGCCTTCCGCGGGGTAGATGCCATAAGCAAGGCGCGAGCCGACATTCGCCACAAACGGCATCGCCCCCCGAAGCGTTTGCAGCACTCCCAGTGCAGGCGGGCCTGCGAACCGAAAGGCATGGCTCGCGCTCCCGAATGGAGGCAGAAACATCACCATGCCGTCGCCCTGAATCCAGCCCAGCACCAAAGTATAGCGCTGGGGGCTGGAAGTGGTATTTTGCAGCTGGCACTCAATT
>JBBIQJ010000145.1:0-6633 GCA_037442385.1 Armatimonadota bacterium
ACCCCAAAATCATCCGAAAGTCCGCTCTTGAAGCTCCGAAAACAGACCTCTATCTTCCAACACTTTCGTCTTGCATGGATCGGTTCAATTCCATCAGGTTCAATTCCATCAGGTTCAATTCCATCAGGTTCAATTCCATCATGAGGTATAATAGGGTTATGCTGAGAGGACATCAACCTGTGACCTTACCTACCGCAGAGTGGGCACGTCAGCCGCAGCTCATTGCGGAAGAGTTTCTCGCTAAACTTCCCAACCCACAAGTGCTGGACGCAGGTTGCGGCGATCGTTGCCGGATAACCTTACCTCCTCACGCATTTATTGTCGGTATCGATAACTCACCCGAAGCCATCAATCGTAATGAACAAGTTCAACAAAAGATAATAGGTGATATCCAAACTTATCCTCTCGAAGCAAACCAATATGACCTGATTACCTGCGTGGATGTTCTCGAGCACTTACCCCACCCACAGCAAGCACTGCAGAACCTTTGGCATGCGCTGAAACCCGGAGGCTTGATGATTCTGAGAGCGCCTAATCTCTATTCCGTGAAGGGATTAGTTACGAAATTCACTCCTCACTGGGCGCATGTGGTGTTTCGCCGGTATGTGCTGCGAGATAAAAATGCAGGTAAGCCTGGCTATCCCCCTTTCAAGACCTATTTGCGCCCCTCTATGACACCCAGAGCAATCGCTGAATGGGCATCGCGGAATGGAGGCTCTGTTCGTGTAATCCTCTTCCGAGAGGGTTCCAATCCCTACAATCTACAACGATACTCGCGGATAGCCTGGCTGTTGTGGAACGTGCTCCTGTTTACACTCCGCGTACTATCTCTGGGTAGATATTCCGAGCGTACTGATTATCTAATCGCGATCGAAAAGCGTTCGCCTGCCGCTTGATGACTTGCTGTGCCGTATCAGTGCGCCGCCGAGTGTGGACAGCCATTCACACGCGAGGGCGTTAACTAAGTGCCTTTGCGCTGTATTTACAACACGCGCGTTGAGTATCTTCCAACGCTACCACAATAGACCCACCTACTGCGCCACCGGCAACGGCCAGCCCCCTTGAGCGTCGGAAATCGCCTATACCCAGAACGCCCGTAGTTCGCGCGTCTACACCCTTGTGACGCCCCCGCACCAAAATCACAAAAAACACCTGGTCGCCCCAGAGCGCCCGACGGCACCGCCCCACCACCCGCACAGGAACCCGTAGCACGCGCCTCCCGCATGGCGAGGCGTTGTCGTCGTCGGAGTGCAGGAGCGTGCCAAGCATACCAACACGACATACCGATGCTCCCCGCGCCCCTTGCCACTTTTGCGCCCAGCACATCCTCCACCTCGCCCAGCAGTTCACCCAAGAACAGCCACTGCCACCCCGACGCGGACGCCCACCCCGCTACCCAGAGTATCTGGTGCTGACGCTTGTCCTCCGACGGCGCCGATGGACGATGCCCGCTGGCACGCTTTTTTGGTGTGGTTAGCGGCGCAGGGGATTGCTCGTGAGCGCGCTTATGAAATGCTCGAAGCACCGCGGGTGCTGGTGGACGGCACGGGAGTAGGCTCCAACACGCCGTTTGACGCGCCGTATCGGCGCTCCACGCCAATACGGCGGTCGAGGCAGTATGGGTGGACGTTGCGGGCGCGGTATCGGAGAGAGCCGGGGTTTGGAAGCGTGAAGCGGGCTTATGGGAGTTATGTGGGCTGCCGTTCGGCGGTGCAGGCGCGTTGGTGGGTGTGGGGGATATGGGTGTTGTGGAACATGGTGAAGTGGGTGAATGGGGGCGGGGGAGTTTTGTGGTATGGCTTTGGGTGAGGCGGACATCGGCGATTTTTCGAACGCCCTCCCACCCCCTTGACATCGCCGAATTGGATGGGGTATAATAAGGGTGTCGCAAGGGAGTGCGACCTTCAGAGGACGGGAACCATCGGCAACCTCCCTGAAGCATCAGGGACACGGATGTCCCACACCTTTTTATTATGGCATCCCATGGGGCTTTCTTTAGAGGAGGCTCCCGGTTTTTGTTTTTAAGGGGCAAGGCGTGCGCCCCGCCCCTCCAGCATTACAGAATCTCAATCAGGTCGTAGACTTTCTCGCCCTGACGGGTCAACACGCAGATGCGGTCGGTATCTGCGTCGTGGAACACATAGAAGGGGCGTTCGTCCATTTCCGCCTGCAGCAACGCCTCCTCCACGCTCATCGGCTTGAGAGTCACGCGCTTGACAGAGCGGATGGTGGGCGATTCGGGGGGCTCTTCCTCGTTTGGGGAAGATTCCGGAAGCGCTACTTCGCTCAGCGCCACCTCACGCGGCACGCGACCGCGCCCTTTCTGCAGCTTCTCTTTGTAGCGTGCGAGCTGATGCTCCAGCGCTTGCACCGCAGCGTCCACTGCCCCGCGAAACTCAGGGTGGCGCTCCTGAATGTGAAAAGTGTGCCCATCCGCATCCACATTAATGCCCACTTCATGCTGACCGCGCACCTGCTCATGCACGAACTCCAGCGTCCAGATTTTGTGGAAGAACCGCGCCAGGCGCGCCAGCTTGCGCCGCACATAGGTCTTCTCGGTCTCGCTCAACTCACCGTGCGGACTGCGGAAAGTTACATCGACAATCTCCACCTCTTTGCGTCGGGTTGATTTGCGCGATTTGCTCATAGGGAACCTCCTGAAGCGTATTTTTGCACTGTGGCAATCGCAAAGCATGCGATCGATTCGCCGCGCCCCATCGAATCCATGCGCTCGTTGGTCGTCGCCTTGATGCTGACCTGCGTGGGCAGGATTTCAAGGCACTGGGCAATTTGAGAGCGCATTGCGGGAATATGGGGCGCCAGTTTGGGGGCTTCGGCAATCACCGTCGCGTCTAGATTCACCACCCGATAGCCTGCCGCTGCCACCTGTTGTTTCACTTCATGCAGGAGCGTCAGGCTGGAGCAATCTTTCCAGCGCGGGTCGGTGTTGGGAAAGTGTTGCCCAATATCGCCCAATCCCACGGCGCCCAACAAGGCGTCGCAGAGCGCATGCAACACCACATCTGCGTCCGAATGCCCCAGCAACCCCTTTTCAAAAGGGATGGGCACACCGCCCAGCACCAGCGTTCGCCCTTCGACCAATGTGTGAATATCATACCCGATTCCGACGCGCACCCTACTCGCTTCACCACTGTAGAACTGCAACAGTGCCAGATCGTCGGGCGTGGTGAGCTTGATGTTGGACGCTTCGCCGGGCACGAGAACCACCGGGTAGCCCGCCTGACACACCAGTTCGGCATCATCGGGCGCGTCGTTGCGGGCGGCGGCTTTCTGGTGGGCGTCTTTCAGCCATTCCTGACGAAACACCTGCGGAGTCTGAACCCGATAGAGCGACTCGCGCGCGACACTCTCCACCACTTGCAGCGGCGAATCGGGCTGAACCCGCTTGAGCGCGTCGGTAACAGGGAGCGCGGGCACTACGGCGCCATGAACCTGCACCGCCTCAAAAAGCCGATTCAGCAGCGCGTGACTCACCAGCGGACGCGCCGCATCATGCACTGCCACATACGCCGCCGATTCAGGCGCCCACTCCAGACCGTTTCGCACGCTCTGCTGGCGGGTTTCGCCTCCCACAGGGGCAATCTGCACCGCCTTCGGTACAGGATGCGCTTCCAGATATGCCCGATAGGTTTCCGCCGAATCAGGCGCGACCACGAGAGTCGCCGAACCTACCTGGGGATGCGTGGAGAGTCGCCATAGCGCATGCCACCACACGGGCGCCCCGTTCAGCAACTCCCATAATTTGGGCGCTTTACCGTATCGGACGCCGCTTCCGCCCGCCAGGATAAGCGCGTGAATAGTCGACTCCTGTATCCGTTGCATGGCTCATCTCTTTTGGCTCCGCAAACAGCATCTTCCCCCGCGACGACTGTAGCACGCTGGTGACCACCACATCCACGGGCTGATTCAGGTACGCCTTACCCCCTTCCACCACCACCATCGTGCCATCTTCCAGATAAGCAATTCCCTGATCCGGCTCCTGCCCCTCGCGGATAGGGATAACGGTCAGCTCCTCCCCAGGCAACACATGGATTCGCACTGCCTCAGCGAGCTCATTAATGTTCAGCACGCGCACGCCCTGCAGCTCCGCCACCTTGTTCAGGTTGTAATCGTTGGTGATGATGTCCGCCTTCATCGCTTTGGCAAGGCGTACCAGCCGCGCGTCCACATCATCGCCCATATGGGGCGCCAGACGGTCATGCACGCGCACCTCCAGGTCCGCCTCGTGCTGAAGTTGTTGCAACACATCCAGCCCGCGCCGCCCACGGGCGCGACGCAGAGGGTCGTCGGAGTCGGCAATGTGCTGCAGCTCATCCAACACAAAACCCGGCACATAGAGCTTGCCTTCCAGAAAGCCCGTGCGCAAAATATCGCGAATGCGTCCGTCAATAATCACGCTGGTGTCCAAAATCCTGACCCCGCTCCTGCGCCGCCCTGCTTGCGCCGTGAGCGGCAGGTAGTCCTTCATGCTCAAAAAACTCACGATGCTCAAATACACCAGAACCACGAACGCCAGCAAGGTGAGCGCCCAGCCGAGCTTGGCGCCGCCAATCGCGAAGAGCAGCGGATAAAGGGCGAAAGTAATCACCGCTGCCGAAATCACCCCCAGCCCAATCGCCAGTTTCTCGTCAGGTTCCGCCTCTTCCAGATGACGCGCCACCCGCGCCAGCAGCTGAAAGCTGTGATTCGCCACCAGAATCCCGAACAATAGCCCCGCCGCCGTAAACCCAACCTGTGTCCAGGGCGGCGATAAATTCGCTTCAGGAACCCAGCCACGAACTGCCTTCAGAAAAGGCTCCGTTAAGAGGAAGCCGATGGTCGCAAAAAGCACCATCCCGACTCCCAGAAAAAGCCAGTACATAAAGCGGTGAATGGACATCCGCCATAGCCTCCTATGGAATTATACGCTCTCGCCTGCCAAAAATCACGCTTTTTCTCCAGAGGGATCTACTCCCAGCGGTGATAGGCAGGATGTCCCGGTTTGACCGCCACGAACACGCCACGACAGGTGGCACACACTTCATCCTTTGCAATCAGCTCGCCTTCAGCCACCACCTTATTGCCCTGTGCTTCCACCACCCATGCCCGCAGATGTAAGAGAGCATTCACAGGCGTCGGGCGCAACATCTTGATGGTGTATTCTGCGGTTACGGTGGCAGGGGGTCGGTTCAGTCCCTGCGTGCGCATCAGGTGATACGCCGCCGCCCAGTTGCAGTGGCAGTCCAGCAGCGTGCCAATAATCCCGCCGTTCAGTACCCCCGGAAACGCCTGATGATGCGGCTGGGGCGTCCACTCCGCCACCAGCACATCCCCTTCCGCAAAACTGCGAATATGAAGCCCGTTGGGGTTGGCAGGACCGCACCCATAACAGATGCTTCGGGGCGCGTAGGTCTCCTGCAAACTCTTTCGCTCGCTCATAACGCCCATTTTTCGTGAGAACCTGCAGGAATCCTGCATGCCATGGAGTATACAAATGTCTACTACCCTGTCCTTAAGGATAGGAGGCAAGACAATGCACACACAGAAGGTCTGCTTCGAGATTGCCTCGGATGTGAAGGGCGAATATCCCTTCATCCGCGAAGAGTCGTTTGAGCGCAAGTTGCGTCGTCATCGTCAGCGTCAGACAGAGTTGCAGGGTCAACATCTGGTCAGCTCTGCGGAGGAGGCTCGGGCGTACTTTGAGCAGGTGGAGATGGAAGAGGCGTTGCGTCGCGCCGACCTGACGCCCCGCCAGCGCGCCATCTGCGAGCATTACTTCGCTGGCTGGAACACCTACGAGATTGGCAAACTGCTGAAGATTTCGCGTCAGGCGGTCTGCAAAGCGCTGCGACTGGCGCTTCTGAAGGTCAAGCACGCCTGGGAGTCGAGCCCCTATCGCGGGCTGGCGGAGGTCTATCACCATGAGGTGTCGCGCGTGTGTGCGCGTCCGCGCCGCGGCTGAGCTACGAGGGTTCGGGATACCGATGCAGGCGTTGCAGGGTCAGCAAGCTTTGATTGTAATAGAGGGGCAGTCCCAGCAGAATCAGGGGCGCCAGCATAAAGGCAACACAGCTCATGCCCGAAATCAGCATCGCTTTGAGCGCCACCTGGGTTGCCATCGCGCCGCGCCGATTTGGGGTCAGCAGTAGCGCATCGCGCACCCCGTTCGGCGCGGCAATCAGCCACGCGCACGCCCAGATGATAGCCATCACCCCCACAAACAGGCTGGCACCAAACCCCAGCGGAACCGCCCACCCAGCGCCGTTCGCCAGGGCGACCCGAATCATCCCCCCAATCAACGCCCCCACGAGAAATCCCGCCACCCCCCGTCCCTGAAAGTACCAGTGCGCGTAAATGACTCCCCAGTAAACCTCTGTCGGCTTCAGGTTTGCCAGAAACCACTGTTTCAGCTCGCCTGAGTCTATCAATTTGCGCACGGTGCGATGGGCGCTCATGTAGCCCCAATACCAGACCCAGCCCCCCACGAAGGGCAGAGCGCTCGTGGCGAAGAACATGCCAGCGCCCTGATCTGTCAACAGCGTAAGCAATAGCGCGCCCAACCCCAGCAGCCATACGAAATCGCTCCGACGCTCGCGCTCCAGCAGACGAAAGACGGGGTTCACGCCCTCCCGA
>JBBIQJ010000146.1:0-6351 GCA_037442385.1 Armatimonadota bacterium
TCGCCGAAAAGCCTGAAAAGAAGCCTGAGCGCACGCCGGGCGGTGGCGAGGACTTCGATTTCGAATAAGCCTTTCCTTCCCCTCCCACCCCCAAGGACCGGGTGTTGCCCCCCTCGCACCCGGTCCGCCCTATTTAAAACTCCCCAAATTACTGGCAGGAACTTTTGGCGCGATAGCCGAATCTCATTAATCACTATGGGCAAGCAGCGAGGCTTTACTCTGATTGAGCTGTTGGTCGTTATTGCGATTATCGCCATTCTGGCGGCGATACTGTTTCCGGTCTTTGCGCAGGCGCGTGAGAAAGCACGCCAGACCCAGTGTGTGAACAACATGAAGCAGATCGCGCTCGGAGTCCTGCAGTATGTGCAGGACTATGACGAACGCTTCCCCTTCAGCATCTACCTGAGCGCTCAGAACAACCAGCCCTGTATTTTCACCCTGTTTAATGCGATGTACCCCTACATCAAAAATGTTGACATCGTTCTGTGCCCCTCGGACCGACAGGCATTTGATGTAACAGGGAGCTTTGGACAGTTCGGCATACCCGTTTGCACCATTCCGGGCTTCCGGTATTCGGGCTACATCTTCAACTGGTGCGTGTTTGAGAACGGGAATGTGCCGGGATTGCTTCAACAAAGCCCGCCAGTCTCGATGGCGCAAATAGAGTTTCCGGTAAACACTTCCATGCTCTACGACGGCACGCTGGGACCGCCGACGACCATTCAGTCGTACCTGCAAGCGCGGCATAACCAGCTGGCGCCTGCCAACTTCGTCGATGGGCACGCCCGCACGGTCAAGGGGCGACTCGCAGACCCGCCCAACAACACCGTACAGACCTGGGACGGCAAAACCGCGCGCCTCTACTATGTGGGCGAGCCAGGTCCCTATCAGAACCAGTTCAACCTGTGGGGCATCGCGGCTCAGCGTGCTAACGGCACATGGTGCCGCAACTGTCCCAACCGCAACGACCCCGGCAACTGCAACTAATTTATCTCCCCTCCCTCATTCAGAGGGAGGGGAGATATGAAGTAGGAATCCCTCCACCCGTGCGGAATCTGTTGCCCCGATGAACTTGCACGGAGGCACGGAAGCGGAGCACACCCCTATTCGCATCGGACGCACTTTGCTCACAGGGTCGCTTCTCACGGCGCTTACCTCGGTAATTGTGGCTTCGGCGGAGCTGATTGCCCAGACCATCCAGATTGGCATGATGCAGTTGCCCCCTGTGGTAATTGCGCTACTGTTTCTGCTGGTACTGTTCAATCGGGGGCTGACGCGGCTCCGTCGGCAGTGGGCGTTCACCACCCCAGAGCTGACGATTCTGTTCGTGATGATGCTGTTTGGGGCAATGCTGGCATCGCGCGGGCTGATGGAGCGCCTCATCCCCACCCAGGTCGGCGTCAGCTACTACGCGGAAGGCAACCGCTGGGAAACGCTCTATTTTCCGCATATCCGCCCCGAAATTGTGCCATGGGACCCGCAGCAGCCCCAGCCTGAGCCGCTGGTGAAGCATTTTTACCAGCGCCTGCCCTATGGACATTCCATCCCGTGGGGAGCGTGGGTTGCCTCCACCGCGCGCTGGCTGATTCTGATTGGAGCGGTGTTTTTCGCCTTTCTGTGTATCAGCGTGCTGTTGCGCAAACAGTGGGTCGAAAACGAGCGCCTCTCGTTCCCGCTGGTGCAACTGCCCCTGGAGCTGATGCGTGAGGGCGAGTTTTTTCGCAACCGCGTGTTCTGGTTTGGGGCGCTGGTGCCGCTGTTCGTGTTCACGCTGAACGGTCTTCATCGCAACATCCCCACGCTCCCCGAAATCCCGCTGAACCTGCCCCTGAAGCCCTTTTTTGTCAACCCGCCGTACGACCAGATAACCTTTTTCAGCATCTACTTCTCTTTCGCGGCGGTGGGGTTTTTCTTCCTTATCCCGACCGAGCTGCTGTTCAGTTTCTGGTTCTTCTATCTCTTGAGCAAGGCGCTGGAGATTCTGGGGCTGGGCTTGGGATTCGACACGACGGCGAAGCATGCGGCGACGGCGGGGTTTGTCAAGTGGCTCTGTTCGGGCGCATTTTTTGGAGTGGCGCTCTACATTCTCTATTCGGCGCGCCATCATCTGCGCTACATCTGGCAGGTGGCGACGGGTCCGGCGCCGCCACCCCCACCAGACAGTGAGCTGATGTCGTATCGCGTCGCATTCTGGGGTCTAATCGCTTCGTTTCTGGTGATTGTGGCGTGGTCGGCGTGGGCAGGGATGGACTGGTGGCTGGCGGGGGTCGTGTTCGCCATCTACCTGCTGGTGCAGGGGCTGGTGATGGCGCGTTGCACGGCGGAAGGGGGGCTGCTGATTACCGAAGGGTGTTTCACACCGATGGATGTCATCACGATGGAGAAATACTCCTTGCTGAACCCGCGCAACCTCACGGCGATGGCATTTCTGGACGCGATGCTCTTTCGCGATTTGCGGGGGCTCACACTCACGGGCTATCTGGACACCCAGAAACTCTCCGACGAGGTGCGCTTACATCGCAACACCCTGCTCAAAACGCTGCTGGGCGGGATTGCGCTGGCGATTGGCGTGGCGTTTGTGTTTCAGCTCTGGCTTCCGTATGAGTACGGCGCGTTGAATCTGTACGGATATGTCTACCAGCGCCAGCCCATCCAGTTTTTTCAGGAGAATGCGCCTTTTATGGGGGGTGGTGGAGCAGAGACGCCCGTGCCCGCGTTCCGTCCGCTCTTTTTCGCGCTGGGTTTTGTGATGACTCTGTTGCTGGCGTGGGCGCGTGCGGTGTGGGTGGGGTTCCCGTTCCATCCGCTGGGGTTTGCCATGAGCGCGACATGGGGGGTGGTGATTCTGTGGTTCTCGATGCTGGTCGCGTGGCTGATTAAGGTGCCCCTACTGCGGTATGGCGGGATGGCGCTTTATCGTCGGGCGCGTCCCTTCTTTCTGGGGCTCATTTTTGGTGAATTTTTCTCGGCGGCGGTGTGGGCGTTGCTCGCGCTGCTGTTCGGTGTGGAGACGCCCAACTACCCCTGGCCGTAGCGCTCAGCGGCTGGCTTGAAGCGCCTGCTCCAGGTCGGCAATCAGGTCTTCGGCGTCTTCAATCCCGACGGAAAGGCGTATCAGCGCATCGGAGACGCCAATCCGCGCGCGCTCTTCAGGTGGGATAGAGGCGTGGGTCATGGTGGCGGGGTGGCACATCAGCGACTCCACGCCTCCCAGCGACTCCGCCAGCCGAAAGAGGTGGGTGGCGCGCATAAAGCGCAGGGCGCGCTCCAGTCCGCCTTTCAGCACAACCGAGACCATCCCACCGAAGCCATCCATCTGGCGTCTCGCCAGCACGTGCCCAGAGTGGCTGGGCAAACCCGGATAGAGCACACGCTCCACTTCAGGATGCTGGGCGAGGTACTCGGCGACTCGCTGGGCGTTCTCGCAGTGTTGGCGCATGCGCAGGGCGAGCGTCTTTATCCCTCGCAACACCAGAAAACAATCCAGCGGACCGGGCACCGCACCCACCGCGTTCTGATAGAATTTCAGTTGCTCGTAAATCGCGCGCTCTTTGATGCACAGTGCGCCGCCCACCACATCCGAGTGCCCGCCCAGATACTTGGTGGTGGAATGTACCACGATATCGGCTCCCAGCTCTATCGGACGCTGCAGATAGGGCGTGGCGAAGGTGTTGTCGACCACCACCAGCACACCGCGTTCGTGCGCCACCGTACTGAGCGCACGAATGTCCACTATGTTCAGCAGAGGGTTGCTGGGGGTCTCAATCCAGAGCAGTTTCGTGTTCGGCTTGAAGGCGCGCCCCACTTCGTCGGGGTCTTCGCCCGAGATGAACGAAAACTCCAGCCCGAACTTCGCCCACACGCGTTGGAACAGACGATAGGTGCCGCCGTAAAGGTCCTGCGTTGCCAGCACATGGTCGCCCGCCTGAAGCAGGTTTAGCACGGTGTTTTCGGCAGCGAGTCCGCTGGCGAACGCCAGTCCATACTCCACGCCCTCCAGCGCCGCGAGATTGCGTTCCAGCACGGCACGGGTGGGGTGGTCGGAACGGGAATACTCATAGCCCTTATGCTGTCCGGGCGCTTCCTGCACATAGGTGGAGGTGAGATAGACAGGGGTCATAATGGCGCCCGTGGTCGGGTCAGGCTCGATACCAGCATGAATAGCGCGAGTGGCGAATCGCATAAAGGGTCTCCTCACGACTGTGGATTGAGAATCTGCGCCAGCGAGTGTACCAGGTCGTACTTGGTCAGCACCTCGTAGCGCCCTTCTTCGGTCAGCACCAGCACGGCGGTCTCGCGCTGGATGTGTTCGGTCAGTTCGTCCACAAAACTGTCAGGACGCAGGATGGGCAGGGGCGGTTCCATCACCTCGCGCACCACAAACTGGCTCAGGTCATGCCCCTGCAACGCAAGGCGCATCACTGCGTCCTCACGAATCACGCCTATCGGCACGCCCTCTTCAAACACGGGCAGCTGCGATACATCCTGCGCGTCCATCAGGCGGAAAGCGGTCAACACCGTGTCATGGGGATGCGCCACAATCAGGTCGCGAATCGCGCCGCGCTTGCGCTTGGCTTCGATCAAATCACGGGCGGTGAGCTTCACCTGCGGCTCGAAGCAGCGGTTCTCGCGCAGCCACTCGTCGTTGTAGACCTTGTTCAGCACGCGCATGCCCGAATCGGGCACGAGGAACACGATCAGGTCGTCGGGTCCCGCCTGCTCGGCGACTTTGAGCGCGCCATAAAGCGCCGCGCCAGTGGAGCCTCCCGCGAAAATACCCTCTTCCCGCGCCAGCCGCCGCGCCCACAGAAAGCATTCGCAATCGGTTACCTGGATTACATCGTCCAGTATGGAGAGGTCCATCGTGCCGGGGAAAATGTCTTCACCGATACCCTCCACAAGGTAGGGGCGCGCCTCCACCACGCGCTTGTGGTGGAAATAGTCGTAATACACCGAGCCAACGGGGTCCACCCCGATAATCTTGATGTTGGGGTTCTGTTCTTTGAGATACCTGCCGACGCCCGTGAGCGTGCCGCCTGTGCCCATCCCCGCCACGAAATGGGTAATGCGCCCCTCGGTATCCTCCCAGATTTCGGGACCTGTGGTGAGGTAGTGCGCTTCGGGGTTGGCGGGGTTTTCGTACTGATTGGGGAAAAAGGCATTCGGAATCTCTTCTGCCAGCTTGCGCGCGACGGAATAGTAGCTGCGGGGGTCATCGGGAGCGACGGCGGTGGGGCACACAATCACCTCCGCGCCCATCGCTTTGAGGGCGTTAATCTTCTCACGCGACTGCTTATCGGTCGTGGTGAAGATGGCGCGGTAGCCGCGCAGGGCGGCAATCATCGCCAAGCCCATGCCTGTGTTGCCAGAGGTGCATTCGATAATCGTGCCGCCAGGCTTGAGCTGGCCTTCCTGTTCGGCACGGAGGATCATCTGCCGCGCGATGCGGTCTTTCACGCTCCCGCCGGGGTTCATATACTCCAGTTTCGCGTAGATGGCAGGCTTCAGATGGCGCGTCAATCGTTGCAGGCGGACTAACGGCGTTTTGCCGATGGCGTCTATAAGGCTCTCGTATCGCATATGCTCCCGCTCCTCGTTGAGACTTACGGAAAGTATACCCGCTGAGAGCAGAGGCGGTTCTCTCCGACGGCTGAAGCCACTCCCGGTATACAAAGCTAGCCTGCGCTGGCTATAATAGCCGACGGAGGTCGGTTTCGTATCGTAGGAACGGCTTAGCCGTCGGGCACTGGCATTTCGTATCTTGCTCGGTTTCATTTATCGCCTCTCGATTTGCTCGAAGCACTCTTTGAGTTGTTTCTCGTGTGGCTTTCCCCCACAGGCTCGCCTCGCAGGCAAGAGGGACAGGGATATAGATTTCCGTCGCCGATCCTGCTTCGCTGTACCCCCTCCCATGCGGTACAATTGCTTCACGCTATGTTCCGCAAGATTCTGGTGGCGAATCGGGGCGAGATTGCCCTGCGAGTGATTCGTGCCTGTCGGGAGATGGGCATCGCGACGGTCGCGGTCTACTCGGAGGCGGACCGCGACGCGCTCCATGTGCAGATGGCAGACGAGGCGGTGTGCATCGGTCCGCCGCCCAGCGCCGAGAGCTATCTGAACATCCCCCATATCGTGATGGCGGCGTTGATGACAGGCGCCGAGGCGGTGCATCCGGGCTATGGGTATCTGTCGGAGCGCAGCAGTTTCGCGCGCGCGTGTGAGGCACACGGTATTCGGTTCATCGGACCGCCCGCCGATGCGATTGCCAGGATGGGCGACAAAGCGCTGGCGCGAGCAATTGCCGAACAAGCAGGCGCCCCCGTTCTACCAGGCACGCGCGAACCCATCCGC
>JBBIQJ010000147.1:0-6274 GCA_037442385.1 Armatimonadota bacterium
CCGTATACGCTCTCAGCCTCAGGGCTTCTGCTACGGCTCTATCCTGCGCGCGTATTTGGGAGACGGTAATACCTTACACGAACGAAAACGGCTGTGCTGGGCCAGCTGCAACCGACTGCATAGACCGACAAGCTGGACACCACACCCAGCCTACCTTAGGTGGGGGTCATGCATATACCCATGCGCAAGCAGCGAGTAATGCTGTTTGCACAGCAAAAGGTAACAGGGCATGGATAGGTGTTACCTCTATCGGTGGAGTTGATGCCGAGGTAGGTGCAATTCTCGACAACTTTGCACCCGAAGGCTGTTCTTTTGCTCTCCCGCATGAAAGTGCATATGGCAATCACTCAGCAGACGGAACATTGGGATTCGAATTAACCCAAACGGCTCCTGCGATTCTTCAAATTGTCCGCGGGTATGCCGCTAGTAGAAACGCTTCTCAAGGAGGTGAGTGCGGTGGTCTCTTTTGCGACCCGCCTTTCCACTCCTTTGAGGAAGAAGCCCACTACTTAGTTATGATCTTGGACGCCAATGGCAACCCTGTTTTCGTAGAACTCTCTGCTGAGTCTGGGCACGGTGTGTACGAGATACTGCTTCCTCCTGGAAGGTACTCATTGCTATGGATTAGCAGGAACAGATTTGGCTGCTCAGTAACATCAATGACTTGTCCCGGAACAACTGGCAGGTGTATGGTATGCAGCGTGATGGCAATAGGCGGTTCTTCTACAACACTTGGTGTAACTTTGGTTATTAACCGTCGCTTAGCACCTATCCTTTGGGGAGCGGTACGGGCTGAGGTAGACGGAAGTTATAGCATAGACGATGGAGACCTGCTAAGTGTGATCGCAGAATGGGGCAACAATGGTTACGAATCACTTGCCGCCGTCAACAACGATGGCGTCGTCGATGACGGCGATCTCCTCCTGGTACTGCAGTGGCTCGGTACCGAGTATTAGCTGTTCAGGAGCCAACAGGCAAGCACAAGGCATTCTCTAATCCTACCCTTCTTATTAGGATTATCCTTCCTTTTTCAGCTCGTTCTCGCAAAGCGGTTATAATCATTACCAATGGACACGAAAGTTTTACTGGAGCAGTTAGCCCGTCGTGCGTTTGACTATTTCTGGCGCGAGGCGCACCCTGAAACGGGGTTTGTGAAAGACCGTGCGAACAACTATGAGCGCGATGATTTCGTGGCGTCGAGTATTGCCGCGAGCGGGTTCGCGCTCGCAGTGCTGCCGATTGCCGTCCGACGCGGCTGGGTCGAGAGAGCGCAGGCGGTCAAACGCGCCGAGCAGACGCTTGAATCCCACCTGCAACTGCCCCATCGGCGCGGCTGGCTCTATCACTTCATCCACTGGGAAACGGGCGAACGCCAGTGGAACTGTGAGGCGTCCTCCATCGACACGGGGCTTCTGGTGATGGGCGCGCTGATTGCCGCCGAAGGGCTGGACGCGCCTGCCCTCCGCAGGCAGGCGCCCATGGATGCTGACCAACGGCGGCGCCCGCCCCGCCGAGAAAACGCTCTCGATGGGCTGGAAACCCGAAACGGGATTCCTCGCCAGCCGCTGGGACCACTACTGCGAGCATATGTTCCTCTACCTGCTGGCGATGGGTTCGCCCACACACCCCATCCCCTCCGACTGCTGGGATGTATGGCAACGCCCCCTGTTACGCTACCAGCACTACGCGATTCTGTTCGGCGGACCGCTCTTTCTGCACCAGATGAGCCATGTGTTTATCGATTTTCGGGGCAAGCGCGACAGGCCGGGCTATAACTACTGGATTGCCTCGCGCAACGCGACGCTGGCGCAACGCGCTTTCTGCATCGAGATGGCGTGCCGCTACAAAACTTACAGCGAGGATGTGTGGGGGCTAACCGCTTCCGACGGCCCCGACGGCTACAGAGCCTACGGCGCGCCAGGCGACATTCAACACGACGGTACCGTCGCGCCCACTGCCCCCATCACCTCCCTTATCTTCACGCCCGACGAGAGCCTGAAAGCGCTCCGAGCCATCTACGAACGCTACCACTCCAAACTCTGGGGACGCTACGGGTTTGGCAACGCCTTCAATGTGGAGCGCGACTGGTGGGACAGGGAAGTGATTGGCATTGATCTGGGCATGATGGCGCTGGCGATTGAGAATGCCGAGACACGACTGGTATGGGAATTGAGCGCACGGATTCCCGCCATTCAGCGCGGGCTTAAGGCGGCGGGGTTTCGGGCGGTCTCCGAAGACGAGCGGCGCGCCCCGATTCGTGGGGTATAATAACAATCACGCGGAGCGGTGCCCGAGCGGCTGAAGGGACACGACTGGAAATCGTGTAGCCTCCGAAAGGGGGCTCGTGGGTTCGAATCCCACCCGCTCCGCCATTTGCGTAGGGGAGGGCGACGGTGAGACGCTGGTGGTTCCGAATCGGGCTTGCCCTGCTGGGCGCGCTTGGCTCCTATGTGGGCATGAGCGTGCTGTTGTTCACGATCAGCGCCTCTCGCGCCAGCCTGTCGCAACAACCGCATGACTGGCTTCCCCTCCATGTGCTGGAACCCAACCGACGCCTGCTGGTTATCGCCCCCCATCCCGACGACGAAGTGCTAGGCTGTGGCGGTCTCATTGCCGAGGCGATTGCGCGGGGTATTCCCGTCAAGATTATCTGGCTGACCACAGGCGACGGCTTCCCAGGCGCGGCGATGCTGGTGAGCCGCGCCACGCCTGATGCGCAGGCGTACCAGCTGCTCGGCAAGACACGCATTCAGGAAGCCCAGCACGCCTGTCGGGCACTCGGCGTGCCGCGCGAAAACCTCTGCTTTCTGGGCTATCCCGACCGACGCCTATGGGCGATGGCGCTGTCGGGCGAGCGCCCCGTGCGTTCCCCCGCTACGGGCTACACGCAGGTTGCTTACGACACCTGCCCCAACCGCGCACGCCCCTACACTGCGCCGAACCTCGTGGCGGACCTGCGCGAGGCGATTATCGCCTTCCAGCCGACCGACATCTTCACCTCGCACCCTCTGGATGACCACCCCGACCACATGGCAGGCGCTCTGTTCACGATGGAGGCGATTCGGCAGGCAGTGCAGTCGGGTGGACTGACCCGCCGTCCAGGGCTTTACTACTATCTGGTGCATCGGGGCAACTGGCCTCTTCCTCAGGGCGACCATCCCAACCGCACGCTGCTGCCCCCCGTGAGCATGGGGCAATCAGGCTGGTACTATTTCCCGCTGACGCCCGACACGCTGGAACGCAAGCGCGCCGCCTTAGAAGCGCACGCCACCCAGTATGCCCTGATGACCCGATTCCTGACCAGTTTTCTGCGCCAGAATGAGCTGTTCCAGCAGGCAGAGGAGCCTGTGCTATACTACCGCAACCCTGTGGACGACAACCCTGCGCTCCACCTGCGTCCAGAGGGCGATATTAGTGTGGTGCAGATAGAACCGGAACGACACGGGCTGGAGGTCAAAATCACCACACGCAAGCCGATAGAAGCGCCTTTTCAAATAGAGCTGAACCTGATCACGGTCGATTCGCGCGGGCGCTGGAGCCGAAGACGCTGGGTCTCTCACCCGAACAACGCGACGCTCCCCGCCCAGGTGGAGGGTCATACGGTGCGTCTGTGGCTTTCGCGCCCGAATCTGGGAACCCAGCGCGCCGCCTATCTGGTGGTGCAGACGCGCCTGTACGGGGTGGAACTCGACCGAAGCGGTGTGCTGCCTATTCCGCTTTCCGACGCGGGATGGGATAGCCCAGCGCGCGCCACAGCCCTGCTATCTGCTCCATTACATAGTCACTGAAAGCGTCGCGCGCCTGGCGGTCCGTGCGCTCCCCAAACAAAGTATGATAACACACAGGCTCCCCAAACGCCACAATCACCTTCGCAGGTCTTGGCAACCGTTCACCGCGTCCCCATGCCCTGTCCGTGCCGATGATGGCAGTCGGTAGCACGGGCACATCCGCCTGACGCGCCAGCAGGGTTACGCCCGAAGTGGGAGGCAGAAGCGCTTTCCCATCGCCGCGCGTGCCTTCGATAAAAATCAGCACCGCTTTTTGCTCGTGAAGGAGTCGCAACACCGTTTTGATGGCGCCCACATCGGCAGTGCCTCGTTCCACAGGCGTCGCGCCCACACGGCGGATCAAGCGTGCAAACGGTGCCCAGCGAAACAGCTCTGCTTTCGCCAGATAACACAGTTCACGGGGACAGGCACACCCGATCAGCGGGGGATCCAGATAGCTCAAGTGGTTCGCCGTTACAATCAGCCCGCCCTGCATCGGCACGCGCTCGGCTCCGTACACCTCCATCTGGAACAGGCGCTGCGCCAGCCACCGAAACAGGAACCAGCCCGCGCGATAGACCCAATCGTGGGTGTGAAGGGTCATACCTCGTCGATAACGAACTGCGTCTCGACTTCGACGGGCATCCGCAGGGTCGCCGAAGCCGAGCAATATTTCTCGTCCGAGAGCTGGACCGCCTTTTCCAGCGCCTTCGGGTCCAGATTGTTGCCCTTGAAGTGGTGAATCAGCACGACCTTTGTAAAGCGTCGGGGGTGTTCGGGGTGGCGCTCGGCGTGGATTTCTACCCAATATTCGCGCAAATCCTGCTTCATTTTGCGCAGGATGGCGACCACATCCAGGGCGGTACAGCCTGCCACCGCCAGCAACAGATGCTCCATCGGCGTCGCTGCCACACCCTGCCCGCCGTGTTCAGGGTGCGCGTCAATCAGAACGGGCTTGCCAGTCACATCGGTTTCGCCTTCAAACAGCATGCGCCCTTTCCACACGAGTTTGCCTTCCATCGCTTGCAAGAGTATACCTTTTCGCCGGCTGGAACGGGTTTTCCAGATCAGGGGTATCGGTACTCCAGTCGATGTGGCGCAGAACTCGGATTCGTATACACCGCCACCTCTCAAAGATACAACACACGCCCCCGATAGTGTTCCATCAGGCAGGCGTTATGGGCGTCGCCGCCTTCCAGATTAGCGGACATAAACACAGGAGGTGTCATGCCCTTTTCCAGCAGCAGGGCGCACGCCTCTGCCATAATCGCGTGCAACAGCGCCGCGCCCAGCACCGTGGAAACAGGTGAAACCGCCTGCGGAAAGCCATCCAGATTCACCACCGCATCGCCCTCTGGAGCGCCGTTGTCAATCACCAGATCCACCACCTCAAACAGGCGCTTACCCGTTTTGGAACGCGAAGACACCGATTGCGAGTACGCCAGCGAAGTTAAACCGATGACCTTCGCCCCTTTCTGCTTGCCATAAAGCGCGACCTCCACTGGCGCAGGATTGCGCCCCGAAACCGAATGCACAATCAGCAAATCCCGCTCGGTGAGGGGGATATTCTGCACCGCGTTCCATGCATAGTCGTCCACGCGCTCCAGAAACGAGGTAAGCGTGATGGGGCGCACATCGCAGGTCAATCCTGCGATAAAAATAGGGCTGATGGGCACAAGTCCCCCCGCGCGATAGACCAGTTCCTCCGTGAGGATGCCCGCATGGGATGCGCCGAAGACATAGACCAGGCCGTCCGCCATCAGTGTTTGGGCGACCCACTCCGCCGCTGTCTGGAGTGTCTCACGCTGACGCTCGTAAACCGTCTGCAGTCGCTGAATCACCTGCGGGATGTAGTCAGTGCGCATAGAAGAATCCGTTCGCCATTCTGGCATCCTATCCTGTAAGGTCAGGGTCTTTAGCATCAATTTTGGACTATAAGGGAATACACCTCTAACCCACAACGCGCTCCACACGCCCCAACGATGACACAACGCCTTATCCCCACCGACTTGCCTCAACGCGCCGCCTCCTGTACCAAACCCTCCAAGCCTATTCTCGAACCGCTTCAAGTAGCGCGTCAAAGTAGCAGGATGAAATCGCACCCCAACCTGCTTGGCACTTGCATCGCCGAGCTGGGCAGCCGCCCAAGTACGCTCTTGCACCGGCACGACTGCAAGCCGAGAGTGGATTACAGGCGTGATTTTTGGGAGTGCGCTTTGGAACTTGTTTCGCGGGGCAGGATGCGACGCCGTATTGTTGCCAGCGTTTGAGAGAACAGGACGGTTGTTCAATGGCAGTGGAAGCACCGGGTGATGTGTGGGAGAGCCGTCCTTGTGCAGAAAGCGGGAGAGCGAGGGCGCGCCGTCAGGGGGTGGACGCGATGTCGGGGTCGTTGATGAGTGTCTGGAGGCGGATATCCTCTTTAGGGCTAAGCCGAATGAATATTGGTCGGCCGTATCGGAATTGTGCCATAAAAACACTTATGCCAAGAGGAAGCCTCTCGAAAT
>JBBIQJ010000148.1:0-6227 GCA_037442385.1 Armatimonadota bacterium
ATTCCCCTCGATGGGAGGTACCAGCTGATGAATGAAGCGCAGCTCCATCTACTAACGAATCATCTACCTGTGATGGGTAGCCTGTTCACGGCGCTACTGATGTTGTGGGGCATCGTGCGCAGGAGCGACGAGATTCAAACAGTGGCTCTCGGCGCGATGGTGGTGGTAGCGCTCACCGCCCTGCCCGCTTATTTTACAGGCGAGCCAGCCGAGCATGTGGTGGAACACTTGCCAGGGGTCAGCGAGGCGCATATTGAGGAGCATGAGTCTATGGGCAAGTTCGCGCTCACTTCGGCAATTGGGCTGGGCGTGGTGGCGTTAGCGGGTTTGATTCTCAGTCGGGGCAAATCGGTATCGCCAGCGGTGGCGAGTATCGCTCTGGTTGCGAACCTGTTCGTGGCAGGCGTGATGGGCTACACGGCGCATCTGGGCGGTCAGATTCGCCACAGCGAGATTCGAGGCGAAAGTGCGCCTGCCGCAACAGGGGGTGAAACTCACACCGAAGAGGAGCATGATTAACGATGGAATCGCCTCTGGCGTTTCTTAAGGAGCATTTGCAACACCTGCCCCACCCTGAAACGCTCCATGAGTACGAGGCGTGGTGGGAGCTGCAGGGACGCGAGATTTCCGCGAGCGTAGACCGGGCGGGCACGCCATGGATACGCCAGTTTGACCGCTGGGGGCGGCGCGTGGACGAGGTGGTGATGCCCGCAGGCTATCGGACGCTGGTCACGAAAGCCTATATGCTGGGCGCGGTATGGCGCGTTGTGGAAGAGAACGACCTCGCCACCAGTTTTGCGCTGGGCTATATCACCGCCTTTTATGACCCGGGACTCTACTGCCCCCACACAGTGAGCCTCTCCACTGCCGTACCGCTGGCGAAATACGGGCATCCTGTGGTGAAGGAGCGCTACCTGCCGCCGATGTTGCGTCGTGACGAATCGGTATGGCAGGGCGCGACATGGATGACCGAAGTGGGCGGCGGCTCGGATCTGGGCACGAATGTGCGGAGCGTCGCCGTTCCCGATGGCGAGGCATACCGACTCACGGGCGATAAATATTTCTGTAGCAATGTGGGCGCGGAGCTGGCGGTGGTCGCTGCGCGTCCTCAGGGTGCCCCTGAGGGCGTGCGGGGGCTGGCGCTGTTCCTTGTGCCCCGCGAGCGCGAAGACGGCGCGCTCAACTACACCATCCGCCGAATCAAAGATAAAATCGGCACGCGCTCCGTGCCCACAGGCGAGGTGGAACTGCGCGATAGCCTTGGCTGCCTGCTGGGCACGCCTGAAACGGGTATCTATCTGATTCTGGAAGTGCTGAACTGGTCGCGCGTCGCCAACAGCATTGGGAGTGTGGCGCTGGTACAGCGGGCGATTGCCGAAGCGGAAAAGTTCACCCGGCACCGAATCGCCTTCGGCAAGCCGCTCAGCGAACAGCCCCTGATGCACCAGCAAATCCGACGATGGAAAGCCCTGCTTCCCCAACTCTTTGCGCTCGCGTGGACATGCGTGGAGCTACTTCAGGAAGTGTGGCATCAGGCGCCGCCCTACTCCGAGCGGTATCACCTGTTCCGTCTGATGACCCACCTGGCAAAATACTGGACTGCCGAGATGGCGGTTCACGCCGCGAAGTGGTGCATGGAGGTGCATGGGGGGCACGGAGTGCTAACGGAGTTCGGAATCGAGCGCCTGTTGCGAGAGGCGATGGTGCTGCCCATCTGGGAAGGGGGAAGCCATCGGCAGATGCTCGACGCGCTGGAAGTGATGCAACGACGCCAGGCGCACCAGACCCTGCTGGAGTTCCTTGCCCCCTACGCCGAGTCGCAAGCCATCCGCGAATGGCGCGAGCGGATTGAGCACTACCTCACGATGCCCGCCGAACAACAGGAGGCGCAACTGGAGACTCTGATTCCCTCGCTCGCCTGCTGGGTGGCAGAGGCGTGCGCAAAGCGGCTGAGCTAACGGGCAGGAACCTTGCGTTGTGCGGCGAAAAAGGGCTTCGGTGAGTATGATGAGCCGAATCCCCGAATCGGAAGTGAGCCAGTGGCTGGCAAAAGTCCCCGAATGGCGTCGCGAGGGGGGCGAAATTGTGCGTGGGTTTACCTTCCGCAACTTCCGCGAGGCGCTCGCGTTTGTGGTGCAGGTGGGCATGCTGGCGGAGCGCATGGACCACCATCCCGATATGACAATTCGCTACAAGCAGGTGGAACTGCGCCTGATAACGCACTCGGCAGGTGGGCTGACCGAAAAAGACTTCGAGCTGGCGCAGCAAATCGACGCCCTCGTGCGCTAAGGGGTGCCCTGCATGGCGATAGACAAGCGCGACCTCCAGAAATGCATTCACTGCGGGCTGTGTCTGCAGGCGTGTCCGACCTATGTCGCGACAGGCGAGGAAGCCGAGTCGCCGCGTGGGCGGATTTACCTGATGCGCTCCGCGCTGGAGGGACGCACCCCATGGCGCGCCATTCGTCCCCATATTGACGCCTGCATGGGGTGTCTGGGATGTCAGACGGCGTGTCCGTCGGGCGTGCCGTACGCGCGTTTGATTGAAGGGGCGCGCGCGGAGGTGGAGCGCCATGCCCGCTCGCCGTTCCAGCAGTGGGTGCGCCAGCAGGCAATTGCGCACTTTACGAACCCTGTTCCGCTGCGTCGCTTGTTGCGACTGGCGCGAAGCGTGGGTTTTCGGCGTGCGCCGCGCTGGCTGGCACGGATGCTCGGCGCGCCCGAATCGGCAGTCGCGCTGCCCACACCGCCCAGAGCCTTCTGGCGCCCGCAGGAGCGCTATGCCCCACAGTGCGAGACACGCGGGCGTGTGGGGCTGCTGCTGGGCTGTGCGCAGTGGGCGCTGTTCCCCGAAGTGCATCGCGCCACCATCCGCCTGCTCACGCTTGCAGGGTTTGAGGTGCATGTGCCCCCCAATCAGGGCTGCTGCGGGGCGTTATGGGTCCATAACGGCTACCCCGACCACGCCCGACGGCTGGCGCGGCGGCTCTTTCAGGCGTTTGCAGGGATGGACCTCATCGTGGTGAACGCTGCAGGATGTGGCAGCACGATGAAGGAGTATGGTGAGCTGTTTGCGGGCACGGCGGAGGAGTCGCAAGCGCGGGCGTTCAGCCAGCGGGTACGCGACATCACCGAGTTGCTCGCAGACGCGCCCCTGCCCGAACCGCAGTTCCCTGCCCCGTTCAAAGTGGCGTATCACGACGCGTGCCACCTACTACACGGGCAGGGCATTCGGGACGCGCCACGCCAGTTGCTCAAGCGCGTTCCCCAACTGGCACTGGTGGAGCTGGAGGGAGGCGAGATGTGTTGCGGCTCGGCGGGAATCTATAACCTGCTCCAGCCTGCGCTTGCGAAACAGGCGCTCGCGCGAAAAGTCGAGGCGATTCGCAAAAGCGGCGCAGAAGCGCTCACCAGCCCGAACCCTGGTTGCACGCTCTGGATTGCTCAGGGGCTTCGCGAGGCGGGAAACCCCATCCCCATCTACCATCCTGTGGAACTGCTTGCAAAAGCCTACCCCGATTCGCCATAATTAGAGCCAATGCGATTCGACCGTGAGCAGGTGCCGAAGTGGCTGAAGCGCTGGTGCCCCGATGAGCATGTGGCACATGTGTCGGAACTTACGCCCCAACGGCTGAAGGCACGGGGCATTCGGGCGCTGCTGCTGGATCTGGATAACACCATCACGCCGTGGCGCAGTCGCCAGGTTCCCGAAGAGGTGCGCCAGTGGATCCAGCAGATGCAAGCGGCGGGCATTCGGCTCTGCTTTGTGTCCAACACGCGCAATCTGGGGCGTTTGCGCTGGCTGAGCGAAACGCTGGGCATCCCCTACGCACGTGGTCCTATGAAGCCCCGACGCGCCATGCTGCAGCGTGCGATGGACATGTTGCAGGTCCAGCCCGAAGAGACCGCGATTGTGGGCGACCAGCTGTTCACCGATGTGTGGGGCGGTAATCGGCTGGGGATTTACACCATCTGGGTGCGTCCGCTGGCGCCGCGCGAGTTTGTGGGCACCAAAATCAGCCGCCAGGTGGAACGCTGGCTGTTGAGCAAAATCAAACCCTATGCCAGACCCGAAGAGCATGCTGATTGACGCGCACACGCAGGTCGTGGGCGTGCTGGGCTATCCCGTGCGCCATTCGCTTTCACCCGTGATGCATAACGCGGCGTTTGCGGCGCTGGGGTTCAACTGGGTGTATCTCGCGTTTGAAGTGCCGCCAGAGCGGTTAGCTGATGCGATTGGGGGCATGCGGGCGCTGGGTATGCGCGGGCTGAATCTGACGATTCCGCACAAAGAGGCGGCGTGCCCTCTTGTGGATCGGCTCACGCCGCAGGCGGAGGCGATTGGCGCGGTCAACACGCTCTTCTGGGACGGCGGTACCCTGGTGGGCGACAACACCGATGCAGAGGGCTTTTTACGCTCGCTGTTAGAGGGGGGTGTGGAGCCAAGAGGTCAGCGCGTGCTGGTGGTGGGCGCGGGCGGTTCGGCGCGGGCGGTGGTGTACGCGCTTCGCCAGCGAGGCGCGAGCGTGTGGGTCGCCAATCGCAACCTGGCGCGTGCTGAACTGTTGGCGCAACGCTACGGTGCAGAAGGCGTCCTGCCGCTGGAAAGCGCCGCGCTAACGCCTGAACTGGCGCGGTTCGATGGGGTTGTCAACTGTACCCCGCTTGGGATGCAACCGAATGAGGCGACGATGCCCCCCCTGCCCCTGGAGCAGCTGCCTGTCCATGCATGGGTGTGCGATCTGGTGTATCGCCCGCTGGAGACTCGTCTTCTGCGTGAAGCGCGCGCCCACGAGCTGAAAACAGTTTCGGGTTTGGGCATGCTCCTCTGGCAGGGCGCCCTGGCGTTTGAACGGTGGACAGGCGCCAGCGCGCCTGTAGAGGTGATGGAAAGGGCGTTGAGGGAGAATCTTACATCACCTTGAGAGGCGATTTAGGAAAACGAGCGAGAAGCGATATTAGGGGACATCTCTGCCAACACCAGACAGCTAAAGCCGTTCCTACGATACGAAGCCGACCTGTGTCGGCTCAAGTAGCCAGCGCAGGCTGGCTTTGCTTATGAGGAACGTCTTCAGCCGTCAGAGATAACCACCCGGCTCGTCTTTTGCCATTCATTTTCCTAGCTCGCTTCTCAGTACTTAGGATATTCCCCTCGGTTAGTTCGTTTCCAAACCCCTATCCCCACCAACCCCACCACCACGCCCAGCGCCGCCAGAAAGCCGAGGAGCAAATCCGTTCCGTAGCAGGTCATTGTGATTTCGTGGACGCCAGGGGGCACGGGCAGCGCCCGAAACGCCAGATTCGCCCGCACCAGCGGCATGGGTTCACCGTCCACCCACGCGCGCCAGCGCGAATACCATGTGTCGGAGACCATCAGCCACGCGGTTTGCGAAGCGGGGTTGTTCACTCGCAGGCGCACGCGCGTGGCGCGAACCTCCAGCCACTCCACCCGCGCCGCACCCACTGGCACGCCCGCTCCGTAGCGCTCCAGTGCATCCCTTGCCCCATCGCCATAGAGCAGAACCCGATTGTCTGCCCACGCCTGTTCCAGAATTTGCGCAAGCGCGGCAGGGTCCTGCGTATCGGGCGCAATCTCAGCGCGCCCCAGGTAGACCCCATAGAGGGGCGTGTCACCTTCGGGCACGGGTTGCCAGCCATCAGGGGTCAGCACTCGCGCCACACGCATCCAGCGCAGGTGCGGCGTGAGTCGCTTCACAAACTGCATGTTGCCGTTTTCAGGCGGAGCGCTGTCTTCCCCGTTGATGATGTCCAGCATTTGCTTGGCGTAGCGGGGGATAAGCGAGTCGTAGCCGCCCACATCGGGAATGCGGTAGGCTGTGGCGGTGTTCGGCGGCAGGGCGGCGGGCGGCGCTTCGTAAAGGCTCCAGCGCGTGTTGAGAACAGCGATTCGTTCCCCAACTGCCAGGCGCGCCGATTCTAGAGTCGGCGCAGAGGGAAACACATCCCCCCGCTCCGCATACAGCGGATAGCGATACCCGTGCGCGAACGGGGGCAGAATTGCCAGCGCCACGAGCGCGCCCGTCGCCAGCGGCGCGGAGAGCATCCCCCGCTGGTGCGCCACGAGCGTGCCCATCGCCAGCACCATCACGCCCAGCGTCATCGGCTGGCTCGTGAGTATGCCCTGCAGCAGCGGCGCGCGCGAAACCCCCTGCGGCAACAAACCCCACGCCAGCCCCAGCGCCACCAGAAAGCCGCCTATCCAAACCA
>JBBIQJ010000149.1:0-6215 GCA_037442385.1 Armatimonadota bacterium
ATTGCCACTGTCAGGTAGGCCTTGCCCTCGCGCAGGTAGCGGGGCAGTAGCCAGCCCAGAAAACGGCGCGTCTCTTTGAGAAACTGGCGCGTCTCCTTATCCTTCAGCACATAGTCCCGCACGGCTGGCTCCGTACCGGGCAGCGGCTTCAGCTCAGGCACATAGTGCGGATTGCGCAAAAAGCGCACATCCAGCACCAGATCCGCATCGGCTGGCACACCATGCTTGAAACCAAACGAGACCACGCGCACGCGCATCGGCGCAGGGGGGCTTCCAGTGCCGTAGCGGGCGCGTATCTCCTGACGCAAATCCTGAGGGCGAAACAGGGTGGTATCCAATACGCAGTCGGCAATCGCGCGCAGGGGCGCCAGCAGCACACGCTCCCGCTGGAGCGCCTTTTCCAGATTCGGCTCCTGCTCCGCCAGCGGATGCGGACGGCGGGTCTCCTTGAAACGGCGTAGCAACACCTCATCGGTACAGTCCAGAAACAGAACCTCGACAGGAAGCCCCTCCTGCTTCATCTGCATCAGAGTCTGCTCGGCGGTGTCCAGAGGCTCGCGGGCGCGGGTGTCCACCACCACCGCGACATCCCGACACCCCTGCGCATAGGCTCGCATCTGCGTCAGCATCGAGGGGGGCAGGTTATCCACGCAGAAGTAGCCGATGTCCTCCAGCGTTTGCAACGCGAGCGTCTTCCCCGCGCCTGAAACCCCTGTGACCACCACCAGCCGACCCATTCTCACGCCTCCTCGCCTCGAGTTCGCGGCGCTCCGAACACCAGCGACGCCACCAGCCCCTGCACCAGACCCACCAGCCCGCCAACCGTGAACACAGGGAGCCGCTGCTGGATCAGATACCCCGCAAACACCTGCTCATTCAGCAGGTAGAGCAGGTAGAAGGTCAGGATGCTGGCAATCATGCTCAACACCATCAACCGTCCCCATAGCCGCCTGCGGAATGCCAGCGCGCCCGCTCCCACAAACAACGCAACGGGCAGGCTCATCAGCGCGCTCATGCTCAACGATTCCACCCAATACATGCTGGGTTGCACATCCAGCGCGACCACCAGCCACTCAGCACGGCTGTAGGGCGGCTCGCGGTCCACCACCTCTGCGCCGTAGCGGTCTTCAAAACGGGTCTCCAGCTGCGTGCGCAGGCGATCCAGCCCCCACAACAGTCCAAAGTGAACCGCAGTTAGCAGCACATAGACCCCAATCCACAGCGCCAGCCCACGCAAAAAGCGACCCAGCATGTTCTATCGCCTCTTCTCGTCCTCGTCGCCCAGCAAAACCCCCGATAGAATCGCGTTAATCAGCCCTAACACCAGCGAACCGTAGAGCGCCGCCCAGAAGTTGCCCACCCGAAAGTTAAACGGCGCAAGCGCAAACACCAGCCAGAACAGAATCGTGTTCACCAGAAGCCCCACCAGCCCCAGCGTCAGGCAGTTCAGGGGCATCAGCGCCCAGCGTAAGGCAGGGCGTATCAGCGCGTTCACAAGCCCCAGCAGAATCGCCATAATCAGGTTGTCCTGCCAGTGCGGACTGGGTTTCATATCCAGCCCGAACGCCTGCCCGCTCCAGAAAGTCAGATGCAACGCCACTGCGAAAACAACCCATTTCAACAGAAAACGCATCGGCAAGATTATACCCAGCCCCATACCTCTGGAAGCGGCAGGAATCATGATACTCTAAGCATACTTAAAGGTAGAGGAGGACAACGATGTTCAACCTTGTTGCAACACGGTGTTCGCTGAGACCTACTCACTTTAGCAGTGTGCGGGGGGGGCAACATGACACAAAAATCCCCGCTGTACGATGACCCGCTGCGCGATCTGCCCCCTGAACTGAAGCGCGCGGTCTGCCAGGCGGTGGCGCACTGCCGCCCGCAGTTCACCCCGCGCCCCTAGCACTGCGACTGGGAAGAGGAACTCTACCATGAAGCGGCGCTCGCCGCATGGCAGGCATATCTCGCCTATAACCCCACCACAGGCTGCTCGCTCCATCAGTGGGGTGCGCTTGTGATCGGGCAGCACCTGAAACGCTTCTGCGACCGCGTATGGGCGAGTGCGAAGCAAGAGTGCGACCCCCCTGCGATGAGGAGACAGGCGAATCAGTGGAGTTTGAGGCCCCATCCGCGAGCACGCCGTTCGAGGAGCGCCTGCTCCTGTGCGCCGTTCAGGAAGCGTTGCAAGCGCTTCCCGAAAAGGACAGACAGATTGCCGAGTGGCGCCTGTTTGAGGAACTCACCGAGCAAGAAATCGCACAGCGGTTGGGCGTCTCGCAGAGAGCCGTGAGCCAGCGACTGCAGCGTATTCTCACCACACTGCGCGAGCAACTTGGACGGTAGCGGAGCCAATTCCCGCAAAATTCGGACAAATCACGCGCCAAAAGGTTCTAAACGATGGCAACGAGGACTACATAAAATTAACGGGAGGCAGAGATGACCACCGTAAACCGAACGGAGAAGGCGTCGTCTCGCAGACCGCTCCGCGGGAGCGGCACCCTGATAGGAATCAGCGCTGCTTGATCCAATCTTACGTTAGGCAGGGGCCCCTCTGCCCAACGTATGCTAATACGGAGGAAATTATGCTTAGGTTAGTGATAGTTTGGATGTTTGTCTGCACTTGGGTGCCCATAAGTTTTGCGGAAGATATATTACTCAAGTTCATTAAAAATACAGAAAAATTAGAAAAGTGGTCAAATAATAAAAAGTTCGTGTGGAATGTCAATGTATTAGTACGCTTTGAGATGGACGAAGCCGCGTATAAGAATCTGCAAGCGCAGGTTGCAGAGCGCGGCGGTACTCCTTTAGAGCGCTCCTACGAATATAATTCCCGATTTAAGTTCACAGTTGCACGGAACGCAAACCGTCTGGTTATTGAGGGAAAGGCTACCAACGGTCGTGTGGACACTCCTTTCTTCCTATACGTCGATGATAAAATGTATGTAGTTGGTACATATCCAGTCTATGCGATTCCCGCAGGTGGCAAGCCAGAATGGATATCGGAAGCTTATGTGTTCAGTAGTGAGCGCAATTTAATGCATGACTACCTCTTCCCTCAACCGCTTTTATTTACGGAAACAGGTTATGAATTCTTTTATGGTTTACTCGCTTATATCTCTCCTCTTCGATTCTTTTCGGAACAACCGAAGGTCGCTTCACGAGGGAGTTCATACCTAATCAGTGGACGAGGTACCCTTTTAGGTAGGGCGATCAATCTGTTAATCGATGCTAATACCTCGATAGCAGAGTTATCTTCTTCCAACATTGTAGGAGTATTCAAAAAACACATTAAGTACTCATTTAGTGATTTTCAAAACCTAGAAGGCGTGAGGCTCTATCGCACACTGCGGTTCGATAAAACGGAGATCTCGCCCGAACAAAGGCGAAGTGTGCATATCATTTTTAAACTGGAGAGGATTGATACGCTTGAAAACGAGGAATTAATCCCAGTATTACCTCATGGCTGTCTGGTTTCCGATTTTCGCAGGATAAGCCGAGAATGGGAAGTTCAGGATTACTCTGATTTTTTTTAATAGTCCGAAATGGGAAAAAGTGACTCGGTATTCTTGGCAAGGTAGCTTGCCCGACGAAAAACAACTTGAGAAGTTAGCCTATCAGCAGGGTAATCTGTTGCCACCTGAGACACCTCGCCGCCGATATTCGCTCTGGATGTTCGTACCCGCGATTGCGCTGTTCGGGCTGGCGCTCCTGCTGTACCTGCGACGGAAGAAAACATGAAAAAGGCACGCGCCTTTACACTGGTGGAACTGCTGGTCGTTCTGGGAATCATCGCCTTGCTGGTGGCGCTGCTGTTCCCAGTGCTTTCAGAAGCGCGCGAGAACGCCCGCGCCAAGCGATGCCTGAGCCAGGTGCGCCAACTCGCCCAGAGTACGCTGATGTACCTGAGCGACAGGAGCGATACCTATCCCCTCGCTGCCTATGTCAGCCAGCACAACAGTCAGCCGTGCCTGTTTACGCTCTACCACGAACTAGTTCCCTACATTCGCGACAAGCAGATTGTGTTATGTCCTTCGGACGCCGCGCCGATGAATGTGGCGCGCGTGTTTACAGAGGTGATGACCCTCTGCCCTGCGATGGGCTTCCAGCAGAGCAGCTATATGGCGAACTGGTGTCTGTTTGAAGCGGGGACGCTGCCGGGCAATGCGTTTCACCCGCCAATCTATGGCGCGCAGGTGGAGTTTGCGAGCGAGACCGTGATGTGTTTCGATGGTGGGATGTCGGGTTTGCCGAACTTAACGCCCTACATTCAAGGACGCCATCAGGAGCGGATGCAGGTGGCGTTTTGTGATGGGAGCGCGAAGAGTTAGAAGACGCGTCGAGGCTACGGAACCATCATGCGCGGCGACGGGCAGAGCGCCCCGCAGTATTGTCTGGTGGAGCTTTCGGCGTATTATCGAGGCGAGCAGGTATGCGAGGCGACACTGTTTGGGCTGGCAGGGCGCGATAGACAGGGGCATCCTTGCTGGCGGTGCCCCAGTCGCCTGCGCGGAAGCGCGTGGTATCTGCAGGGCACATGCGTGAATTAGGCAGATGGGGTGGCTTCTTCTGAGGGGCGTGTTGTGCGCGTGTGCTTTCCCGCCTGTGGGCTGGCATCCGTTGCTGCTGGCGGCGCCTGCGCTGGCGTTGTGGCGTTTGTATGGGGCGTCGTGGGCGCAAGCGGCGTGGGGTGCGTTCTGGTGGGGCAGCGGCTACTGGGTCGCGCTCTCCTTGCCTGCGCTTCCCGTGTTTCAACAAAGAGCGTCCGAGTGGGCTGGCGGCGTCGCATGGGCGCTCGCGCTCTTGTGGATGCTAGGCTGGTGGACTTTGTTCGGCGCTTTGTTGGGTTGGCTTCGGTTGCAGGGCTGGCGGTGGGTGATAGCGTCGGCGTGCCTGTGGACTGTGATGAGTTGGGCGCGCAGTCTGGGCGCACTGGGCTTTCCGTGGGGAATGTTCGCAAACGGGCTGGTGGAGACGCCGTTTCTATTGCTGCCAGCGTCGCTGGGGGGCGCGTGGCTTGTAGAGTGGCTCATCATAGCGTGGAACGGCGCGCTCGCCCTGGCTTTGCGAGGCGAATGGCGCACGGCGGGGACGCTGGCGGGGCTGATTGTGCTAAGTTGGTTTGGCTACGGCGCGAGCTATCGGCTGTGGACGCCTCCGCCGACAGGCGCGCTGACGGTCGGCGCGACGCACCTGGCGCCCACGCGTGTCTACTCGCGACAGATTGAGAACGAGCGCTACGAATCGCTCATCCGTACAGCCGCCCAACAGGGCGCGCAGTGGGTGGCGTTTCCCGAAGCGACAGAGAGCTGTTCGGAAGGCGAGCGCGCGGCGGAGTCATGCGGACGACGCTGGCAGCAGTGGAGCGTGTTGTATAGAGTTCACCTGCTGGTTGGCGCAAGGATTTCACGCCCTGCGCCTCATACGATATGCAACAGTGCGCTTGTCTACGCGCCTGAGCGGTCGCCCCTACGCTACGACAAGGTAAAGCTGATGGCGTTCACCGCATAGATACCGCCCGCCCCGCTAAGTGGGCTGGTTCGTCTGCTGGAGGGCCGGGGTGAAAGTTTTCAATCAGGACAGCGGCTTCAGCCGCTGCGGATAGACGGACAACCGCCTGTAGGAACCCTGATTTGTGTGGAGAGTCTGTTCAGCTGGATTGCGCGTGCCCATGTGCGTACAGGCGCACAGTGGTTGTGCCTGATGACCGCCGAAAGTTCACTTGAGAACGCTCTGGTGCGCCGCAGTACGCAGCGTTTACCTCCCTGCGCGCGATCGAGACGGGGCGGCGGACATCTTACAACGGCGGTACAGTGGGTTTCTATGGACCGTTAGGTGAGCGCCTTGCCCAACAACCGAACACCACAACAGTCATTACAGGCACAATAGGCTTATACGCGCATCAGACGCCGTATGTGCGCTTCGGCGACTGGTGGATTTATGGATGTATTGTGGCAATCAGTGCGCTTATCTGGCGGCGCAAGCCGTAAACCTCGTCAGTAGGTTCCCCTATCCCGCAAGAGGAATTGCGCCTTGCTATCCTCACCAGTGCCTCTGAAGGCATCCCCACCAAAGGGTATACTTCTTATGGTATAGGAGCGGTCTATGACGCACAACTTGCGCCGTTTCTGAATCGCATCCTGCACGGCGACTGCCGTGAGGTGCTGAAAATGCTCCCTGACGCGAGCATAGACCTGATTATCACCTCGCCTCCT
>JBBIQJ010000150.1:0-6014 GCA_037442385.1 Armatimonadota bacterium
GGCAAAAACGCTTGGCTCCGTCGTTTTTTAATGGGCTGGCTTGGGGTTTAATTGAGCTATGCAAACCGAGCCTGAAGGCGCAACCCAGTGGCAAAAGACGCTAATTTTGGGCTTCTTCGTATTGCCGATTGTGTTGACGGTGGGGGTGCTGGCGTCGCCGTGGTTTCGGGAGATGCGCAGCCGTCAGCTGGCAAAAAATGACCAACTGATTGCGGCGGTGGACGCAGGAGACGCCCGTGCAGTGGAGCAACTTTTACAGCAGGGCGCAAATGTGAACGCACGAACGCGCGGCGGGCTAACCGCGCTGAGCCTCGCCGTGATTCGGGGCTACGACTCGATTGCGCTCACCCTCATCGAACGGGGGGCGAGTCTCGATGCCCGCGATAAATCGGGCGACCGCCAGCAGATGAGTCCGGGCTACTCGCCTGTTCACTATGCCGCGATTTACGGGCGCACGCGCGTGCTGGAGCGAATGCTTCAGGCGGGCGTCGCGCCCGACCTGCGCGATAAAAACGGGCGAACCCTGATGATGCCCGCCGCCGAGAACGGGCATGCCGACACGGTGCGCCTGCTGCTGCGCCATGGGGCGAACCCGCGCGCCGTAAGCGCCCTTCGGGAAAGTGTGCTGGATTGCGCTAAACGCGGCAAAAATCCCACCGTGATTCGGTTGCTTGAGGCGGCTATAAACTCTCCAGAATCCGAGTCAGGGGGCGGTTGAGCGCATCCAGCACAGCCGCCGCCACGGCACGCGCGGCGTCATCGCGCAGAAGGGCGCTTCCCACCAGCTCCTGACGCGCCTCGCCGTTCTCCCAGAGCAGAATCACATTGACCACCGCATGCCCGCTTTCGCCCTGAGTTTCGCTGGCATTGATCAGGCTCAGGATCAGATTGGGCGGCAGAATAGGGCGAAGGGCGTTCAGAACGGCTTCCACAATTAGCGGATGGAGCCGCGCCTCGCCTTCGGCAACGCCTTCCAGCACGCGGTTTTCGATTTGCAGGTAGACCCACGCCTTCGCACGCCGTCCCTCGCGTTCATAGGAGACGGTCTGAATGCGAATCCGTCGCTCGGGCGGGCGTGGTTCGACAGCCGCCTGCATCGGCAAGGTCAGCTGAGCGCCGCCTCGCGCTGGCGTGATGCCCTTCATCAGCATGCACTCCTGACTGGCGAGGTTCACCAGATTGTCTACCGTTGCGGCGTAATGCACCTGCTCACGCTCGCGCGTACGCTTGCCCCCCTGATAGCCGTAGGAAACCGCGATGGGCATATCCACATCGGGAATCTGGATGCTGGCAATCTGTCGGCTTAGGTGATGCGCCAGCAGCCCTGCCTCTTCACGCCGGCGCAAGGTCGCAATCGCGAACTCGTCGCCCCCCCAGCGGCAGACGACATCGGTTTCGGGGTTGGTCTCCTCTGCCAGAATCCGCGCCACCCGCCGCAGCACCTCGTCTCCCACCAGATGCCCATAGCGTTTGTTAAACGCGCCGAAATTGTCCAGATCAAAAAAGATGACTGTGATTTCGCGCCCCTGAGCGAGCTGCTCAATCCCCCACTCACGCAGGGTGTCCGACCATGGTAAACCCGTCATCGGGTCATAGCTGCGTCCAATTTCGGGGAGTAAATCAAACACGGTCAGGCTTCCGACAGGTTTGCCTTCCTGCACAATCGGCAGGAAGGTACGCCGTGTGTTAAGGAACCACTCAGCGACGACCCGCAGGGGTGTATCCGGGGCATATTCGGGGATTTCGGTATACATCACTTCGCGAACGGGCATCTCTGGGGGAACTCCCAGCAGCTGAGCATATTCCACCGTGCCCACCACCTGCTGTCCATCATACACGGGTAGCCCGCTCAGCTGGTGCCCGCGCAACAAAATCAGGGCGGTCTCGACAGTATGGTCGGGATGCACCCACACCCGATTCGGTTTTATCAGATGGGCAACGGTTCGCATCAAAGGTTCACGCTCCAGCGAGTACGCAGGGCGCGCCTCCGTGCGCCTCTCGGCGAGGGAAGGCAAACCTTCCAGCACCGTCAATGCCTGCGGTCGCAACACTCCAGCCTCCATGCCAGTCCTTTACTTTACAATACGCTCATCTTGCTCTGAAATCCCTCTGTATAAGTACGGGTTTTGCCCCGTTTTTCCTGTTTTTTTTTCAGCGCGCCCGCTGCAGGTAGGGCACATAGACAATCTCCAGGTCCTTTCCGCGCCCCAGGCTGAGATTACGCAATAGGTTGGCTGTGCGAACGCCCACCTCATGCGGATTCTCTATAAGCAGGAGCTGGCACCGTCCCTCATGATACCATGCCTCCGCGTCGGATCGCCAGGTAAAGATTCCCAGATTGGGAAGGGGAGCGATTTCCATCGCATGGCGTGCGACCTCCGCGCCCATCAAAAAGACCCCCTGCACCGTTGGGTTGTTTTTCAGACGCTGTGCCGCTGCTTTCGTGCGGGTGCTGTCGGAGAGAGGGATCAGGTTCGCCCGAAGTCGCCGATTTTCCAGTAAGCCGTGTCGAAAGCCATCCCAGAACTCGCTGACCGCACCAGGCAAAGGATGTCCCGCAATCACCACGACACGCCCTGAAGGCAGGCGCTTGGCATACCATGCCCCTGCTTTGCGCCCCACATCGTAGTAGTAGGTACTGACGACGCCCAGCCGCAGGCTCTGACGCATGTCCACCCCCACCAGCACCAGCGGAATCCCCTCACGTACTGCTTTGTCGACAGTCTCCCGCGCCCAGACATCTGTCGGAGCGCAGAATGCCAGCGCACGCCACGCTTCGGGCTGAACCATCCGGGACGCAACCGAATCGCGCTGGGCAGAGTCGAAGTACACAATGCTGGGCACGATGCTGGCGTCCAGACGGCTCTTCAGACCTGCCTCAAAGGCTTCCCAGAAGTCGTTGCGCCGTGCCCGAATAAAGATTCCGACCGGGAACTGGAACTGTTCTGGCGAGGGGGCTGGCTCCTGCTGACATGCCGTGAGCAGCAGAATCAGGCTGAGCCACTCGCGCCTGCGCCGCATGGTTCACTCCCGCAAGAGCGCCTTCAGTTCTGGATAGAGCTGGTTGTAGGTCTCCACGCTCTGGGGCGGATTGCCCAGCAGCCAGTCGCGCAAGTAGCCTGCCAGGATGGAGCCGGAGGTCACGGTGAAAATCCCGTACTGGCGATACGCTTCTGCCCGCACGGGGTCGTTGACCTTCGCTGCGACCCGTTGCACGCCAAACAGCTCGCGCGCCATCTGCACCACCATCAGGTTCGTGTTGTCTCCGTTGGTGCATGCAATAAAGGCGTCCGCTTTGTCCAGCTCGGCGCGGCGGAGAGTGTCCTCGTCCAGTCCGTCGCCAATCACCACCTGACACCGATGCGCCTTACCCAGCCGCATCAGCGAGTCTTGCGAGCGATCGATCACCGTTACCGAGTGTCCCGTTTCGCTGAGCAGGAGCGCCAGAATGGAACCCGTACGACCGCAACCCATTATCACCACTCTCATGATTTCTCTTCCTCCTTCGGTTTGCAATACAGACACACCTGTACAGGCGCTTTGCGCAGCACGGTCTCCACGGTCTCCGTCAGAAGCTGGCGTCCCAGCACCCTGCGGTATTCCGCGGCGATACATACCATGTCGCATCCGTATTCTCGCACGGCTTCTACAATCGCGAACCCGCAGTGATGGGTAGGGCGTGTCTGGATGGTGTAGTTGCCGAAGCCGAGCTCCTCGATAATCTCGCGCGCGGCTAAGGCGAGCTCTTCGCCACGCTGTAGTTTTTCCGGGGGGCACTGCTCGAGACTCAACCCGCGCGAGACCTCTATGAAACACAGCACAGTCAGGTGTGCCTCGAACACCTGTGCCATGCGCACGGCGTAGCGCAGGAGTTCACGGTCTTCGGGGGTGTTGGTGAAGGGCACCAGCAGGTGTGTTGGTGTCTGCTCGGGTTGTGCCTCCGTTTTGCGTCGTCGCCAACCGAACAGTTTGAACCCCATCGTTACGCTCCGTTGCGCATGCGTTTTTCCAGTCGTTTCCACATCAGGGCGCGAGTGAACGCCCACAGGATCAGGAGCGAGCCGAGCGCCAATCCCTCAAGGCGCCCGAACAGAAAGTACTCATGATAGACTACATAAACTCCCAGTACCAGCATGATCAAGCTGAGACCGTAGCGCAATCCCATTCTCATTTGAATTTCTCCAGTTCTTCGCGGAGGAGTTGCTGGGCGCGTTGCGGGTTGGCGCGCCCGTGCGTGGCTTTCATCATCTGCCCCACCAGAAAGCCAATCACGCTGGTTTTGCCCGCGTGATATTTCTGGACGGCATCGGGGTTCTCTTCCAGCACCTGACGCGCGGCGGCGCGCAGGGCATCCTCGTCGGAAATCTGAATTAGCCCGCGCTCCTTCACAATCTCGGAGGGCATCCGCCCCGTCTGGAACACTTCGTCGAACAGCTCTTTTGCGATGCGCCCCGAAATTGTGCCCGATTGGATCAACCCCACGAGGTCTGCCAGGTGGCTGGGCGTCAAAGGCGATTCGCTGATGGCGCGGTTTGTTTCGTTCAGGCGCGCCTGCAGTTCCACCGTAATCCAGTTGCAGGCGGTTTTTGGCTCCACGCCCAGCGCGACGCATCGCTCGAAATAGGTCGCCGTATCGTAATCGGCGGTCAGCACGCGAGCGTCGTAGTCCGAGAGCTTGTATTCGCGCCGGTAGCGGTCGGCTTTTGCCAGCGGCAGTTCGGGAATCGTTTTTCGCAGGCTCTCCAGCCACTCTTCGGTAATCTGAATGGGCACGATATCGGGTTCGGGGAAGTAGCGGTAATCCTGCTCGAACTCTTTGGTGCGCATCGGGAAGCTGTAGGCGCCTTCCTCGCTCCAGCCGCGGGTTTCCTGCACCACCTGCCCGCCCGATTCCAGAATCTGAATCTGGCGCTGCACCTCAAACTCGATCCCGCGCGCCACCGAACGGAAGGAGTTGAGGTTCTTCAATTCGGTCTTGACTCCGAGCTGGTTAGACCCTTCGGGCGCGACGCTGATGTTTGGCTCACATCGGAGCGAACCTTCTTCCATTTTGCCGTCGCACACCCTCAGGTAGGTGAGGATCGCACGCAACTGCACCAGATACTCACGCGCCTCTTCTGGCGAGTGAATATCGGGGGGGAAGTCCGTAACAATCTCCATCAGGGGCACACCCGCGCGGTTATAGTCCACTTCGCTTTCGCCAGGCAGGTAGTGAAACAGCTTCCCTGTGTCCTCTTCTAAATGCACGCGCCGAATGCGAATCTTTTTGCGTTCGCCGTTCAGCTCAATCTCCAGATAGCCATGCGTGCCGATGGGATGCACTTCACCGTATTGCGAAATCTGATAGCCTTTGGGTAGGTCGGGATAAAAGTAGTTTTTGCGGTAGAACAGGGTTATAGGGGCAATCCGACAGTTCAGCGCCAGCGCGGTCCGAATGACATGCTCTACCGCCTTCTTATTGGGCACAGGGAGCGTGCCGGGCAATCCAAGGCACACGGGGCAAACATTGGTGTTGGGCGCATCGCCGAATCGTGTGGGGCACGCACAGAACATCTTGCTCTCGGTGAGCAACTGTGCGTGGACTTCCATCCCGATACTGGGTATGTATCGCATGGCTTTCAAAACGGAATTATACCCCGCCCCGTTGCTGGGGCGGGGTGGTGAGGGGAGGGCACACAAGGGGGGATTAGCGCGTGAGAACTTCGTAGGTTTTGAAGTCGGACTGCATCGGGGGGTCTTCACCGCGTTCACGCGCCTGACGCAGGTCTTCAAAACCCCGCCGATGCCCCTCCATGAATTCGGGCGACTGCACCCACGCGCGAAAGTGGGCTTCACTCTCCCAGTGGCTAACGACCAGGTAGGGGTCTCCCTCTTTCTGGGGGCGCAGCACATACATGCCGCGGAAGCCGGGCATACGGTCAATCGCCTTCGCGCGTGTGCGGAACAGTTTTTCGAACCGCTCCCGATAGTGCGGCTGACAGGTGATGTAGTTAATCGCGACGAACCCCAGGCTT